>NZ_CAMZMZ010000049.1:0-27972 GCF_947311905.1 Alteromonas sp. CyTr2 | reverse complement strand
ACCCCAGAGTAGTGAGGAAAAGACCGACTAAATACCCCACAAAGAAAAATGCCAGTCAGCTTAACTGACTGGCATTAGGCGTTATTGCCGGCTTTTTTGTAGAAAAATTATAATGTTGTTTGAATGTTTTCATTTGTTAATGTAGTGTGAATTCAGGTCGGATCAGTTTTACTTATGCTGTAATTAACACCGCTTTGAAGACGCGTGCGGTAAGAGTGGTTGACCTTTTTCATTTATCATTAGGGAACATTTGAGATGATTGACAACACCTTTAACGCTAAACGGACGCTTATTGCGTTATCACTCACTGCACTTCTCGGTGCGTGCGGCGATAACGATAACGACTTTTCTAATGTAGAACAACCAGCGCCCACAACGCCTACGACACCCGAACCAACACCAGCACCAATTCCAGCATTTTCTCCTGACGGTACACTGTCCGCGGATGTTACCTGGACCACCTATGGCGTTCCGCATGTGAAAGCCGATAACCTAGAAAGTATGGCTTACGGTGTGGGTTATGCGTTTGCACGCGATAACCTTTGCGTACTGGCCGACCAGATTGTGAAGTATAACTCTGAGAGAGCTAAGTATTTTGGTCCAGATACTGTACCTGGTAGCGGTGATTCAGAGCACCTTATTAACGATTTCGGTTTTCTTACTCTAGGTATTAGAGAGTTAGCAGAAGAGAACTTACCTCGGTTGTCTGCTAATTCACGTGCAATGTTTCAAGGCTACACTGCTGGATACAACCGGTACTTAGCTGAAACTCCTGTAGAAGAACAAGATCAAAGCTGTGCTGGCCAACCATGGGTCACTGAAATTGATAGTGTGGATCTATTAACGTACTCATTAGGCGTGGCGCTATTACCTGGGGCCGCTAATTTCTTAGGACCTATGTTTATTGCAGCGCCTGAAGGTGAGAGTTATCTACCTACTCCAGCTACGTCCTCAAGTGACGTTGCTTCTACCTTTAAGATTTCACCAACGGTAGGTCTGCCTGAAAAAAATCCTCAAGAAATGGGCTCTAATGGTTGGGGGTTAGGCAGCGATAAAACGACCAATGGCAAAGGTATGGTTTTAGGCAATCCGCATTTTCCTCACACAGGAAACCTACGCTTTTGGAATTTCCATGCTCAAGTACCCGGACACTTGAATGTAACAGGTGGCTCGTTGATGGGATTGCCTGGTGCAGTAAATATCGGATTTAACGAAAACGTTGCATGGACACACACCTTCTCGACGGCTGAACATTTTGTTGTGTATCAGCTGACCCTCGACGAAAATGATGAATCTGGCCTTACCCATATGGTTGATGGCAACAGACGCACCATCTATGAAAAGCCACTTCAAATTGATGTCGCAGTGGGTGGAGGGCAAACCATTAAGCTTAATAAGACCGCGTATTACACCAACTACGGTCCAATGATTGAAGTGCCTGGTAACTTTGATTGGAATGGTAATAATGCCTTTGCCATCAAAGACGCAAACCTGCCTAACTTTGATATTGTAGACCATTGGCTTGCCATGAATATGGCGACATCCATGGACGAGTTTAAGCAGGCGTTTAAAGATTACGACGGTGTTATTTTCAATAATACAATGGCTGCCTCTGATGATGGTCAAGTCTTCTACATTGACGATTCAACCGTGCCGAATCTAACCGAAACCGCAATTGAGCAACTAACGACTAACCCGTTACTTATTCAAACTAAAGCAGCTGCCGGCTTTACCGTATTACCGGGTAACATTTCGCAGTTTGATTTCGAAGGACCCGTTCCATACGAAGAAGCGCCTAAGTACGAGGGCACGGATTCAGTTCAAAACTCGAACGACAGCTATTGGTTAACGAATTTAAACTCACCAATTGTTGTAAGCAATCCGCTATTTGGTAGCGTGGAATATCAACAAACACTACGTTCAAGAATGGGTCAACAGTTTATTGAAAACGAAGCGGGAAGTGACGGAACCTTTACGCCAGATGAAGTGGAAGGCTTACTGTTTAATAACAGAAGTTATTTAGCAGAGAATATTTTGCCTTCATTGCTTTCGCTATGCGCCGCGCAAGGTTCAACACCTGTAGATGTAGACGGAACTAGCGTTGATGTTTCACAAGCCTGTGCTGCGTTGGAGGATTGGGATGGCACCATGAACCTTACAAGTACTGGTGCACACGTGTTTAGAGAGTTTGCATTCCAGTTTAACCAAGCGCCACAGTGGGAAACGCCGTTTTCACTAGAATCACCAGTCACTACGCCTTCTGGCTTGTTGCAAAATGACGTTACTCTTGAACAATTGGCAAGAGTAACTCAAGTGATTGAGCAAGCTGGTGTCGCATTTGACGCGCCGCTAGGGGACGTTCAGTTTGTTGAGCGAAGCCTGCCAGATGGCACGGCGTCTGGTATCAAACTACCATGGGCTGGTGCACACAATATTGAAGGTGGCTTTAACGTGTTTGACGTTATAAGCAACAGGAACGGTACGTTGCTTCCACGTCATAACTACGAGCCTGTGAATAGTAACACCATAATGAGTGCAGAAGCTGAAGGCTACCATATTAACTATGGCACCAGTTGGGCTATGGTTATTAACTTCACTGATGAAGGCCCCAAGGGACGGGGTATTCTGACCTACTCACAATCTCGCAAGTATGGCAGTGAACACTTCTTAGACCAAACTCAGCTTTATTCTACGCAGCCTACGCTAAGAGATATCTTCTTTACTGACGAGGAGATAGAGGCTAACAAGATAGAGCAAGTTACCCTATCGTCAGAATAAGATGAGACTGGTATTATAACGTAATTAGCAAAGCGGCGTTGCTTTTCACAAAGCAAGGCCGCTATTTACGTTGTGGGTAAACAACGACGCTTACCCGTTTATTTTACTAGGAGTAAAGTTTGGAGTTTTTGTACGAGTACGGTTTGTTTGTTGCCAAGGCAGTAACGCTAGTTATCGCTTTTATTGTGGTTGTATCTACCATTGTTGGCTTAGCGAGTAAGCAAAAGCATGGGAAAGGGCAACTTGAAATCGTGTCTATTTCTGAGCAGTTGAAAGACATTACAAATTACGCGAAACAGGTTCTGTTAGATAAAAATGCGTTAAAGAAATTAGCCAAGGAACAGAAAAAAGAAGCGAAAGCTAAAAATAAAGCAAAAAACAAAGCCAAAATCACAGAACAGGGCGAAGAGTCTGAGAAGTCCCGTCTTTATGTCATCGACTTTAAAGGTTCGATGGACGCCAATGAAGTGGAGCACTTACGAGAAGAAATTACCGCTATCTTATGTGTAGCGAATAAAGAAGACGAAGTCTTGGTTCGACTTGAAAGTGGTGGGGGTGTTGTACACGGCTATGGACTTGCAGCGTCTCAACTTCAGCGTATTAAGGAAAAGGGTCTTAAACTAACGATTGCGGTAGATAAAGTGGCGGCAAGCGGTGGTTACATGATGGCTTGTGTTGCAGATAAATTACTGGCGTCTCAATTTGCTTACATTGGCAGCATAGGCGTTTTAGCTCAGTTGCCTAACTTCAATAAACTATTGAAGAAAAATGATATTGAGTTTGAACAACACACCGCTGGTGAATTCAAGCGTACTCTAACCGTATTTGGTGAGAACAACGATGAAGGCCGCGCGAAATTTAAAGAAGAAATTGAAGAGATTCATGTACTGTTCAAAGACTTCGTTCAAAGCCAGCGTCCAGATATGGACATCGATAAAGTCGCCACAGGCGAGTATTGGCCAGGTATTAAAGCTAAGTCGCTTGGCTTAATTGACGACATCACAACCTCAGATGACTATATTCTTTCTCATTATCCCGCACGCGAAATATTTAGTGTTAAGTATGCTGTGAAGAAAAATGTAGCAGAGAAACTGGGGATGTCTGCAGCAAATGTTGTTGAGCGCGTGTTTATGAAATCAATGAGCAAAGCGCGTCACTGGTTTTAATAGCGACAATTTGTCTGTGTTGATAATTCAGGACCGATAAAACGATTGTTAACACAGACGTACGTTAAATTTTTAACCTACAAAAAGATAATAAAAAGAATATGGCACGGCATACTAAAACCGATATATTAGATGCGGCAGAGTACTTATTTTCTCAAAGCGGGTTTACTCAAACATCCATGCGCGAGATTACTGCCAGAGCGGAAGTGAATTTGGCGTCGGTGAACTATCACTTCGGCAGTAAGAAGAATTTAATTCAAGCCGTGTTTAAAAGGTACTTTGATCACCTAATGCCGCAGGTAGAGTCTTGCTTGGCGTCTTTGACACCTATGGAAGGTGCGAAGGGCGTTGAGCAACTCTTGTATTCGTTGATCCCTCCTATGCTTAACCTCAACACCATTTCAGAGCAGGGGACTTCTACGTTTGTTAAGTTGCTAGGACGTGGCTACAACGAAACTCAGGGGCATTTACGTAAGTTCTTAATGAATGATTACGGTGATTGTATCCGTGCACTTGTCGACGCTATAAGGCGTTGTCTTCCTGATCTACCTGAGGAAGAACTATTCTGGCGCTTGCATTTTGCGATGGGAAGTTTTGTATTTTCAATGGCGTCGAGCCAAGCGCTAACAGAAATAGCTGAGTCTGACTTTCACAAGCATGTCGATATAAAAGAAGTTATCCAGCACCTAGTTCCATTCGTAGCCCAAGGGCTAGCAGGCAAATAATTCAAGCGCGCTCGTTAAATACTCAGCTGAGAAAGAGTGGTAAGCTATTATTATTTCATAATAAATAGTGAAGGGGTCACATAACATAAGTGCCTCAACGACACTTACGGTATGCGACATTTATTGCGTTTTTAAACCAGTAGCTAAACTAGATATTAAATTAGGTTATGCAAAATTATCGAGGAAGGGTTGCGCCAGGCGCCTCTGCATTGAGCTTTTCTGCCCAGAAATCCTTTACCGAAAATCCTGACTTTTTGGATGAAGATGCCTTTTTCTTCGCTGGTCTCGCTGCGGCTTTTGCCTCTTTCTTTGGCGCTTTTTTCTCTTCGCTTTCACTCGTGGCGTCAGAAGAGCCAGAAGCTAACGACGCTGTCATCTCTTGAAGCTGTGCTAAACGGACGTTCTTACCGCCATCTACACTGTACCAACCACTTTTGCTCTCAATAGATGGTGCTTTGCCGTTCGCCTTTTTATAAGCTTCGGTAAATGCTGCTACCACTTCGTCTTTGTCTAAGTTTGCCATGCTTTTTTGCTCTTTATTTTGTTAAGATGACGAACGCTATGCGACGTATGTAATTGCTATAACGCTGAGAAAAAATCGCCCAGCGTAACGACCAAGCCAGCAAGTGTCGCAAAACTAAAATTGGATCTACTCACCACTCATAATTGTCTAATTACAGGTATAATGCTAAACGTTCGCGTCTTTTTATAACGTTTTTTGAACAATTTGTCTAACTTTCAACCGGAGGACTTGTGTCTATTACCCGCCTAGAACTACAAAATTATCTTGATGGAATGTTAAGGGTTAGCGAGATCAGTGATTATTGCCCCAATGGATTACAGGTAGAGGGCGCAAGTAAAATTGAGAAGATAGTAACCGGTGTAACTGCGTCACAAGCACTCGTTGATGCCGCCATAGAAGCTAAGGCAGATGCGCTAATTGTTCACCATGGTTATTTTTGGAAAGGTGAGTCACAAGTGATTGCGGGCATGAAAAAGCGCCGCCTTCAAGCGCTACTGTCAAATGATATCAATTTGTTTGCTTATCACCTTCCACTGGATGTACACCCTGAATTTGGCAACAACCGACAACTTGCATCGCTATTAGGCATTCAAAATATAAGTGCGGTGAGCGGTGTGAAGCCTGTTGGCGTTGTTATGCACGGAAATTTTGAAGAAGAAATTGAAGGATCAGCGTTACAGGTTAAATTACAGAAGTTGCTAGGGAGAGACGTGCTGATTGAGGGGCCTGTATCAAAACCTATATCGAAGCTTGCTTGGTGCACGGGAGGTGGACAAGGGTTCATCGAACAAGCGGTTGAACTGGGCGTCGATGCATTTATTACCGGAGAAGTGTCTGAACAAACTGTACACACGGCAAGGGAAATGGGGATAACTTTTTTTGCTGCTGGTCATCATGCTACTGAACGCTACGGTGTGAAATCCTTAGGAGACCACATTGGGCAGCAATTCGACGTGCCTGTCGAGTTTATTGATATTGACAATCCTGCTTAGCGATGACTGTAGTATATGAATAACGATCGTATCTTCGATGGTATTGCAGAAAAATTCTCAAGCAATATATATGGCACTACTAAGGGAAAGCTCAGGCACACCTTATTATGTGATGTTCTCGAGCCTTATTTAACCACGCCTGTTCGCGCTATTGAAATAGGCGGGGGGACAGGTGTAATGACAGCGCATATTGCTTCTAAAGGGCATTCTGTTGTGTTAACTGACGCGTCGAGGGATGTACTTAAACAAGCTGAGACACTGCTTGCAGATGCACCAAATATTACAATTAGGCATCAATATTTGCAGCAGATTGAGGATTTAGACAGTTTTGATTTAGTGATTTGTCATGCGGTTTTAGAGTGGCTGGATGCGCCCTTTGATGCTATCGACTTTATGTATAAAAACATGAAGCCAGGGGCCCGTTTAAGCCTAAGCTTTTTCAACCAAGATGCGAATTTGTTTGCCAATGCTATCTACGGCAATTTTGATTACATCGCGAAAGGGATGAAAGTTAAAAAGCAAGTTAGACTGAATCCAAAACAGCCGTTAAGTGCAACCCGCGTGGTTGAACATTGTGAATCATTGGGTTTCAAAATTATCGAAAAAGCAGGCATTCGTTGTTTCCATGATTACATGCGAGATATAACCCATCAAAGCAGCAAATTTGATGACTTACTTGCGCTAGAGCGGCAGTATCATAGGCAAGCGCCTTACCTTTGGTTAGGAAAATATTTTCAGCTGATTCTAGAAAAAGAGAAATAGAAAAAGCCAGTAAAAAAGAGTTTGTTGGATTTTTACGTGGCGGACTACATAGGGTTATGAGCGCGCTAATACGTAGATAGTTGTAGTGACGCCTTAGAGCGCGTTCTCACCCGTCATAATATTATTGACCGTGATTTTTGCGATTTCCTCTAAGGCTTCGAGCGTGAAGAACCCTTGGTGGCCCGTTATTAAAACGTTCGGAAACGTAGTTAAGCGCTGAAAAATATCATCCTGAATTATGTCTTGTGAATGATCGTTAAAAAACAGTTCGGATTCTCTTTCGTAGACATCTAGCCCTAAATATCCAATTTTTTTCGACTTAAGCCCTTTAATGATGGCATTGTCATCGACGAGCCCGCCTCTTGACGTATTAATTAGCATGACGCCTTGAGGCATTTTATCAATACTCTTAGCATTGATTATATGATGACTCTGTTCGTTGAGCGGGCAGTGCAGGGTAACGATAACGCTTTTTTCAAGTAGTTCATTTAGCGTTACATAATGGGCTCCCATTGCGGTTACATCACTATTTGGATGCGGATCGAAGCAAAGCACATGACATCCAAACCCCAATAGTATGCGAATAACAGCTTGCCCAATCTTTCCTGTGCCAATTACCCCTACGGTTTTACCGTGAAGCGTAAAGCCCATCAATCCTCCAAGATTGAAGTTGCCTTCGCGTACTCGGTTGTATGCTTTATGTGTTTTTCGGTTCAACGTAAGGATTAGCGCAATTGTATGTTCAGCCACGGTTTCAGGGCTATAAGCGGGTACGCGGCTTACAGTGATACCTGCCTTTGCTGCTGCATCCACATCAACATTGTTGAAGCCAGCGCAGCGAAGCGCAATATGTTTAACCCCACAGTGTTTTAGAACTTCAATGGTTTTCCTATTAATGTCGTCATTTACAAACACAACAACATCGCTGAATCCACTGCAACTCGCTGCGGTTGAAGCGTTCAGTGGGTGTTCAAAAAATGTGGCATTGATGGTTTTGTCACTAGCACCGTTTAATGTTTCCAGCAATTCAGAAAACAGAGCGTGTTCATAAGAGCGAGTACTAAAAAAAGCGATGCTTTTGTGTTGTTGGTCGCTGAGGTTATCGTGCGCTTTTTTACGTGCAGAGGTATTCATTTTAGTACCCAGTTAAGTCACTTAGACGGCAAAAAATTACCACATTCACATTTAAACTACATAGATGTAGATCAATAAATCTAGCGGGATGTATTGAGCACTAACGCATTAGGTATATTTCAAAACGCTCGTTCACTGCCGCCATGCCGGCGGCTATCTAAACTGCAAAGCGTACTAATTCGCTGATAAAAGCTTAGCGATGTCTTTCTCAATGGCTTCTGGTTTTACAGTAGGCGCATAACGTTTTAGCACCTTGCCTTGAGCATTAACTAAGAACTTAGTGAAGTTCCATTTTATACGTTTTGTGCCAAGAAGACCGGGGGCTTCGCTTTTCAATTCCTCAAAGAGCGGATTGGCATCTGGACCATTTACATTTGTTTTCTTAAATAATGGGAATGAAACGCCAAAATTAAGGCTACAAAATTGCGCAATATCTTCGTCGCTACCTGGCTCTTGATGTCCGAACTGATCGCAGGGAAACCCTAAAATTTCAAAGCCCTTATCGTTGTATTTTTTATAGAGCGACTCTAGTCCTTCATATTGAGGAGTAAAGCCACATTTGCTTGCCGTATTAACAATGAGTAATACCTTACCCTTGTATTGTTCAAGGGTAGTTTGTTCACCGTTGTTCAACGTAATAGCGTGTTCATAGAGCGCCAAAATTATTTTCCTATATTTTTGTTGTTGTTAAGTCTGTTACTCTTAGGTAATCCAACCATCTTTGTTAAGTATCTAGAGTATATTTTGTATGAGTAATTTGAAAGTGAGTTTTTTGGGCTTGGGTGTAATGGGCTATCCTATGGCAGGGCACTTGAGCAAAGCTGGCTATTCGGTCACTGTTTATAATCGTACCTCTCAAAAGGCACAGGATTGGCTAACAACCTATAACACTGGCGACGCTAAAGTCAGTGCTAGCAATACCGTTGCGCAGGCGTGTGAAGGCGCTGACATCGTATTTATGTGTGTGGGTAACGATAATGATGTAAGAGATGTGGGCACACAGGCGTTAGCAGTGATGAAGACGGGCAGTGTGCTGGTCGATCATACGACTGCATCAGCAGATATTGCCAGAGAACTATATAAAAGCTGCCAAGATAAGCAAGTTGGCTTCTTGGATGCACCAGTTTCTGGTGGCCAGGCTGGGGCTGAGAATGGGCAGCTGACCATTATGGTGGGCGGCGATGAAGACGTATACAGCACGGTTGAGCCGGTAATGGCACATTATGCACGACACAGTCAGCTACTTGGTAAGAGTGGCAGCGGTCAACTAGCAAAAATGATGAATCAGATTTGTATTGCCGGCATTGTACAAGGCTTGGCTGAAGCACTACATTTTGGCCAGCGTGCTGGGCTTGATTGTAATGCGGTTGTCGATGTTATTAGTAAAGGCGCAGCTCAGTCGTGGCAGATGGAAAACAGAGCCAGCACTATGCTAAATAACAGCTTTGATTTTGGTTTTGCTGTTGATTGGATGCGTAAAGACTTAAGCATTGCATTGGATGAAGCGCGTAAGAACGGCTCGACTTTGGCGCTTACGGCACTTGTTGATCAATATTATGCAGATGTTCAAAAGCTTGGTGGCGGCCGTTGGGATACATCGAGTTTGCTTACCCGACTAAAATAACGCTAACAGACTAACAAGAATAAAAGGCCCGCTGGTTTACAATAAAATGTACTAAACAGCGAAAAACAGTGACGTTCTGGAAGCGGTGCGTGTTTATCCATAACGCAGGTTATGGATGTAGCTTTAGTAATTTGCTAAATAAACATTACAGCGCCTGTTCTTGAGCAGATAGCGTAAGCTGTTCCAAACGGGCCTTGTTAACGTCATTCAAGGGGAGTAACATTATCTTGTCGAGTAGCTGTCTGACGTTAAATTTTCGGTAAACACCTGTGTCTGACTCAATCATGCACTGAAGAAGGTTTAAGCCAAACGCTGCGGTATCGGGGGAGAGTTGGAAAGCATCATAAAAATGCCTCATTGCCTTGTTGAATAATCCTTCGATAAAGAGTTGTGTGCCGGCCTCGTTTATAGAAATGGCCTGTTCGTGATTTAAACCTAACCTTTCTCCACCCGAAAAAATCAGCTCGTCATTCATAACCTGTTCTGAAATAGCTTGTAACTCCGCGTTTTTACGCTTAGCCATCAAGAGTAACTCACCAGCTTTGCGTTCATCTCCAAGACCGTGATGTACTTTTGCGGCAATAACGAGGATAGACGGCTCAGTGCGAAGGTAGTTGTCGACGTAGTCGCTTTCAAGCAAATGTGCTGCTTTTTCTAAGTCGCCGTCCAGCACAGCCGAGAAAGCCAAAAGGTAGTCTCTTTTTTGTAAAGTCTGCGGGTCGCCCTGACTTCTTCCGGCAATGCCTACTAATTTTCTAGCCTGAGACAAGCTTTCTTTTCTATTGGTTTCAGGCGACTCTTCTGCAAGAAACAAATAGAACTCAGCGAGTTCAAACGTAAAGTCATTGAACCTGTCTTTTGCACTGCGATGCATAGCCCGTTTCTTCTGTAAGAGATCGATGGCTTCTACAACCTTGTCCTGCTTTTGATAGGCAATGGTTTTTAACTTTGCAGCTGGTAGGCTTAATTCACTAAACTTAATTTCATTTAAGTATTTTTCTACTTGATCGTAGGAGTCTTGTTCAAATGATATGGATGCAAGCCATTCAAATGCCTTGTCGCGAGCCAAGCTAGAGTTAACCATTTGGCTCAAATGGCTTTTACAATGTGGCCATTGACCCGAAGCGTACTGGCACTTTACTTTTCCCCATTGTGCCCAAAGAACTTTGTCAGAGCGGGTTAACACGTCGTCATAAATACTCAACGCTCGTTGTAAATCACCATTCTCGAAAAGAAGACGCGCATAAAGCTTTCTAATTTCAGCAACAAGCCGAGGAGGAATGCCTTCGGTGATCTTAGCTCTAACGACACTAATTGCTCGGTCAAGTTGTTTGTTATCCAGCGCATGCAATACGTTTTTAACAAAGTCTCGATAACTTAAGTAATGGTTAATTTGGCGGGTTAGTGAAGCGATGGTGTATGGCTTAATAAGCAAAACGTCTGGCTGTAAATCTATTATACGGCCAATAATTTGCGGTGAGCGATCAGACGTTAAGAAAATAATGCCTGTGCTAGGTCTTATAAAGCCTGCCTCTCTTAAACTCTGGATCCATTCCACGCCTGTTTTGCCTTGACCTAGGTGATAGTCCATTAACAGGAGTTCAAAGTTTTGCTTTTTAAGTGCCGCTTTCAGTTCTACACCAGATGCAAAGCTACTTACTGATAAGTTAGCAATTGACATTAAATGTCCTCGAAGCGCAGTCCGAGCAGTAGCATTGTCTTCTACTATAGCTATTCTGAATTCCACGGCGACCAAACAAGGTTTACTTACATCAACCTAGCTTATCAGCGGCGAGATAAAAGTGCATTATTAAAAAGGATAACTTTTTTCTGCTTCGTGCTGGAGTCTATAAAGAAACAGCATTTCTCGTCACAAAATATTTACGTTAACCCTCAATGTTTTTAAATAAAAATTTACCTTTACGTTTACGTAAGGGGTAAGTATTGGTTATTGTAGTTCAAAAGCAAATCAATTGAGGGTATGCCTAATGAATTTTGAATTAACCGATGACCAGTTAGCCTTTGAAGACACCGCCCGTCAATTCGCTCAGCAAGAGCTAGCACCTAACGCCGCTATGTGGGATAGAGAACATCACTTCCCAGTAGAAGCAATAAAGAAAGCGGGTGAATTAGGCTTCTGTGGATTGTATGCGCCTGAGAGTGCAGGTGGGCTGGGTTTATCCAGGCTCGATTCCTCCATAATCTTCGAGCAGCTTTCAATGGGATGTACCACGACTACAGCTATGTTAACCATACATAACATGGCAACGTGGATGATTGCCACTTGGGGCACCAGTGAAGTTAAAGATATGTGGTGTGACCAACTGGTAACCGGTGACAAGCTGGCATCATATTGCCTAACCGAGCCTGGCGCTGGTTCTGATGCAGCGTCGCTAAAAACAAAGGCGACGAAAGCTGACGGTGGGTATGTCCTTAACGGGTCTAAGGTGTTTATCTCTGGTGCTGGCAGTACGGATGTTCTTGTTGTAATGGCGCGTACGGGGGAAGATGGTCCTAAGGGCGTATCTGCATTCGCGGTTCCGGCTAATGCCGACGGGATTGAGTACGGTAAAGCCGAAGAAAAAATGGGGTGGAATGCACAGCCTACTCGTATGATCACGTTCGATAACGTGAAATTAGATGCTAGTTGGTTACTTGGCGAGGAAGGACAAGGCTTTAAAATGGCCATGCAAGGGCTTGATGGCGGCCGAATCAATATTGCAACTTGCTCGGTAGGAACTGCACAGCAGGCGCTAAACGTTGCGCGCGACTACATGAATGAACGTGAGCAGTTTGGTAAACCTATTGCAGGTTTCCAGGCATTACAGTTTAAATTAGCTGATATGGCTACTGAACTTGTTGCAGCGAGACAAATGGTACGTATGGCGGCTTGTAAGCTGGATAATAACGACCCAGACAAAACCACCTATTGCGCTATGGCGAAAAGGTTCTCGACAGATGTTGGCTTCAATGTATGTAACGATGCCCTTCAGCTACACGGCGGGTACGGTTATATCAAAGAATATCCGTTGGAGCGTCACTTCAGAGATGTTCGCGTACATCAAATATTGGAAGGCACCAATGAAATTATGCGCGTTATCATTGGTAGACGTTTGCTGTCAGATGAGAGAAGTGTACTGTAGTACACTTCGCTAACGAACTAATTCGGGCACGATTTAATGGACTATGGGAAGGAGTGAAAATGACAGATGTGGAATCGGTTGTCATTGTTGATGAAATCAAGACGTCTAGCAACGACTACACAATAGGCCGTTTAACGCTTAACAAGCCAAAGGCATTAAATGCATTGGATTTGGAAATGGCTGTCATCATGCTTGACGCGCTTCAGCGATGGCAGTCTCGCAACGATATCGTAGCTGTTGTGATCGATGCTGCTGGCGAAAAGGCATTTTGCGCCGGTGGTGACATAGTGTCTATGTACAAATCGATGGTGGAAGCTAATGGGCAAATTCCAGCTTTCTTAGAAACATTTTTCGAAACTGAGTACACGCTAGATTATACCATTCACAATTACAGTAAGCCCATTGTTGTATGGGGCAGTGGAATTGTTATGGGCGGTGGCATGGGGCTTCTATGCGGTGCAAGCCATCGAATAGTAACCGAAACCTCTCGTCTTGCTATGCCGGAAATTACGATAGGATTGTACCCGGACGTAGGCGGAAGCTATTTTCTACCTCGCTTACCAGGTAAAGCAGGTCTCTTCCTAGGTTTAACAGGCGGCCAAATGAATGGCTCCGATGCTTGCTTTGTAGGGCTTGCAGACAGTTTGCTGGCGAGTACCGAAAAAGACACTTTGCTTAATACCTTTGTAGAATACACGTGGGAAAAGACCGACAGCGAAAGTTTGGCTTTTAGTGTTTCGCACATTATCGACACAATGAAAACGCCTGAAGAACTTCCCAATGGCAACGTTGAGCCGAATATGGCACTTATTAATGACTTGTGTTCGGCTGACAATGTTACCGACGTAGTTCATGCCATTCTTAACGCAGACATGAGTAAGAATAAGTGGTTACAGAGAGCGCAAAGCACTTTAGCCAAAGGTTCTCCTATCACTATGCATTTGGTGTTCGAGCAATGTAAGAAAGGTGCGAATATGACGTTGGCTGACTGTTTTAGAATGGAAGCTGATATGTCCTGTCGATGTGGAGAAAGTGGTGAGTTCCAAGAGGGTGTAAGAGCGCTTTTGATTGATAAAGACATGTCACCACAGTGGAAATACAAAACAGTAGATGAAGTGCCGCAAAGCGCAATAGCACATTTCTTCACTTCTCCATGGGCTGAAGAGCAACATCCATTGGCAAAGCTGTAGTGTAAAAGTTCTCCAAATAAGCACGAAAGCGCTTAATATTAGTGTTAACTCGGCGTGTGATGTTGTTACGCTTATTGCCGTAAAGGCGTCGGGTTTGATATCCTTTACGGCAAATTCTCAGTAAAAAGAACCTGTCATGTGGCACTGCCCACTTTGTAAACTCCCTATCTCATTACATACAACGCCTATTCGCTGCGAAAACAACCATACCTTCGATAAAGCGAAATCTGGTTACGTTAACCTTTTGCCTGTTCAATTTAAAAAATCGAAACTTCCGGGTGACGACAAAGCAATGGTGAGAGCCAGAAGGGAATTCCATCAATTAAATGCCTATAAGCCGTTGAAAAATAAATTAGTGACGCTGGTGGAAAAGGTACTAAATGAAACGGCAGCCAATGAAGAAGCATCAAAGAATGCCATAAAGGTTTATGACGCGGGTTGTGGTGAGGGGAGTTACTTGGATGCGATGGTACAAGGACTTTCAGCGAGTGGTTTAAAGGTTGAAGGAGCAGGTAGCGATATCGCCAAAATCGCAGTAGAGCTGGCAGCTAAAGCGTACAAACAAGCACAGTTCGTTGTTGCTAGCAGTTTCGATTTACCCCTAAGCGGTAACTCGCAAGACGTGATGATTCAAGTTTTCGCACCTGGGAGTAATGAAGAATATGTGAGGGCTCTTAAAAACAATGGCCTTTTGGTGACGGTCGATCCAGCGCCTGAACACCTGTTTGAGCTTAAACAGCAGGTGTACGACAATCCAAGACAGCATGAAATCGACAACCAAGAACGAGATGGGCTTACACGGGTTTACAATGAGTGTTTTTCCTTTCCTATCCATTTCGAAAGCGAAGAACATGCGCTGGCACTTATCAAAATGACGCCGTTTTACTGGAAACTGCCAAACGGCAAAATCGATGAGATTGTTGAAACGTTGAAAAGCGTAACCGCAGACTTCCATATTCAGCTATGGCAAAAAACACCACAGTAATATCTAAAGTGGATTACCTATCGGATTCAATGGTGGGTAGACATCCACACCTCTAGCTAGATGGCCTAAAACTATAGTCTTTACTCGTTTGTGTTTCTAACATAGTGTGTTGCGAGAACCCGTTTGGGCCGGTATTTCGTAAAGTGCTGGTTTTCTAGATTATTTTTGCAAAACAATTAGATGGGTGGTTATGCGTAACCTATCTTGGGTGGTTGTACATAACACCGAAGCGCTTAACGGCAGACTTTCCTTAGTCTGCCGCCAGAATTTTAATTCTGTGTTGAGAATCGTGATAAGTGTTTAATAGCCTGACTTAATAAGTCGACATTTAGCGCTTCTTTGCTGCGCTTGCCGGTCGCCATGTCGCTTATTTCATAGCTGCCATTACTAAGTACGTCAGTACGCTTATTGTCATGGAACACAACAATGCGTTCACCAGAGGTGCTAACTAGCCATGGTCTTGAAGGAGAAAGTAAGCTTTGGCCAGTAGAATAGAACGTAGCAGGGGCGTTACATCCCAATGCGCCTAAAATGGTAGGCGCTAAATCTTCCGTGCTGGCTAAGCTAGCATTCAGTTTAAGGGTACTGTACAGCGTGCCTTTGCCACTTTCGCTACCAAAGCCAGTTGCAACAATCACATCGTGTTTGCGCGCTAACGTGTTTTTCACATAGCTTTCGATATCAGCACTCTTCAAAAACGCAATATGCAAACCATCATGATTGTTGCTCAGTGGTTGCAAATATCCCGCTAATTGAGGCAACGGCAACGCTTCATCGCTGTGAATAGAGACCGGCATGCCAGACCCCAATGGAAGTGCTAATAACACCGGACGCTTTTGAGATAAAGCGTCTTGGTATATTTCG
The DNA here is from genome assembly GCF_947311905.1 of Alteromonas sp. CyTr2. Classification (NCBI taxonomy): domain Bacteria; kingdom Pseudomonadati; phylum Pseudomonadota; class Gammaproteobacteria; order Alteromonadales; family Alteromonadaceae; genus Alteromonas; species Alteromonas sp. CyTr2. The sequence goes on along the minus strand of NZ_CAMZMZ010000049.1, from coordinate 12,086 downwards.
GGAACACCAAATAGCGTAGTAGTCATTAAGCCTTCTATGCTGCTGGCCGTCGAATAGTAATTGGCTACTTTGTTTAAGGTGTTGCGCTTGATGTTACTTAAGTCCACCACCTGTACGTTATCAGTCTGGACAACCACGGTTAAGTTTCTATTAGTTTCAATAGAACAATAAACCGGCTCGGCTGGGTAAGTGATATTGTGAATATCAGGGTTGAACTGAAGTTGTTTTCTTTCTTCATAAGCCGCTAAGTCAAGCAAGCCATAACGCGACATAGTCGTTTTAGCAGTCGCAGGATAAGAAAGCGGAAACATGTTGTCCTGCTTGATGATAGGTTGATACAACTTGGCATCAGCCCACACGTGTATAGCGTGACTGGTAACAAAACAGCTGACAAAAAATGTAGTAACAGGGATGCCCACTTTATGGCGAGTGAAACGTTCGACACGTTTCCAGATTGCATTGGCTAAGACCAGCTGGAAGCCAAGCCAAACGATAAACAGAAGAAATAAAAATGCCCACTGTTGCCAGCTTTCTATCGCCATTGTTGACTGAGCTTCACTGCGCAGTAAATCCGCGGCGTGAAAGCTAATATGGAAGCCTGTGCGATTAAATAGCAACGCATCGAAAGCCAAGAGTGCTAGCCCCACAGCTGCAATAATAGACGCGCTGACCTTTATGACTCTGGGGTTGTTAACCAAATAGCAAAGAGGGAGGATAAAAATAACAAAGCCAAAAAAGGTCATAAAACCAATATGACCGAACCAGTTGGCTAGAAGATACAAGGTGCCGACACCTGTGCCAGGCATAGGTGATGAGAAAACAAAAATCGAGGCAATAACTATGGCGATGATAATGTTCGCCAAGGCAAACCAATGCCCCCAATTTACCAGTTTAGTAACACGCTGGCGACGAGGTGATTCGGCAAGTATCATGCAATCCCTTAGCTATTTTTAACGCTTTTCTTGAGTACGTCGGCAAACTGCGTTGCCATGGCTTCGCGATTTTCAGGGGCTACCTGAGTATTTAAAATGTGCGTAATGACATTTCCTAACACCATAAGTGAAAGATCGCGGTTTGCACCGCCTTCTTCAAGGGTTAGAATAACGTTATTCATTAGCGTTTCGAATTCGTCGTTGCTATAGCGGCTCTGTTGGGGCATTGCTACGCCTCTTTTTTATGATTTCTTTGATAAAAAGAATGGTTTTACACGTAAAATGATTATAATCGTTGTTTGAGTGAGTACAATCATTCATTCTAAAATCCCGCAATTCTTTGGATATTTCTGACACTTTTTAAGCAACAGGACACCCGATACTCTATGAGTGCACTGATTCATCACTTTGTTGTACATCGTTTGATTGTAAACAAAGAAGAGAAAATTGAAGCAATTCCACGTGACAACTGCTTAGCTGTTACTCCGGAAATCGAGCTTCTTGCCCATCAAATAAACCACAGTTTCAATGCTAAACCTGGAAAAGGGGTTGGCCACTTCGTGACGGAAGTTACCCGTGAAGCAAAAGTGGAGAACGAAGATGGCGAAGCGACTACGCAAAAAAGCACCGAGAACGTAGCAGAGTTCGCGGAAGGCCTTAAGCAATACATGGATATTCAAAAAGCGGCGGGTGATAACGTTGAAGATGCATTCCATGCGTTTTCGGTATCAGCGACCAATCGCTTAGTTCGCACTTTGGCAGAAACGGGTACGGTTGAGACCGGTTTTCTTATTTTCTGCCAGTATGAGTATTTAGCCACACAGTATTTGATGATTGCATTGTTAAATACCCGCTCGCACGTTGAAGTGACAAACTCTTTGGATCTTTCTGCGCGTGAACACTTAGATTTAGCAAAAATGCAGCTCGCTGTGCGGTTCGATTTAACTCAGTGGGATATTCAGCCAGAGCAGCAGCGTTACGTTAGTTTTATTAAAGGTAGAATGGGACGTAAGGTATCAGACTTCTTTATGCAGTTTGTAGGCTGCGAAGAGCTGGTTGATGTTAAACAGCAAAATAAACAACTGATTTCTACGGTCGATGCCTACCTAGCCAGTGAGTCACTAGACCCGCAAGAGCAGCACCAGCATAGAGAAGAAGTTAAATCATACTTTAAAGAAAAGATTGATGCGGGCGAGAGTTTATCGGTAGATGAACTGGCCAACCGACTTCCACAAAATGAAGAAACTAGCAGTAACTTTTCTGCGTTCACACAGTCTATGGAAGTACCGCTTGAAAAAGAAATTCAGCCAGACCCTGCAGCGCTGAAACAACTTGCTAAATTTACCGGTCAGGGCGGTGGTATATCGCTTAGCTTCGAACGTAAATTAATGGGCGATCGGGTATTTTACGACCCAGCTACGGATACGCTAACAATCCGTGGAATTCCACCTAATTTAAAAGATCAGCTTAATCGCCAATCTTCAATGGACTAGTCGCTGCGAAGCAAAGATAAAAAACGTATACTAGTTAGTAGAATATAAACTCGATTCAAGGGTGTTATGCAATTATTTGTAAATGATTTGACAGTGATGGACTTCTCTTACCTTTGCCCAAAACGCGGCATGGTAGGGGAAAGCTGGATTGTCGATGTGATTTTGGACGGTGAGCTCAACGAAGAGAGCATGGTTCAAGACTTTGGTCACGTGAAAAAGAACTTAAAGCGACTAATCGACGAATATGTTGATCACAAGTTGCTTGTACCTGCTGAATACAGCGGTTCAGAGGTTATTCACGACGACGATTCTGAACAGGTAGAAGCGCGCTTTACCTGCATTGATGGGCGTAGCATCATGCTACATTGCCCCGCTGAAGCTTATGCATTTGTTTATTCTGATGAGATAAACATGGAATCTGTTGGCGTTTACTTAAAAGAAGTATTGGCGACTCATCTTCCAGAAAACGTTGAAAACATTACGCTGCATTTACGTGAGGAAGTCATTAATTCTCCGTATTATCACTATACCCACGGGCTTAAAAAGCACGACGGTAATTGTCAGCGCATAGCGCACGGTCACCGTTCGCGAATCGATATTATACTTGACGGCGAAGTGTGTGTTGAAAGTCAGCAGTACTGGGCTGACCGTTGGGCCGACATCTATATAGCTACCCGTGAAGACGAAATAGCGTACAGCGACAGAAAGCTTAAAGGTCAAGTTTCAAATGACGCGGATTACTACTGTTTTGCTTACGAGTCGTCACAGGGCTATTTTGAACTATTAATTCCTAAGTCAGATTGTGAAGTCATCGAAACCGACTCAACAGTTGAGTGTTTGGCGCAGTATCTGCTTGAAGAGCAGAAGAAACGCACGCCTGACGGGGTTTGCCAAGTTATCGCTTATGAGGGCGTAGGTAAAGGCGCCACAGTAAAGGGTTAACATTTGACCACAGCTCGTTATAGGGAAAGGAAACAACTATGGCATTCACGCTTTCAAAAAACGCATTGCATAGCGCACTATCTCGTGTAATGAGTTGTGTAGTGGCAATTAGCACAGTTGCCTCTATGCCATTTGCTTATGCAGATGTAGAGTTAAACGGCCAAAAAGAAGCGTTATCTAGTCAAGAGCAAGTAAACGTAGTGTTGAACGGTAAGTTTACGCAAGGTGCCTTACTGCGCGGGCAAGCTCCCGCTGGGGCCAAAGTAACGCTTAATGGCGAAACTGTTCAAACCAACAAAGACGGAAAATTTGTTGTTGGCTTTGAACGGGAAGCGCCACTGCAGCAAACGTTGGTTGTAAAATTAGACAACGGCCAAAAGTGGCTGCGAGACATTACCCTTGAAAAACGCGAATACAACATTCAGCGAATTGACGGGCTAGAGCAAAAAATGGTTTCTCCGCCAGCAGAAGTGACGGCGCGTATTAAGCAAGACAATATCAACGTAGCTAACGCGCGAAGCGGTAATACTGATTTAGATGCATTATTCACCCGGTTTGAGTGGCCTGCGAAAGGCGTTATTTCCGGTGTTTACGGTAGTCAGCGCATTCTAAATGGCGTGCCGAAATGGCCGCATTATGGTTTGGACATCGCCAATGAAACGGGCACGCCTGTGTATGCACCTGTTGATGGTGTGGTAACAATGGCTGATGATCTCTATTATTCGGGTAACACCTTGATTCTCGACCACGGCATGCGCGTGTTTTCAACGTTTCTTCATATGGACACTATAACGGTAGAAGTGGGTGAAACCGTTAAGCAAGGCGAGCAGATTGGAACGATAGGTTCAACAGGGCGCTCTACAGGCCCGCATCTGGATTGGCGTATTAATTTGGGCAACACTCGTTTAGACCCACAGACTATCATTTCGGGGTCTCCCGAAGAGTAATCATTAATTTGATTTAGTTTTAACAGTCATAAAGAAAAAGGCGCTTTCAGGTAAACTCTCAAAGCGCCTTTTTAGTTTTTACGCTACAGGGCGGAGTTATTTCCCCAGCCACTGATTGAGCTTTTCTTCATCAGTGATTTCAAAATAAGCCATTTCTTTTCTTGCCTCAGTTACCTCAAGAGGCCGGGTTAGAAGTCGCCCGTCACGAATAAGCGTTAATTCTACCTTTGGCGTTTGAGCATTATCTAATAGGCGTTGAAGTTTCTGGGCATTGACGATATGACCGTCTAACCCAATAATGACATCGTTTAAAAGAATACCTGCCTTCATAGCGGCAAGGCCTTCAAATACCTGCATTACCGTAAGTCCGAAGGTAGCTGGCTTTAACGTGGCGCCAAGCTGATTTTTAATAGCAGGCAGCGAGGAGGCACCGCCTTTATCTTCACCTGACACGCGAGCACGAACCGCATAGTTAACGCCCATTTCAGATACTAACGAAGCCAATTCTACGTCGTCTGTGCCATACACCACGCGATTTAAGTATTCTGAAACATCAATGCCAAAATGCGTTGTACATAGATTTTGGATCACGTCATCAGGCGTACCTTTTTCATCCACGCCATAGTGTTTCCACAATAACTGCATCAAGGTATCTAAATTCACTTGTTCGTTTGACTGTTTACGAAGGAGTAAATCTAACCCAAGGGCGATAATGCCACCCTTTGTGTAATAACTGACAATATTGTTAGTAGCGCTTGCGTCTTGCTTATAAAACTTTGTCCATGCGTCGAAGCTACTTTCTGCTGCACTTTGTTTAAAGCGACCTGCGTTTTGCAAAAGTCGACTGACATTTTGCGCAACAATATCGAGGTATTTCTGTGGTTCAATAACGCCGGCTCTAGCAAGGGTGACGTCATCATAGAAACTGGTAAAGCCTTCATAAATCCACAGCTGATTCGTGTACGTTTCCTGAGATAAGTCTGGTTTCACCATTACGCTAGGTTTAATGCGCTTAACATGCCATGTGTGGAAAAACTCATGGCTGCACAGACTTAAGAATGTGATGTAGCTGTCGGTTTTTTTCTCACTTTCACCAACTTGAGGAAGGTCGAAGCGAGGGTAAAGAAGGGCAGTAGAATACTTATGCTCTAAACCGCCAAACCCATTGTCGGCAAGCAGCGTCATAAACAGGTAGTTATTAATAGGTTGTGGAGCACCAAACAAATCTAGGTGGTGTTTGCAAATTGGCGTTAAGTCATTTGCTATGCGCTCATAATCAATATTGTTGTTACCTGAGAAAAGTAACGTAAACGTAATGCCGTCAACCTCAAAGCTGTGAGTGTCTGCAATGCCCACGTAAATGGGATGATCAATGAGCTCATCGTAATTTTTTTCAACGAAGTGCCACCGAGACGGGCTTGTGCTTTCACAACGAGAAGGCATTGACGTATAAGCCTTCCAATTCGAGGTTGCAGAATCGCTGTCGTTCAGCTCAATGTCCACCTCACACGGCACATTCTCGAAGCCGGAAACGTTTAGAAACGCACTGGTTCCATTTATAAACGCATATTGGTCGTTTATAAAAGCAGAGCGAATAGATAAGTCGTTGGCATAAACCGAGTAAACGACCGTACATGGTTTTCCAAATGTGTCTATACGCCAAGTTTGTTTATCGAGCTTAGTTACCGAAAGGCTATAAACGCTTCTATCGCCAACATTTTCAGTACTATGACCTTCAGAAGTGTTTGCAGTTAGCTCGATAATGCTTTTGGCAAAATCGCGCACCATGTAGCTTCCCGGGATCCAGCTTGGAAGGCTAAGCTCAATTGATGAGCCAGAATGCTCAGGTATTTGCAGCGCGACAGTAAATTGATGGGCACGCCAATTGGAAATAGTTAACGTATAGCGAAGAGCAGAGGTCATAAGCGTCCGAAAAGATAAGCAAAACTATCTCTCAACTATATCAACCTATTGAGTTAATCCCAATAGATTGCCTGCTACTAAGGGGCAATTTTTACGTTTATTGAACATGGTTTTCAATCGTAGTATTGATAAGTTTTTGTTTGATGCGTACATTGAGTTAAATGACATTAAATCCAGCAATAACAAATACAAATGGCTGAAAAAATACAAAGCAATTTACTAAGCGAAGATAATTTGGACTCGTTGCGTACGCTGGTACCCGGCGATACAGTAGATTTACAAATTGCTATGCCTGCAGCGCCAAAGCGTGTGAAGACTGACTACATAGGCATGCTTATTGATGAATGTTTGCTTTTTCATATTCCAACATCGGCGAAGTGGATTACCGTTAGGGATGCTCTGACTGTTGGCAACGATATCGTGGTGCGTTCTGTGCTTGAGGGCGATACTGGCCAGGTTATTGCGTTTAAAGTGAAAGTACTCAAATTGCTTTCAAAGCCATCAGGCTTACTTATTACAACCTTTCCGAAACGTATTGAAAGTATAGGGCTTCGCGCTGTAAAGCGTGCTCAACTTGGCGTTTCAGTAACGTTAGAAGCTGACGTTTATCCCAGTGACGAAAATGTAACGGGGATCATCATAGATTTAAGTGAAAAAGGGTGCAAAGTAGCGTTACAGGTCAAGCCAAATTGGCCGGTAATGCTCGATGAAGCTGAGGTTAAGCTAAACTATTCGTTGGACGGTAAAGAAGTAGCGCTTACTGCAAAAGTTAAAAATCATAAGCTTGATAGTGATGTGGTTTATTATGGGCTCGCCTTTACCTGTGAAGAAAAATTGATAAAAACGCTGTTGTCCCGACACACATTGTTAACGTAGGAAAACAATAGTTGGGTGCTCTTTAGATAATAATCAAAATAACAGGCTAAGGGGATCTACATGAGAAGTATTGAGCGACTTTTAATGCAGTACGGTGAAAGCCACCAAAACAAGACCAACGTTATCATCCATGCTATTGCCGTACCCAGCATCTATTTCGTAACGATAGGTTTGCTTTGGAGTTTGCCGGTACCTTATGTGATTGCGCAGTTCGATATAACGTGGGCGCATATCATAGCGGTTCCCGTATTGTATTATTATTTTATGTTGTCTGGTCCGATTGGGGCTGCAATGACCCTCTTAACTATACTGTGTTTCGGTGCAGTTAATACCCTAGACCACTTCAGTATCTCAGTATGGTTATTTTCTCTTGTACTGTTTGTCGTTATGTGGATTTTGCAGTTTATTGGCCATCATATCGAGGGCAAAAAGCCTTCGTTTTTTGACGATTTGCGCTTCTTGCTGGTTGGCCCAGCCTGGTGGTGGGTGCACTGGCTGAAAAGAATGAATATCAGTTACTGAGCGTAATCAGCGAATTGATATAGCCAAAACATGTCTAATTTCAAGATTTTGCCCTGCGACAAGAAGCATAAGGGGCACGACCAAGGCGCTTGGGTCGTGGCAAGGCTTGCGTATAATCTTCTTATAAGTTTTTAAATTGGTAATATTGTGAGTCGCTTTCAGCGTGTAATAGAAAGTAATGAACGTTTATTTTGGACATTGCACAGTGCAGGCTGGGCAGGGTTCGCAATAATTTATTACATCGGATCTTTTCTCCATGATGTTCGACCCATTTGGGTTTTCATCATCATGCTTAATGCCTATGCAGGATGGTTGCTAACCATTCCGCTTCGCTACATCTATCGATGGGCAAGAAAGCAATCACCGCTCAACATGATCATCATAGTGATTGTGTCGTGCTACTTAATTGCTTTGCTATGGGCCGTGGTAAAAAACATTAACTACTGGGAAATCTACAAGCACGGATATCGCCCAGACGAATGGTATATGTATTTTACCAACACTATTAACTCGCTAATAATGGTGGGGTGTTGGAGTGGTGTGTACTTTGGCATCAAGAACTTCCAAATGCTTCAAAAAGAGAAGCAGAACGCGCTAAAGGCGAGTACCATGGCGCACCAAGCTCACATAAAGATGTTGCGCTATCAACTCAACCCGCATTTTCTCTTCAATACGCTTAACGCTATCTCAACCCTTATTCTTTTAAAAGAGAACGACACAGCAGAAGCGATGGTGTCGCGTTTGAGTGACTTTCTACGTTATTCATTAGACAACGACCCGATAAAGCGAGTACCGCTAGGTCAGGAAATAAAGGCATTACGACTCTATCTAGAGATAGAGAAGGTACGTTTTGACGATCGTCTAGAAGTACTATGGGACATCGATGAAGGGTGTGAAAGTGCACTTGTGCCGAGCATGATCTTGCAGCCCATTATTGAAAACTCAATAAAGCACGCCATATCTAAGATGGAAAATGGTGGTCGTATAGCGATTACGGCACGTACATTTGGCAATGATTTGTTAATGGATGTTGCCGATAACGGCCCTGGTGCAGATATCAAAGACGGAACACTTAGTCGAGAAAACGGCGTAGGCCTAGCCAATATAAAAGAGCGTTTGCAATCCCTCTATCATCGTAATTTTGCATTCTCTATAGAACACAATCAGCCTTCAGGCGTGCGAGTTAGAATACGCATTCCCTATGAAGTTAAGGACGTATAACATGACAAAGCAAGTGATTAAAACCATTGTAGTGGACGACGAACCTTTAGCACGCAAGGGCCTTCGTGCCAGGTTAGAGCGTCATGATGATGTGCAGGTGCTTGCAGAGTGTCAGAACGGCCTAGAGGCTGTAAGTAGCATTTCTCAACATCGTCCAGATTTGGTGTTTTTAGATATTCAAATGCCCGGTTTAAACGGCTTTCAGGTTATTCATAAGTTGCGCGAACTGAAACAGCCCATTCCCATGATCGTTTTCGTAACTGCTTATGACAGCTACGCAATAAAAGCATTTGACGTGCATGCTTTAGATTATCTGTTAAAGCCAGCAGACGACGAGCGCTTAGGTGCGGCGTTAAACAAAGTACGTGAATATTACTCAACTCAACATCAAGATGAGCAGTCACAAAAATTGGTAAGCCTTGTTGCTGAACTTACAGGCGATGATTGCGAAGAGATTTTACGCAAGTTAGCTAATGGTGAGCCGGTTGAAACCAATCCATACCCAGATGTATTGGCTATTAAAGATGGCTCAGAAGTAACGCGCGTAAACGTTCAAGACATTCAATGGATTGATGCTGCAGGTGATTATATGTGTGTTCACGCACTGGATGGCATGCATATAATGCGCAAAACCATGAAAGAACTTGAGCAGGAACTAAACCCACAGTTCTTTGTTCGAGTGCACCGTTCAGCTATTGCTAATATCCGTTTTGTTAAAAAGTTAGTGAGCCATATTAGTGGCGAATATCATTTAATACTTCAAAATGATACAGAACTTAAAGTGAGTCGCAGTCATCGTGATAAAGTGAAAGCGGCAATGAAGATGTAAAGAAGCTTGAGCATGAAGTACTAAAAGGCGGTGTTTTATTATAAAGCACCGCCTTTTTTGTTTTTACAATCTATAAATGTTTCAAATTAAACAGCGTCTGAACCATCTTACTTAGTTGCAGCTGTACCTTTCGTTCATTAGGGTACGCATAGCGTCAACCCGGGCTTGATTGAGGGGCTTTGTTTCTTCCCAAGTTTTGGGTAGGGGGACGGTAATAGGGCGCTGATTAACTTCACCAACCATTATGTTGGTGACGTCGCTTCCTACTAAGCTTATGGCGAATTCGCCAAGAGTAGTGGCGAGTAGTCGGTCCTGTGCTACCGGCGAGCCGCCACGTTGGACATGTCCCAAGGTTACTGGCCTAACGTCGTTGATATTGTGATACTGCAAAGCTTCGGTTAATCCTGTTAAGCCATTAGGCCAAACGTTTTCAGCTACTACAACAATAAAACTGACGGGCCCTTTCAAAGCACGCTGCGCTTTTATCTGGTTTACGATCTTTTTGATTTCAGTCTCAGCGGATTCAAAAAACTCAGGAACAACCACATAGTCAGCAGCCGCGGAAAGGGCACCATTTAATGCTAAAAAGCCAGCATTGCGACCCATTACTTCTACAAGGAAAATACGTTCGAAGGCATCAGCTGTATCACGAACTTTATCGATAGAACTCATGGCGGTATCTATTGCGGTAAAGTAGCCTATAGTCGCATCAGTACCCGCTATATCGTTATCAATGGTTCCCGGAATACCAAGAATCTGGCCATCCCATAGTTCGCTCAACTTTGCTGCGCCGCGAAAAGATCCGTCACCACCGATTACAATAAGTGTGTCGATCTCGGCCTGTCTCAAGTTATCAGCCGCTTTGATAAGCCCTTCACGATTTTTAAATTCTTTACACCTTGCGCTGTGCAGTATGGTGCCACCTTGCTGGATAAGATTGTGCGTTGAATCAAGAGATAGAGGAATAAACTCTTGCTGTAGTAATCCATTGTAGCCGTGCTTGTAGCCAAGCAAGGTAAAATTAGCTTTCTGACACGCAATAATTGCGGCACGTATACATGCATTCATACCTGGGGCGTCGCCACCAGAGGTTAAAATTGCGACACGTTTTGACACATTAAAGTCCTTCTTTTTACAGGCAATGCCATTAAAGTAGAGTAAAGGCTGTGCAACGTAAAGTTCTCTGTTGCGGATATTTATTGCGTAATATCAAAGTAAAATTCAATTTTTCGGTACACAGCAATAAGCGTTTTTACTTGTCACGACGTAACTAACGTAAAAAAGGAAATACTATGCGTTCATTGTTGGTTGTTGTCTTTATTATTTTTCTTACTTCATGCAGTTCTAAGCTGGCATATAACAACCTGGATTGGTGGGTGTATTGGTACATGGACGACTACATCGAGCTTAAAGATGAGCAAGAGGAGAAGTTTGATGCGCATTTACAAAATTGGTTGAGCTGGCACAAGAAGAGTGAACTTACTCGTTATAAAGCGCAATTAGAGGATATAAAAAAGCAGATTCAGAATGACACCCTTAATTCGAGTATTGTTTATAACAACCTTGAGCTAGCTAGATCGCATTGGGAGCGCGTACGAGACGAGGTCAGTCCTGAATTAGCGGCTATTGCTAAAACACTCGATGATGAGCAAGTTGTCACCCTATTTGCGGCATTAGAAAAAGACAATAAAGAAGAAGAGGAAGAGCGACAAGAGGCGCTGGAAAAGTCTGAAGCAGAGAGACTTAAAGATAGAATTGAGCGAATACAAGAAACAATAGGTGAGCGTATTGGAGATCTAAGTAAAGAGCAAAAACAAATTGTTAGCACCTATGCACAACAGTTTATTCCTACAGGTGACGCTTGGATAACGTATCGTAGAAACATTCAAAATGCGGCAAGAAAGCTATTCGTTTCGCGCAAGCAAAACGAAAGGTTTGAGCAAGAATTGGTGGCTCTCATGCAAAATCCGGATAACTATAAAAGCGATGTGTACAAGCAAAGTAGTGCTCATAATATGACTATGACGGCAACGCTACTGGCCGAGATATTTTCAACTCTTTCAGAGAAACAGCGTCAAACACTGATTGAAAACGTGGATGAGCTAATCGAAACGGTTGATAATTTTATGGATTAGTTAGTAATACTTTGGCTCAGTACTCATTCAGCTCGGTCGATACAGTACTGGCCTTCTCGTAATACAAGAAGAAAGCTCCGACTTATGGTGGTAGCACTCAGTACTAAATAAGGTATTAAGTTATAATTCTTTCCACTCGATTTTAAGAACTTTACCTTCTTCGTTAGCAACGAAAAGGGGAAGTTCGGTGAGACTGTAACTAATTTTGTGTAACTGCCTATCTCAATTTACTCTATAGAGAGTTAAGGATAGGCAGATGAACATGA
>NZ_CAMZMZ010000048.1:0-28070 GCF_947311905.1 Alteromonas sp. CyTr2 | reverse complement strand
ACCCCAGAGTAGTGAGGAAAAGACCGACTAAATACCCCACAAAGAAAAATGCCAGTCAGCTTAACTGACTGGCATTACGCCTATGGCGGGTATTTTTTTAATCACTTACAAGCCAGTTTGATGGATGATTAATCGTAATTCGATGTATAGTTGAGCAACTGTGTTCTAAAAATTTCATGACACGAAACTATTGACAAAAATACCCGCTTGATCGTTTTGCCTCGAACTTTTATCCCCAAAGAGCAAAATTGCCTGATCCTGCACAGCTTTACGATCAAAAAAGATTAAGATCGAGCACAGTTGCTCTACAGCGCTTGATTTAACTGACATTTCGTGATCCGACCAGAAAGTGGTGAAAAGATCGTGATCTGTTGTTCTATATGGCTATTAACAGACTTACCAACAAGGTTTTCCACTACTTATCCACAACGAGTAAGGTTTCTATTACTGAGTGAATCTTGCTAAAAACTGCTTGTACTCTTGTATGGCATAGTCACTTTTTAGCGTTGCGTTGTGCGTCGCACCAGGAATGACCGAAATATACTTTTCGCTACTTGATGCATCTTCTAATAGCTGCTGACTAATCGGGTAAGGCGTTATTTTGTCTTCCTCACCCACTACCAGCCATAGCGGTCCCTCATAGTGACGCAAGATTGGGGCTATTTGCATACTATGAACTTCATCGTGAAGCTTCATGTTTGTGAATGAATTAGAGAAGCCTGGCACTATGTTGGCAATTAAATCAGAGATATTATTGAAAGCGCCGTCTAATACTAAAGCGTCTATCTTTCTATTTGCAGCAACATAGCTTGCGAAATAGCTGCCTATACCTCGGCCGTGAACGATAGTGGGAATTGAGGCGTCAAACGCACTTGCTACATAGTCAAACTGGGTTAACGCATCTTGTTTGATAGCGTTAATACTTAAGTCCTTCGCTTTATCACTGGCTCCTACTCCCTGATAATCGAGCCACAATATATTAGCGGGCAACTTACCCAGTCTATGAATAACGCTGTTGTTTTCGCTTACAGGCATACGATTGTCTGCAAAGAAAACAATGTTAACAATAGGGTCAGGGTAAGAAACAGCAACGCCTCTCAAAGTTAACCCAGCTTCATTTTTAACTTCAACACGGGTTATGCCCGCTGAGGTTTTGTCCTTTTGAATTGCCGCGTGTAGCTTCGTAGTATCAAGGGGCTTTTGCTGAGTGTCTTGATAAAAGAAGGCCGAAGGGGACACGTTAATTGCACACCCAATAAGTGACACACTTGCAACTACACTGATTACCGCGTTTTTTAAGCTCATCATTAAAGAACTGTCCGTGTTGAATGGTTATGGCGAAATTTTTATTCAGGTTATATAGATGTAATGGTTGTGTCGCTGATCAAAAACTCGTTCAGCAAAATCAACAGTCCCATTCCTATGCTAAACAAGCTGTAACAGTTTGCAACAGTTGTTCTGTTTCTTAGCGATACAAACTTTCTTATACTAAAGACAATATTACTTGCATAATTTATCTGCATAAAACAAAAATAATTTAATGAAAAGTAGAACATTTTCCATGTCTTACGCTACATCACCAGCTCGACTTATTGTTGCCTGCTGTGCCCTACCCTTACTTATTGCCTGCGAGTCTACGCCACCCGAGCTTGACTCATCATTAATTCCTGCGTCGCAGAGAAAAGACTATCAGCTAACCATGTCTAAAGCGAAAGCTTGTCCAATTAACTTGGCAGAACTAATCGACATACGGTCGAGTAAAGACTTGCTCGTTGGAAGCAGTAATGTAACAGAAGATACGCTCTATTCACTGTTACAGCAAAGCTTAGAAGCGATGAATGTCAGCCCAGATATTGAAGCAGCCAACAGCATTAAAGTAGTACTAAACCGCGCGTTTATAAAAAGCTTAGGAAGTAATATGGTTGCCACCGTGGTGCTTAATGTTAAGTACAAACCTGACTATGCCGATGAGTATTCACCCGCCACCACCTTCAGAGGGCAAAGCATGAATGTGAACGCCAGTGTCAGTGAAAAAGAGAGCAATCAGATTGCTATCGATGCAATGAAAACCGCCATTGATGATGCCACCAAACGTATAAAATCTTCACTGTTACACAACTGCGGAAATGCGCTAAGCGAACTAGAGGCGGTATAAGCCTAAGAAACTATAAAGTGAACGCGATTGAGTGCGCGTAAGCCCTAAGCTCGAACTTTCAATCAGGGTAAGATTCAGTAGATGAGCCGCGTATTGTCGACCATAAAGCACGCCATGCCACCGTCAACCGCCGCTTTTCGTCCCATGTCGGTATCTTCAAACACCACACAATGCTGTGCTGCTACACCCATTAATTCTGCCGCACGCACAAAGGTTTCAGGGTGAGGTTTACCTTGAGTGACGTCATCGGCTGTAACCAGCGCAGATAGTTGGGCTAGCAGGCCGTGTTCATTTAACACCATTTGCGCATGCTGCCTATCTGAGCCTGTCCCCACTGCAATGGGCATGCTTCCCTTATAATGGTTAAACACGTCCAGGGTATCTTGGATAAGCCTTGGCACATGGTTTAGCCCTTCAAAGGCCTGTTTTTTATATGAAGCAACCTCTGCTGGATCGTGGCTTTTCCCATACTTTGCATTCATAAGATGTACGGTTTCAAAGGTAGGAACACCACCTAAACTGTATTGATAGTCTCGGTCAAAAGGATAACCAAACGCATCGCACGTAAGCTGCCACGCATCAATATGCGCGCCCATTGAATCGACCAAGGTGCCATCCATATCAAAAATAATGGCTTTGTAGCTGCTTAGGTCAATCATGGTCTTCGCTTCCTTTTCAAAAATAGTGTGATGCTAACCTTTCATGGTTGCAATGAAATAAGCAACTATGCAGACAACACGTCTCGCGCTTTTACCGCATCAAAATCACGATCAACTTTCAGGTATACCGCGTTATTTTGACTGTTTAATGTCACTTCCAACACACCAGGCACTAACAGCAGCTCGGCTTCAATGCTGGAAACATTTGAACTATCAAAATCTCCATTCATCATCACACGCTTAACCCGGCTCACTTCTTTAACACCAAGAATAATAAAAAGCCAAAGCAGAGTGCTAGCAGCACCAATGCCATAAGCTAACTCTTGCGACCAAATATCGGTGACTAAACCTGAAATTACACCGCCCAAAAACGCACCGAAAAATTGAAAACTGGCGTAGAGGCCCATGGCCGTTCCTTTTTGTCCCGCAGGCGCAATGCTCGACACCAATGCAGGGAAATTCGCTTCCAAATAATTAAAGCCAGTAAAGAAAAGCACCACGGCAGCGGTAACCCACCACCAGCTATGGTCCTCTAAACTCAGCGCCAAAAACGCGCCGCCCATTAATACAACGCCGGTTACAAGGAGCGATTTAGGCGTACGGCCTCTTGCTGCTCCCATCATGATAATTAGACCTACAATTGACGCGCCTAAAACGGGTAAATAGACCGTCCAATGACTGTCTAGCGTCATATCAAAATTCAGTAGCGTAACGGGCAGTTGAACAAACAACAGTGTTATCATCATGTGTAGAATCATCACACTGATATTTAAACGCCATAACTGAGAAGAGAAGGCTAAGCGCTTTAGCTGGTCTTTTTGTGGGAGTGTATCGCCACTGCTCAGCTGCACACCGTTTGGCACTACCCATTTAACCAGCGGCATGCAAAGAATGGCCAGAATACCAGTAATACCAAACACACCTGCAAGCCCGTAGTTGTTCGCAATAAGAGGCCCTAAAATAACGGCTAAATAGAATGAAAAGCCAATGGCTATGCCTATAATAGCTAACACTTTGGCTCGCTGACTTTCCCGGCTTACATCGGTAGCTAGCGCCATTATCGCACCTGCAATAGCCCCAGCACCTTGAAGAATACGCCCAACAATCATCATGGCCATACTGTCGGCGTTTGCTGCTACAAAGCTTCCTAATGCAAATACAGCAAGCCCTAGCAAAATAACGGGTTTACGCCCCCATTTGTCAGACATCATACCCATAGGAATTTGCAGCGCAGCTTGGGTTAGGCCATATCCACCCACGGCAAGTCCTACCAACAGCGGCGAGTAATCCGGGTAGTCCATTGCGGCTACAGCCAACACGGGCATAACCATGAACAGCCCCATCATGCGTAATACGTAAACGGAGGCGAGTGCAAGCGCAGCGCGTAATTCCAAAGCGTTCAAAGCGTCTGTTTCCCTCAATAAATAAAATCAAAAAAACATAAAAGCGCGCAGAGAACACCTGTTTCTGCTGCATTAAGAATAAGGTCGCGAAGTGTAGCATAATACAGTTGGTATTTTCTTCTGCTCGCGAGGTAGATTTAGCCCTTTCGCGCTACCCTTTTTCTTATTAGGGGTTTAAAAGTGGGGATAAAATCACCACTTTGCAATGACGTTAAGCGAGAACTAATCGTAAGCTTGTGTCCGCGAGGTGATCTGCTTACTCCGCTTACAGTATAACTTGAATGTCATATCACTTTACTTGACACCTATGGCATACTGATTCTTTTTCTCTCATTTAGGCTTCAATGGATAAAATCGAAATTCGCGGTGCTCGCACCCACAACTTGAAAAACATCGATTTAACACTGCCACGAGACAAACTGGTGGTGATAACCGGCCTTTCTGGCTCGGGTAAATCGTCTCTTGCTTTTGACACGCTATATGCAGAAGGTCAGCGTCGTTACGTTGAGTCTTTGTCTGCCTATGCTCGTCAGTTTCTATCTATGATGGAAAAACCAGATGTTGATCATATTGAGGGTTTATCACCAGCAATATCCATTGAGCAGAAATCAACATCGCATAACCCTCGTTCAACGGTGGGTACCATCACTGAAATATACGACTATCTGCGTTTGATGTTCGCGCGAGTGGGCACGCCACGCTGTCCAGACCACGATGTGCCGCTAGATGCACAAACGGTCAGCCAAATGGTCGATAAAGTGTTAGCGATGCCCGAGGGCAGCAAGCTAATGCTGCTAGCACCTATTGTTAAAGAGCGTAAAGGCGAGCACGTTAAGACGCTGCAAAACCTATCTGCTCAAGGCTTTATTCGCGCGCGAATCGACGGTGAAGTGTGTGATCTATCCGATCCGCCGCCTCTCGATTTGCACAAGAAACACACCATCGAAGTTGTGGTTGACCGCTTTAAAGTGCGCGATGACATGGCGCTGCGTTTAGCGGAATCGTTCGAGACGGCGCTCAGCCTTGCTGGCGGTAACGCGGTTGTGGCTGATATGGACGATAAAGACGCAGAAGAAATTGTGTTTTCTGCTAATTTCGCCTGCCCACACTGTGGTTACAGCATCAGTGAATTAGAGCCGCGCCTGTTTTCATTTAACAACCCAGCGGGCGCCTGCCCTACCTGTGACGGCTTAGGCACAAGACAGTTCTTTGACCCCGCACGCGTAGTCGGCAATACCGAATTGAGTCTGTCTGGCGGCGCTATTCGCGGATGGGACAAGCGCAGCTATTACTATTTTCAAATGCTACAGGCAGTAGCAGACCATTATAAATTTAGCCTTACCGCGCCATTTGAAGAGCTCGATAAAAAGCACCAAGACATTGTGCTTTACGGGTCTAAAGGCAAGTCGCTGTCGTTTAAGTACATAAACGAGCGCGGCGACGTAATGGAACGCAAGCATCCATTTGAGGGCATTATCCCTAATATGGAACGTCGCTATCGCGAGACCGAGTCGAATTCGGTGCGTGAAGAGCTAGCAAAATATTTAAGCCAGCAGCACTGCAGTAGCTGTAACGGCACCCGGCTGCGTGTTGAAGCACGTAATGTATTTATACAAGACACCAACCTGCCAGCCATTGCTGACATGTCGATTGCCGATGCGTACGGCTTCTTCGAGACACTCAACCTTGAAGGTCAACGTGCTCAGATAGCCGAGAAGATTTTGAAAGAAATCATGGACCGCTTGCGCTTCTTGGTAAACGTAGGTCTTAACTATCTTTCTATGTCGCGCAGCGCCGATACCCTATCGGGCGGTGAAGCTCAGCGCATTCGACTGGCAAGTCAAATTGGCGCAGGCTTAGTGGGCGTTATGTACGTGCTGGATGAGCCCTCTATCGGTCTTCATCAACGGGATAACGAACGCTTACTTGGCACGCTTACGCACTTGCGCGACCTGGGTAACACCGTACTAGTTGTAGAGCACGACGAAGATGCCATTCGCGAAGCCGATTACATTGTAGATATCGGCCCGGGGGCGGGTGTACATGGCGGTGAGATAATTGCCGAAGGTTCGCTTGAAGATATCAAAAACAGTGAACACTCACTTACTGGAAAATACTTATCTGGTAGAGAGAAGATTGATATTCCTGCAACTCGCACACCGGTTAAAGACGACAAGTGGCTAGAGCTTTTAGGCGCTACCGGCAACAACTTGAAGTCTGTTGATTTACGTATACCTACCGGTGTAATGACCTGTGTGACGGGTGTATCGGGCTCGGGTAAATCAACGCTGATTAATGACACCTTCTACAAAATTGCGCAACGCGAGCTGAACAAGGCGACCACGTCTGAACCGGCACCACATAAGTCGATGACAGGATTAGACCAGCTCGACAAAGTGGTTGATATTGACCAAAGCCCTATCGGCAGAACGCCGCGCTCTAATCCGGCGACTTACGCTGGTATTTTCACTCCAATTCGTGAAATGTTCGCCGGCACACAAGAGTCGCGTTCACGGGGTTACAAGCCTGGCCGCTTTAGCTTTAACGTAAAAGGCGGTCGCTGTGAGGCGTGTCAGGGTGACGGCGTAATTAAAGTGGAAATGCACTTTTTGCCAGACGTGTATGTGCCTTGTGACGTGTGTCAGGGCAAACGCTATAACCGTGAAACTCTTGAGATAAAGTACAAAGATAAGAACATTCACGAAGTGTTGGAAATGACGGTGGAAGATGCCCGTCAGTTCTTCGATGCTATTCCGGCTATTTCACGTAAATTGCAGACCCTCATGGACGTAGGCTTGTCATACATTCGACTAGGCCAAGCAGCCACTACGTTATCAGGTGGTGAAGCGCAGCGCGTGAAATTGGCGAAAGAGTTGTCAAAAAGAGACACTGGGCAAACACTCTATATCTTGGATGAGCCAACCACGGGGTTGCATTTCCACGATATTAAACAGTTATTAGCCGTCCTTCACAGACTACGCGATCACGGTAATACCGTTGTGGTTATTGAGCATAACCTAGATGTGATTAAAACCGCAGACTGGATTGTTGACCTTGGACCCGAAGGTGGATCCGGAGGTGGCCAGATTATTGCAGAGGGAACACCTGAGCATGTGGCACAACAAGAAGTTTCACATACAGGTCGATTCCTGAAACCCATGCTCACACAAGCTTGAGCCGGTAACGAGGTAAATCCGTTAGCGTAAAGCGCACTCGTTTTCTATTTTGTTGCTGTGTAATTTACACAGCAGCTTGTAAGAAGTGCGCGATGACGTTTATTTACACGATTTTCCATGCTGGTCAGAGCTTGTATTGGCAAATCATACGTTACGATGATTTTTGTGTATTTTTGCAGTAAGAATTGCTGGAGCGACAACTAATGAACCAAACGCCGCCATTAGCCTTAGTGAAAACATGGTATCACCTACTGTCATCATCAGAAGACAATGATGTGAAAGCACGCGCACAAGAAATGCTGTTAAAAGCCTTCGAGTCGCCTGAGGCCATCGCGATTTATCTAAAAGAACACAATATCCTTAAGCACTGATCAAAAAAGCCTTAGCGTAGTAAAGGCTACTACGCTAAGGCTTAGTGTTTTTCATATCGAAAAAAGAATAGAAAAGGTTAAGCGTGCTTCGCCGCTTGAATAGCTAATCCTTCGCACACCGAGTTGAAAGCGTCATTCTCTAATCGAGGTAAACCGGTAAGTAGGTTTTCATATAGCGCATCAACGACGATTGGCGATAAACTCATACCTCCTGTGATCATCACCACTTCTGGCTTTTCACTGCTGTTTTCCAAGCATTCCACCACTAGCGCTTTCACTTTATCAAGCCAAGGTTTTAATGCCTTTTTGAGCGAGTCTTGCGAAATCTCCACGTCAAAATCATCTTCGATATAGTGCAGCGGCAAGGTAATGTTCTGCTTACTCGACAGTAGTTCCTTGGCTAATCGAGCCGAGTTCACCACACGGGCAGACAACTTGTTCTCCTGAACAATAAGCAAGCGTTCTAGTTGGGCTGGCTCTTTAATCACAGACATGGTTTGAGAAATATCTAACCCGTAATCGTCAGAGAAAAAGCGAGTAAGAGCAGGAATGTTATCAACCGCACACATGTCAGAGAAGTACGTGGGAGGAACAGGAAGCCCGTTAATCATCTTAAGGCCCATTCCCATTTCTGGGGCAATAGCCTTAAGCACCAAGCTTTTATCGCAATCCATACCGCCTAATCGTCTGCCTGTTACCGACAGAACATCATCTTTGCGATCAAGCTGATTTGAACGCTCTGGGGAAAGCTTAATACAGCAAATATCCGTGGTCCCCCCACCAATATCGACAATCAGCGTAGTGGTATCCCTTGGTAGGGTTTGCTCAATTTTATACGCCGCTGCGATAGGTTCATCTAGGAAATTAACCCCTGTAAACCCGGCTTTCATCGCCGCTTCAGTCATAATTTGAATGGCTTGCGCGTTCCCCTCTTCACCGCGGGTGCCGTGAAACTTAACAGGACGGCCAATAACTGCATTATTAACAGCCTTGCCTAGCTGTTGCTCTGCACACTGTTTAAAATAGGCCAGCTGCTTAGCAATAATACCGATGAATGCTTGTTTTTGGTCACCGTCTAGCGAGGCGCCTAGAAAGTTCTTAGGTGAATAAATTAGACGGCCTTTATCAGGCATTTTAAGAAAGCGTCTAAACCCTTCTTCACCAAACGCAAACTTACCGTGCTCTACCAACCGCAGCAAAGGGATTTCGTCTAGCGACATGGCATGCATCAATTGCGCAATAGCTTTACGCTGTAATGCAGGCTTGTTGTGCAAATCACCGCGCAGCGAGTCGATACGGTCGCTATACATCGCCTGTTCTTTTGGATCTTTTGCCGAATAATAGCCGTCCTTCGCCTTATCTATTTGCTCACTGATAACGCGCTGTAACTGCGCCACTTTCGCTTCAACCATGGCATCAGGAGGCGGCGGCAGTTCATCTTCAAAATAGATGAACACCGAAGAACGGATTTTATTGCCCTTCTTATCTAACGGGTCGAGTTTGATGTGCTGATGGGCCGTTCCATCAAAATACACAACCTCAGAATTTGATGTACCGTAGTCAATCCCAATCGCAGTCATAGTATGTTCGCTCAAAAAGTTAGAAGCGGATTGTAAGTAAATACGAAAGTGCTTTCTAGCTTTGTATGTAATTGAGCTATATTGCTTTTAACAGAGCTATTGCAGCATTTAATTCTGAGTCACTGGCTGTATGCCCGTCCCAAGATACTGCCTGGGGCACAAAGTCC
Organism: Alteromonas sp. CyTr2; assembly: GCF_947311905.1. Taxonomy (NCBI): domain Bacteria; kingdom Pseudomonadati; phylum Pseudomonadota; class Gammaproteobacteria; order Alteromonadales; family Alteromonadaceae; genus Alteromonas; species Alteromonas sp. CyTr2. The sequence continues at coordinate 18,559 of NZ_CAMZMZ010000048.1, read as the reverse complement.
TCTCGATATGAGCCGTTCACATGGTAAAGACGTTCAAAACCCAGCTCTAAAGTTATGGTCGATTCAGGTAGTTGAAATTGATTTATCCCGCCAAGTAAATCAGCCATGGGTGTGCCGATTACCGCCTTTGCACCAATGGCATCAAAGCCAATAGCCATACCTTCTCCCATACTGCCGGTCCAATGACCAACGAGTACCACTACTGGCTTACTGTAATAAGGTAATGAAGGGGTAACATAGGCCAAGTGTAGCTCTGCTTCTTGGTAGGGTTTTCCCGCATTTTGAATTTTGTAACCTTGATATGCGGTTTTGGCATTTACAAAGTGCCCCAAGATAGGCTCAGCTACACCAGTGTTTCCCCCGCTCGGCGTATTACGCAGGTCAATCACTAACCCCTGTGTTGATTCAAGTGACTCAAGAGCTTCTTTGAACGCACGAACGGTTTCAGAATTACCTAGATTATTATTAAAGCGGATGTACCCGATTCCCTCTTTCTGCTTAACTATCAGAGGGGCTTTTGTTCGAAGTAGATTAATAGCGTCGTAGCTAGCTGCTAATAGCACGCGTTTGGCATCATCAAAATCAGACGCCACTTCAATGTGCCTCTCTTGATTGCGACGCCCACCTAAAGCCACATTAACCGCCCACGTTTTATGTGCGTCAGTAAGCGGTAGCAATGTGTTTCCAAAAACGCGATGTATTGCGGCTTCAGTAGACTCGCCGTCAATACCCACAATCACTTCACCTAAGGCTAACTGGCTATTGGCAGCAGCACTGCCCGCTTTAATACGTGTTATAACAAAGTCATCGCCTTGCTTTTCCACCCAAATATCAGACCCCGTTGGCGTGACGCTGTAGTCCGCTTCGTTTAGCGGTGATACGTTAAAATGCGGGTCGATAAAAAACTGCTTCACCACCTGCAATACGTCGACAAACTCCTCTTGCGTTGTCGCGTTTATTGCGAGGGGTTGGTAGTACGCTTTTAAAGCTTCCCAGTCGGTAGGTGCCGTATCTAAGTAGGCGTAGTTATCTTCAACAGTTTGAACAAAGGCTTGCCAGCTTTCTTTCGTATTGAAACCCTGGCTTTGTGCGCAGCTGCTTAGCGGAAGAAGTAGTGACAACAATAAAATAATTAGATAAATCATAATGTTCCCTATTATGAATTGGAGTGATAAGGAAATTGTTCATTTAAGCGCGTAAGAAGCGATTGTTTTTTTAGCGCCTGCTCCATGGTTTTAAGAGAGGCTTCAAGATTTACCTCTATTTCTTCCCAAAGGGCATCATATACGTCTTCAAATTCTTGCATTATCGTCACTATCTGCGCCGCCTCGGCCTTTGCTTTAGGCGCAATATCGTACACGCGCTTTCGCGAGTCTCGTTCATCGGGCACAGAAACAAAAAAGCCGTCTGCAACACTTTGCTTCAACCGACTTTCAATAAGTTGACGTGAAAGACCAATGTGACTTGCTAACTCAGTTGACGAAAGAGGCCCTTGAGTATGAATCGCCAGTACCAGAGAAATACGATTTGCAGGCAGACTAATATTAAGCGCTTCAAATACCTCTTGGCCTTGAGTTGCAATAAGCTCGCTAGCACGCAACAGTATCGCGCCAAACTGAGGACTTCTGATCATAAATAGGCACCTTGTGATTTTTCTTCAAATTCATTTATGAAAATATTTGCGCAAAAATTTTCACAAATCAACTTATTTTTGAATATGTAAGTTTTGGTTAGGTGTTAAAAATGTTTTCCAACTGAGTTACATGGTCTTTGATAAATGACTGAAATAGCTGCGGCATAATGCTAGAGTGAAAGCTAAATAAACAAAGAACCCTACTAAAAAAATATGAGCCATTCAGTACCATTAGTTACGTCATTCGACGTACGTTTTTGTGAAACAGATGCCTTACAGCATGTAAGTAACACAGCATTAGTCGCTTGGTTTGAAGCAGCCAGAGAGCCTATTTTCAGAATGTTTACCCCTGAACTAGACTTACAAAATTGGCCGTTAATTTTAGCCAGCTACAAAGTCGATTTTTTAGCTCAAATTTTTTATGGCAAACCTGTGACGGTTAAAACCTACATTAGCCGGCTAGGCAACAGTGCATTCGACGTGTTTCAAGAGTTATGGCAAGACGATAAGCTGTGCTCAACAGGCATTACCACCATGGTACATTTTGACTATAAAACACAGCGCTCTGCGCCTATACCAGATGAAGTGAAATCAGAACTACAGTCACACTTCAAAGAAATACCAACTAAGTAACAGAGCGCAATACGAGGTCTCCATGAGCGATTTAATTGAAGTTATTGATGATGTGTTACCACCAGAGCTGTGCAAACAACTCATGGAACGCTTTGAAGGCAGCCCTAATTTGTCTCAAGGCCGCACCGGTGGTGGCGTCGACTTAGATAAAAAGCGCAGCATGGATGTATCGATAAGTCGCAACCCGGAATTTAAAGACTTATTTCAACAAGTGATGCAGCACACTGGGCAGCAGCTGGTCTCCTACATTGAAAAGTACTATTTTGCACTTGTTGGGCCTATAGGCTTGACCGTACGCCATCCCAAAACTGGTGAACCGGTAAAAGTAACAGGTGAAAATTTTGATGAAGTGGGTAAACCCAATTTGGCTAATTTGGTGAATTACCTGTTTCGGGTTGGCGATGTAAATGCACAGCGCTACACCGCGGGCAATGGTGGCTACCCGTACTGGCATTCAGAAGTCTATCCACAGCTTCAACATAACGATGCGCTGCACCGCGTGTTGCTGTTTATGTACTACTTAAATGATGTGGAAGAAGGCGGCGAGACGGAATTTTATTATCAAAACCGCGCGGTTAAGCCCAAAGCAGGCAGAATGGTGATTGCGCCAGCCTATTTTACTCACACGCATCGCGGCCAAATTCCAAAAAGTAACGACAAGTACATTTTAACGTCTTGGCTTCTGTTTAACCGCGCTGAACAGATTTATACGCAGGGCTAGCTTAACGATAACTTCGTGATGATGTGCTCTAGCTCGCTGTACTCATTTTTGTCGATAGGTAAGAAGGGTGCAGGTAAGCTAGGAGTTTCACAATAGCCCAAAATTTCTGCCGCGGCTGCAACCACACGCAAGCCGCCGCCATTGCGCGCAAACATGCTCCATATTCCGCTTAACGCTTGTGACTGAGCCTGTGCATCAACAGCATTACCAGACTGAGCGGCGTCGATAATACGCGTTACGGTTCGCGGGAATATTCCCCCTATAACGGAAAGCCAAAGGTCACAACCTTCACTCATTCCTGCTGCGCCAAAACTATCACCACTCACGCCTATAGCAATGTGTGCAGGCATTATCTCTCGTAATGATGCTAATCGGCGAGCGCCTTCGCTATTGCTTGCTCCAGAGGGGGAGATATCCTTGCTAGAACTATTATCCATTGCGCTTTTGGCAAATGGAGTTCCGGGTATTTTAATCGCTCCGATATTCGGTAATTTTCCAATACGGCGGTATAAATCATCGCTGAAGGTAAAATTAGTCACACGAGGATTTTCGTAAACGCAGATAGGCACAGATACCTCGTGACTCACGGCCTCATATAGGCCAAACACTTCTTCTTCGTTAAGCACTTGATAGGATACCGGTGCCAACAACACAGCATTAACACCAGCTTGCTGCACAGCTTCAACGTTTTTTAGCACGTCATAGGTACGCAGCGCCCCAACGCCTGCCATAACAGGAATGCCATTTGCGTGGTCGACAGCGAGTTTGGCTACGTCGTACTTTTGCTCCCGCGTTAGATAAGGATACAGCCCAGTAGAGCCTATCGCGCAGATTGAATCTACGTTCGCCGAAGCCAAATTCTCAACAAGCCCTTTAAATGCTTTGTAATCAATAGCTTCTTGTTTGAATGGAGTAATGGGAAACGCTGATAGTCCTGTAAACACCTGATATCCTTTTTAAACGTTTTATGCTTAAAACCCTTCTACGGCTTCGCCTTTCAAACGGTAACCTACAGACGCAATGTCGCCTTTCCAACCGTCAGTCGACAGTTCGCCGGTTACCCAAATTGCATCGTAAATATTATCTATGCGCACACCTTCTTCAAATTTTACGTAAACAATTTGATTAGACGGCGGCGGTGGTACGTGAATACAGGCTCCGAAATATGGAACAAGTAAGAACTCAGTGGTTAGCTCTGCCGTACCTTCTAGCGGCACAACAAAACCCGGGATTTTCACCCGTTTACCATCAAAGGTATCGACAACTGGTGCGTCAGGCTGAAGCTGACTCATCTCGCCATTATGTTGAACTGAAGGTGGCGCGAGCTCATTAAAGCCCTCAGGCACTAGGTCTTCCCAGTATACTTCAGTAGGAGTTTCATCTGCCAAAGAGTTGAAAGTTACAACCATCATTATTACAGCAAACAATGAAGTCATGGATAATTTATGGTGGATCATACTGCTCTCTATCGTTGAGTATTTTGTTCGCTTTTTTGTATCGGCTTTTGCTTGTCGTTTTCAATCTTCACTTTTTAGCCACATACAAAAAGGGCTGGTATTACACCAGCCCTTTGTATCATCAATTTAAAGCAGCGTGAATTATTCTGCTTCGAAACGCGCGATGCTTGCGGTAATTTCTTCTTTTGCAGCGGCAGCGTCTGCCCAACCGTCAATCTTCACCCATTTGCCTTCTTCAAGATCTTTATAGTGCTCGAAGAAGTGCTCAATTTGCTTAAGAAGAAGCGGAGGTACGTCTGCAATTTCTTTAACGTCACGATAGATAGTAGAAAGCTTGTCTACTGGTACCGCTAGTACTTTTGCGTCTTTACCAGACTCGTCAGTCATGTTTAGTACGCCAACTGGACGACACTTAATGACAGAACCTGCAAGTAGTGGGAACGGAGTCATTACTAGAACGTCAACTGGGTCGCCATCTTCAGACAACGTGTTGTTCACGTAACCGTAGTTAGTTGGGTAGTGCATGCAAGTTGCCATGAAACGGTCAACAAATAGTGCACCTGTGTCTTTGTCTACTTCGTACTTCACCGGGTCAGCGTGTGCTGGAATTTCGATGATCACATTTACTTCGTCTGGTACGTTTTTACCAGCAGAAATAGCACTTAAGCTCATTCTTTGGTCCTTTCAATGATGTATAAGAAATTTTGGGTTAAGTATACGGTGACAGCAGCAAAATAAAAACGCTTTACGACCCATGTCGTACTAATCTCTTTATTTTTCGTTAAATTTTGCTGCTTTTTCGCTATTTCGCGTTGTCGTTGTAGCTCAAGCACATCTCAACTTCTTCTTTAGAGCCGATAATGCACGGTACACGTTGATGAATTTCTTCAGGCATAACTTCCAGAATTCGGCCAGTGCCTGTTTCTGCTTTTCCACCTGCTTGCTCCATTAAGAATGCCATCGGGTTAGCTTCGTAAAGCAAGCGTAATTTACCTGGCTTAGACGGGTCCCTGTTATCGAATGGATACATAAAGATGCCACCGCGACAAAGCAAACGATGAATATCACCCACCATTGCCGCTACCCAGCGCATATTAAAGTTTTTGCCTCTAGGGCCATCTTTACCTGCTAGAAGGTCGGCAATGTATGCCTGCATTGCAGGTTCCCAATGACGCTGGTTGGACGCATTAATCGAAAACTCTGACGTTTGCTCAGGTACTTGAATATTAGGGTGAGTAAGCAGGAAACCACCGTGGGTTTTATCAAGCGTATAAATATGCGTGCCGCGACCCGTCGTCAACGCCAGCATAGTAGACGGGCCATACAGCACATAGCCTGCAGCTACCATCTGCGTTCCAGGCTGTAAGAAAGCAGACGGATCATCTGGTTTCATCCACTGTGGCGCATGGGTAATAGAGAAAATAGTACCAATTAGGCTGTTAATTTCAGTGTTTGACGACCCATCTAGCGGGTCGAAGCTTACTAAGTAATTACCGTCTGGATTACACGGCACAACGTCATCTTCTTCTTCAGACGAAATGGCTTTTACGTAGCCAGATTCCCTTAGCGTGTCTTTTAAAATGTGGTTAGAGATAACGTCTAGCTTTTTCTGTGTTTCGCCCTGTACGTTTTCTGAAAGGGTTGAACCGAGCACGCCAGCAAGTGCGCCTTGACTCACGCGGAAAGAAATTTCTTTACAGCCCGCTAGCAGTGTACGAATGAGTAAAATTAACTCAAGCGGTGCACCGTCTTGTTGCAATTGGGAATTTAAACGTTTCATTGAATGTAAGCCTTTTTTTCGTGTGTAGGGTGTTGTGCTACCAGTCGCTCAGCTTTCCTTACCGGCGTTTGTCTGAAGCACACACAGGTTTTAAACCTGTGGTTAGATTGTAACCGTGTTCTTGGGTAAGTGGAACACGCCCGTAAAATGTCATACACACACCATACCAGTTTGCGCATCATAGATTCTTAGGTGTTTAGCGTATTACAACGGCTTAAGGCATTTATTGAATGATTAAAATTGAATTATCTATAGGCCACGGGGTTCTGATACAGTACCCCAATAACATGATAATTCATTGAGAATGCGCTATGCATGTACATATTTTAGGCATTTGTGGAAGTTTTATGGGCGGCATCGCCGCTATTGCTAAATCACTCGGCCACAAAGTAACAGGGTCTGATAAAAACGTTTATCCGCCCATGAGCACCCAGCTTGAAGCATTAGGCATTGAGTTGACCGAAGGTTATTGCGAAAGCCAATTTGATCCAGCGCCAGATATGGTAGTAATTGGTAACGCGATGTCGCGCGGTAACCCCGCCGTCGAATACGTGTTAAATAGAAATCTTCCTTATACCAGTGGCCCACAATGGTTGCTTGATAACTTACTAAAAGATCGTTGGGTCATTGGGTTATCAGGTACCCACGGTAAAACGACTACTAGCAGTATGGTCGCGTGGATTTTAGAACACGCTGGTCTTAATCCCGGTTATTTGATTGGCGGCGTACCAGAGAATTTTGGCGTATCGGCTCGCGTGGGTGAAAGCCCCTTTTTTGTCATTGAAGCTGACGAATACGACAGCGCATTTTTCGATAAGCGTTCTAAGTTCGTACACTATCGTCCAAAAACCTTGGTAATTAACAACCTTGAGTTTGACCATGCAGATATTTTTGCTGACCTTGGGGCTATTCAAACCCAGTTCCACCATTTGGTTCGCATGGTGCCAGAAAACGGGCTTATTCTTACACCTAACAATACGCCCGCAATTGAAGATATGCTCAAGAAAGGTTGCTGGTCTTCTCGCCAATCGTTGGGCAAAGAGTGGCATGCAGAACTGTTAAAGAAAGACGGCAGTGAATTCAATGTATTACATAACGGCGTTATAACTGGAACGGTAACCTGGGCTTTGGTTGGTCAACACAATGTGGACAATGCTTTAATGGCCATAGCTGCCGCCCACCATGCAGGTGTTACCTTACCTGATGCCATAGACGCCTTATCATTTTTTAAGAATGTTAAGCGTCGCATGGAAGTAAAGGGTGAAGTAAACAACATCACACTTTATGACGACTTTGCACACCACCCTACTGCAATTGCGACTACACTTGATGGACTGCGCAAGAAAGTGGGTAATGCCCGTATTTTGGCTGTGCTAGAGCCGCGCTCTAACACGATGAAAATGGGTGTGCACAAAGATACGCTGGCAAACTCATGGCAGAAAGCCGATGAGGTTTACCTTTATGAACCTGAAGGCATGGACTGGTCGTTAGTCGATTCGGTAGCGCACAGCAACGCGCCTACGCACTGCTTCAGAGATGTAGAGAAGATCGTTCAAGGCGTTTGCAACGTAGCACAACCGGGCGATCATATTCTTGTAATGAGTAACGGCGGTTTTGAAGGCATTCATGGCCGAATACTCGACGCTCTGAAAATGAAGTCCAAATTGTAAATAGACAGAATAAAACGAAGTGTTACCCGATAGACAAGCGCATTATGCTTGTCATCTACAGAGGCTATACAATGAAACATGACAAGCAAGTCACGCTTGCTATCACAGGCGCATCGGGCGCGCCTTATGCGCTTACACTATTGAAATCGCTAGTTAACGCCGATTACCAAGTGTATGTATTAATCTCTTCCGCTGCCAAAGTGGTGTTTGCCACCGAAGAGAACGTCAAGATACCCGGGCGACCCGAAGACGCAGCCGCGTTTTTTGCCGAGCATTGCAATGCAAAGCCAGACCAAATCAAGGTTTTTGGCAAAGAAGAGTGGTTTTCACCAGTAGCTTCAGGCTCAGCGGCCCCCGCAAAAATGGTGGTTTGCCCGTGTTCTACAGGTACGCTTTCGGCCATTAGCATTGGCGCTAGCGACAACCTTATTGAGCGCGCAGCTGATGTCGTTCTAAAAGAGCGTGGACAACTTATTTTGGTGCCCCGTGAAATGCCACTTTCTTCTATTCATCTAGAAAATATGCTCAAGCTTTCGCAAATGGGTGCTACTATTATGCCTGCAGCGCCTGGCTTCTATCACAATCCTAAAACTATCGATGACTTGGTAGATTTTGTGGTGGCGCGCATACTAGACCACCTAGGTATTGAGCAGTCTCTTGTCGCAAGATGGGGCTACCAGTCTTCCAAACATTCTGAGGATTAACCATGTTCGCGTTTGCAAACAGGATTTGCGCAGTTGCGCTGAGCACGCTATTTACATTGTGTATTTCATCACCCGCTTTCGGATGGGGGCAAACCGGTCACCGAGTGACTGGCGCTATTGCCGAGCAATATCTTAGCCCTCTTTCACAAGCTGCACTAATGGAGTTATTACCACACGGTTCGTTGGCTGAAGCCTCAACTCACGCTGACGAAATGCGTTCTGACCCCAGCGAATTTTGGCAGAAAACCGCTAGCCCTTGGCACTATGTATCTGTACCTGAAGGAAAGACCTACGAAGAAGTTGGCGCACCAAAGCAAGGTGATGCGGTTACCGCGTTAAAGCAGTTTACTGAAACGTTAAAAAGCGACACCGCCACCATTGAAGAAAAGCGTCTGGCCCTTCAGTTCATTGTGCATATTATTGGCGACCTTCATCAGCCGCTTCATGCCGGAAACGGAACTGATCGTGGCGGTAACGATGTAAAAGTGCGCTTCTTCTGGCAAGACTCTAACCTACACCGCGTGTGGGACTCGCAAATGCTAGATCAGCGCGACCTGTCGTACTCAGAGTGGACGTCTTGGTTAACAAAAGCTATTACGGCTAAGGATATTCGCAGTTGGGCCACCACCGACCCTATGGTGTGGATTGAAGAAAGCACCGCTATTCGCGATACCATTTATCCTGATGACGCAAACAATATGAGCTATGACTACTTATACAACCACCTGCCTACTGCTAAAAAGCGTTTGCAGATGGCGGGAATTCGCATTGCCATGTATTTGAACAGCGTGTTCGAAGAAGCGAATAAATAGTCTCGCTTCAACCTGGCTGGCGCAGTAAAAGATAAAAAATGGAGGCTTTTGGCCTCCGTTTTCTTTTTAATTAATCATTTATTTCGCTACCAGTAGCGTTTGGCTAACCCAAAAGGTTTAGTCTAAATCTAACGGCTCAGGAGAGAGAATAACGCCCGTGCTATCAGCATACAAATGATCTTCTGGTAAAAACGTAACGCCACCAAAGTTAACGGGCACGTCTACCTCACCAATACTTTCACACTCAGCATTTACTGGAATGGCGGCTACCGCCAAAACACCGATATCTAATTCGGCAAGGCTATCTACTTCTCGCACGCTGCCGTATATCACAACCCCTTCCCAATCGTTGTCGATTGCAACTTGAGCAGAGGATGCATCGAACAGTGCACGACGGCTAGAACCACCGCCATCAATAAGCAGTACTTTTCCAGCGCCGGGCTGAGCAAGTACTCGGTCGATAAGGCCTCTGTCTTCAAAGCATTTAATTGTGGTAATTTCACCACCGAAAGAATACCGGCCACCAAAGCTCGCGAAAATTGGATCTACCACGTCTACGCTATCAGCAAACAAATCGCATAATTCAGATGTGTTGTATTCCATCGTTCTGCCTTACTAAAATTGAGAAGACTAAAATTAAGTGAAAACAAAGCGCTGCTTACGCTTCTAAAACTAGCATAGCATTAAATGTGGCAATGCAAACGTTTGATTTAACGCCTTTCGTCGAATTTTCTACTTTTTTTAAAACTCATCAATACTTGCTCTCCCCTCCCCAAAATGAGCACATATTTTGCTTAGCTTTTTGTCTTTTACAGCCATTCCCAATATCTGTTCGCCAGGACAAAAGAAAAAGTAAAAGCGAGGCTCGCTGTCAAAAAAGTTTCTTTTTTTCGTCACCCACTGGTCACAGATGAACTTTAGCCTGTGCAGTAATTAACCGATAGGGGACAAGGCGATGTTGATTAAATCCTTGACCAAATACGATACTGACTTGTTTTATCGCCTGTACAAACTGACGCAAAAAAGAGACTGCAGAAGTATTATCTGGCTGTCGAAAACCGGCGATGGTTACCTGTACCTTGTTATCGGTGCGCTGCTTTGGGCATTTGAGCCTGAACACGGTGAGCTTTTCCTCTACACAGCGCTGATGGCTTATGCGCTGGAATTACCCATTTATGTGCTGCTTAAGAAAATGTTCAAGCGCCCTCGCCCTTGCGATTTTCTAATGAATTTAACAGCACATGTCACGCCTTCTGATAAATTCTCTCTTCCTTCAGGCCACACGGCAGCAGCCACATTGATGGCGAGCATAGTGGCTCATTATTATCCGTCGTTTGCGGTATTGGCTTACAGCTGGGCCGCGTTAATTGGTCTTTCACGTGTGTTACTGGGTGTTCATTACCCGTCAGACGTGATCGCAGGGACACTTTTAGGCGTTACAATAGCAACGTTGAGCATTTCTATTCTGGGGTAGCATGAGATTATTGTATGGTGTGCAAGGCACCGGTAACGGACACATCGCCCGTGCACGAATAATGGCTGCAGCACTGGCACAGCGCGATGACATTAACGTTGACTTTGTATTTACCGGTCGTCCCCCTGAGAAGTATTTCGACATGGAAATATTCGGAGAATACCGAACCTTTACTGGCCTGAGCTTTATCACCAAAGGAGGCCGGGTTGATAAATGGGCGACCGTTAAAGATGCAAATGTAAGCCAGTTTATTAAAGACGTGAAAGCCTTTGATACCAGCAACTACGATTTGCTGGTCAATGACTTTGAGCCCGTTACGGCGTGGGCAGCTAAACAGCAAGGTCTACCTTCTATTTCGATTAGCCATCAGGCTGCATTTGCCTACGACGTCCCTAAAAGTGGCAACACGATTTTCGATTCCTTGCTAATGAAAGTGTTTGCACCAACAGAGATTCAACTAGGTGTGCACTGGTATCACTTCAATCAACCGATTATTCCGCCATTCGTTGCAGAAAAGCCGATTGTGTCTTCGGGAAATGGTCACGTTCTGGTTTACTTACCTTTTGAAGATATTGAAGATGTTCAACAAATGTTGGAACCGCTAAGCGATCAGGTTTTCGAATGCTTTCACCCGAACATCGATGAAGCGAAAGAAGTGGGACATATTCATTGGCACCCTACATCTAAGAAGCACTTTCAAAAAGCCCTACAGCACGCCAGTGGCGTAATCGCCAATGGGGGGTTTGAGCTATCGAGTGAGGCACTTCAACTGGGCAAGAAGCTGCTTATAAAACCTTTACACGGCCAGTTTGAGCAACTATCGAATGTGCTTACATTAAATAAATTGGATTTATGCCACACCCTGTTTCAACTTGATACCGACATTGTTGAAGAGTGGCTAGAAGCTCCCGACAACGAAGCAATTGCCTTTCCAGACAACCCCAACATTCTTATCGATTGGCTTAAAAACAAAGACTTTTCTGATACACAAAGCCTGTGCGATGCGCTTTGGAAAAACGTTCGATATGGCGATAAAACACAAGAACGATTATTGGCTCTTGCAATTTAACGCCGCAATGCGATGATAGCGGCATTTGTCGTATTCTTCGCGGGATTTTTCGTGCTTAAAAAGTCAGTTGTTTTCTTGCTAACACTCACAGCATTATGTGGCTGTGGTTACAAAGGGGCGCTCTACATTCCTGAGGCGCCTGCACAAAACACGTCTGCTGAACCAGCGTCTTCTGAAAATGCAGAAACCGGCGCCGACTCTGACACCAATAACACTTCACCCGCAACTACTTCTGGAGAGCTGAACTAGTGGATTATTTCGCCTACAGCCAAGGTCAGCTTCATGCTGAACAAGTGGCTGTTTCTGATATTGCAGCCCAGCATGGAACGCCGGTTTACATCTATTCACGTGCAACATTAGAGCGTCACTGGCACGCATTTAATGATGCCATTGGTGAGCACCCTCACCTTGTGTGTTACGCGGTAAAAGCGAATTCGAACATCGGTGTATTAAGCGTTCTAGCCAAATTAGGTTCAGGCTTTGATATCGTTTCAGCAGGTGAACTCGCTCGCGTAATCGAGGCCGGTGGCGATGCAAGTAAGGTAGTATTTTCAGGCGTTGGTAAAAAGCATGATGAAATTCGCTATGCGCTAGAACAAGGCATCATGTGTTTCAACGTAGAATCAGAGCCAGAGCTTCATCGAATTAACCAGGTTGCAGGCGAAATGGGCGTGAAAGCCCCTATTTCACTGCGCATAAACCCGGATGTGGATGCCAAAACTCACCCTTATATTTCTACAGGCTTGAAGGCAAATAAATTCGGTATTGCCCGTGAGCGAGCGCTTGCTACCTATGAATTGGCCGCATCGCTACCTCATTTAAATGTTGTTGGTATGGACTGCCATATCGGCTCGCAGCTCACAGAAATCGGCCCATTTGTAGACGCCTTGGAGCGCTTGCTTCTGCTTATTGATGAATTAGCTGAACGCAACATTATCATTGAACATTTAGATGTGGGCGGTGGTCTTGGCGTTACTTATAACAACGAGCAACCACCTCATCCTAAAGCCTATGCACAAGCCATGGCTGAAAAAATGGTAGGCCGAGAAAACCTAAAGCTTATTCTTGAGCCAGGCCGCGCTATTGCAGCAAACGCTGGTATTTTAGTTACCGAAGTTGAATTCATTAAAGAAGGTGAAGAAAAAAGCTTCGCCATTGTCGACGCTGCAATGAACGATTTATTACGCCCTGCACTTTACTCAGCATGGCAAAAAATTATTCCTGTAAAAGAAGAAACTACGGCAACACCACGTATCTACGATGTGGTAGGCCCAGTGTGTGAAACTGGTGACTTTATAGGAAAAGATCGTGAATTAGCCATTGAACCAACAGACTTACTTGCAGTTCGCAGCGCCGGTGCCTATGGTTTTGTTATGGCGTCAAACTACAACAGTCGCTGTCGTCCAGCCGAGATTATGGTAGACGGTGACAAAGCAATTGTGGTTCGCGAAAGAGAAAAACAAAAAGATCTCTGGCAAGGTGAGTACAAACTTCCGTAAACTAGAGACAAACTAACAAGATAGATGCGCGTTTAATGCAGGTTCAATTTTCTAAAATGCACGGTTTGGGTAACGATTTCATGGTTATTGATAACGTTACTCAGAACGTCTTTTTCTCTAAAGAAAAAATTCAGCAACTGGCTAACCGAAACTTCGGCATTGGCTTCGACCAGCTGTTGATGGTGGAACCGCCTTACGATCCTGAGCAAGACTTCCACTATCGTATCTTCAATGCGGATGGTTCGGAAGTAGAACAGTGTGGCAATGGCGCGCGCTGCTTCGCACGTTTTGTTAAGCAAAAAGGTCTCATTAATCGCAACAAAATTGTCGTAAGCACCAAAGCTGGAAAAATGGTGCTGTATCTTGAGAAAGATGGTCAGGTTACTGTGAACATGGGTAAACCTGAATTCGAACCTGCGAATATTCCACTTAAAGCCAATAAGCAAGAAAACACCTACATATTGCGAGTCGGCGAGAGCACGCTATTCATTGGTGCGGCATCGATGGGTAACCCACATTGCGTGATGGAAGTCGACGACGTTGATACTGCTAATGTGGCCGAGATTGGTCCGCTTGTTGAAAAGCACGAACGCTTCCCTGAAGGCGTAAACGTTGGCTTTATGCAAATAATCAATGAGTCACATATTAAACTTCGCGTATTTGAACGAGGTTCAGGTGAGACCTTGGCCTGTGGTAGCGGCGCTTGTGCAGCGGTTGCAATTGGCCAGATTCAGGGTAAATTAGGAAAAGACGTGCGGGTGGACTTACCCGGAGGCAGTTTACGTATACGCTGGCCTGGCCCAGATAACGTGTTAAAAATGACAGGGCCTGCTGAGCACGTGTACGACGGACATATAAATCTATGAGCGAATTATCAGGGCAGTCTAACGCTACGCAATTGATTGAGCCATTTAACGACACAACGGAATTGTCGAGTGCCGATGTGCGCGCGTTCTTGTTACAAAACCCTGAGTTCTTTGCCGAGCACTCCGACCTTCTTGAAAAAATTAAGCTTCCCCACGAGCAGAAAGGCAGTGTTTCACTGGTAGAAATTCAAAGCGATCAGCTTCGAAAGAAAGTTAGGCAGCTTAATTTTAAACTCAATCAGCTGGTGAGCATCGCTAAACAAAACGAAAAAATATATCGCGTTTACACCGATTTAAACGTGCAGCTTCTGCGCTGTGAAAGTGTTGCCGAAGTTCAGTTTACTTTGGAAGATGTGCTTCAAGAGCGTTTACAATTGTCGTCGGCGGTCATTAAAAGCTTTAAAGGTCCGCACGCGATCCCCGAACTACAGCAACGTTTATTTACTGAAAAACGCTTTAAAAATACCAACTTTTTCTTTGGTCGATTATCTCAGCACGAACGCCAGCTTCTTTTCGGAGAAAGCCCTGCGGAGTCTGTAGCGCTAATGCTGCTTGGTGACAACCGTGAACTCGGTATTTTAGGTATTAGCAGCAGTGACGCCAGCCACTTCACCCCAGATATGGACACCTTGTTACTTCAACAGCTTCAGCAAGTGCTTAATATCATCTTGCCTGAAATGATGGGATATTAGGTGTAGTGTCTACGGACGCATTGATAAGCGAACCTTGCCAGCAATGGCTAGATAAGTTTCTGCTACATCTACAGGTAGAACGTGGGTTATCTCTTCACACTATCAAAAATTATCAGCGCCAGCTTACCGAAGTTGCAAAGCTACTTGGGCTTTACGAGTGGTCGGGACTAACGCCAAGCGACATAAAGCGGGTAATGGCTGATGCAAAGATGTCAGGGCACAGCCCGCGCAGTATAGCATTGCGCCTATCGGCACTTAGAACCTTCTGCCAATATCTTATCTATCATCAGCAACTATTCAGCAACCCTGTAGAAGGTATTCAAGCTCCGAAACAAGGGAAGCCATTGCCTAAGCAACTAAGCGTGGATGAAATGCAGCAGCTTCTTAATGCCTCCCCCCGAAGCAGTGACGACGATGAGGGTATGCAGTTACGTGATGTGGCTATGTTTGAGCTACTCTATGGCTGTGGACTGCGCTTGAGCGAACTGACAGGGCTTAATTTGGCCGACTGTCTAAAGGACGGTACGGTGAAGGTCATGGGTAAAGGAAGTAAACAGCGAATACTTCCGTTAGGCCGACACGCACAAAAAGCACTTAACGCGTGGTTAAAGGTACGCCCTGCCTACGCATCACCTTACGAAAGTGCGGTCTTTGTGAGTAAGCGCAAAACCCGCATATCCAATCGACAAGTCGCTAATCGCCTCGATAAAATGGCAAGCGAACAGTCGCTGTCACAAAAAGTAAGCCCTCACAAACTGCGCCATTCCTTTGCTACGCACGTATTAGAATCCAGCGGAGATTTGCGTGCGGTTCAAGAGCTATTAGGTCATGCTAACTTGTCAACAACACAAGTTTATACCCATCTGGATTTTCAGCATCTCGCTAATGTTTATGACGCGGCTCACCCTCGCGCACATAAGAAATAACGCTACTAGAAGGTTTCCCAATGCAGTTTTTCAGGTCTATCAATAACGTCGAGGCTATGACCTTCGACCTTGATGACACCCTTTACAATAATGAACCCATTATTCGACGCGCAGAGCAAGCCCTTCAAGCGCATATTGCTGAACATCACAAACATGCGGCTAAGCTAACATCGCTTGATTGGCTACAGCTTAAACGTGCGGCTATCGCCAAAGACGCGCGGTTGGCTTCTGATATGGGGCAGCTTCGTCGCGTTGTATTAAGCGCTGCACTATCTGGCACGCCAGCAAACCAGTTATCAATAGTCCCTACAGAAGACACTGCATTACGTGCTGCTGTAGACGGCTGCTTTAATTGTTTTTATGACGCAAGAAGCGATTTTGCATTAGCCAGTAATGTTCACCACACCCTCGATAAACTTAGCCAGCATTTACCGCTCGTTGGTATTACTAACGGCAATGTAAACGCGCAAAAAGTAGGGTTAGACCGTTATTTCACGGCGATCTTACACGCCAGTGTGGAACGGCCCATGAAGCCTGCTCAAAACATGTTTGATGAAGCGGCCTCACTGGTAAAGGTAACGCCGTCGCACATTTTACATGTGGGCGATAATATTATTAAAGACGTGTTCGGTGCCATTAATGCCGGCTATCAGTCGGCTTGGTTTGCATGTAATCGTCCAATGCAGTTGAAATTTGAATCCGTTTCAGTACTTCCACACGTTCAGCTTGATTCATTAGAAGAGCTTATTCAATTTGTCTAGGCGCTATTTATCCCTAAAATACAGACCTTTACTACGCTTTCGTTTTGCGGGATGTGAACCTTTGGATAAACCGCATTATTAAAGGTCTAGAGAGCCGCACTTAGGGTGTATAGATTTTAACGCTCACTCATTATACACTGAAAACTGAAGTCGTAGTTTTTGTGTCCTCATGGAAAAACCTGCTATCTCGAAGTCAAGGTCGCAACAAGCGTCCAAGGTAGATAAGCCAACCTCGAATGTTCATGAACATGCCGAGACAGGTCGTTCTTTTTGGCCGTTTAAGCCACTGTCTGGCTTGTATCAAGATGTATTTATTATCTTGTCTTGGATTGCCATATGGCAAATTGGACGCATTGTTGAATACACTGAACACGCCAGTGTTTGGTTTCCTGCGGCAGGCTACACCCTTGCATGCTTCTTAGTTTTAGGTTGGCGCGCGGTAGTGCCTATTATGGTGGCCGCCATTGCGATTACCGTCTGGAATGGTCATAACTACTCGCTGCCGTTAAGTAACGTAGAAATGATGTGGGGCGGCGTGTTATTCGGCGTTGCACATATGCTTCCTTACTATGCAGGAGCCAGTGTTCTCGGCCATCTATTGAGAAAACCCGACGTCACCACACCCCAATTAATCGTCTCGTTCTTAATTATCGGCTGTATTTCGTCGTTAGTTGCCACGCAACTTGTCATTGGTTCACTTGTTCTCACTAATCAGATGTCAGCGGCGGATATTGAAGATGCGATGCTGCCCTTTTGGATAGGGGATATGGCTGGTGTTGTTGTGCTTGCACCTCTTTTTGCTGGCTTGTTAGTAAAAATAAGTGTGGCTTCTAAAATAGACCTCTTGGCATTTTCTAACTGCGCTTCATCCGATTTACACAGCTACTTTAAGAAAGTGGCAATCAATTTGGCCCTCATACTATTCGTCATGTTACTGGCAAAACTTACCCAGTCTCGTGACAGTGCATTTGCTATCTTTTTTCTCGCCATTACCCACATGTGGATAGCGTGTACTGAAAGTACGAAGCGCAATGTTATAAGCCTTGCAATAAGCAGCCTATGTATTGTTTTGCTAGTGCATATATTCGCCTTAATGGATTACGTCAAAGTGTATCAGTTTGCACTCAACGTTATTGCAGCCAACGCGTTGTTTGGTATAGCCATTCCTCAGTTACAAGCAGACAATGCTCTGCTCAAAGACCGTGTTTTTGTGGATACCTTAACCCAAGCTTATACGCGGGAGTATTTGGCCCAGCGCAGCGCACTTGAAATGGCTCAGAGCCGTGAATCGGGAAGCTCGCTCTATTTCGTTATGTTTGATTTAGATAAGTTTAAACGTATTAACGACGAATTAGGCCATGTAGACGGCGACAATGCATTGCGCCGCTTAAGTCAGGTGACGAAGGATATTGTGCGTAAAGCGGATGTTTTTGCCCGTTTCGGCGGCGACGAATTTGTACTGCTTCTGCCTAATATCAACGAGCAAAACGCCCTTAATTTGGTGGAAAAGGTACGTGAAGGTATAAACGCAATCATTATTTCAGAAGTGTCATTATCATCGAGCTTCGGCGTCACTCTTATGCAGCAAAGCGATACACTCGAGACGCTCATTCAGCGCGCCGACCGCGCACTCTACGCATCAAAAGAAAAAGGCGGCAACACAATAACCCTCAAATAATGGGGTCAGAGTACATTTAATCGCTCAAAAACCCCTGAAGACGAAAATGTACTCTGACCCTGAGGGATCCCCACGAATTTAATTTCATATGCCTCCGGCCCAGGCTGCGTCAACTATGGAGCTGTACCATTTGAGTGCAGCTTTCCACTGTCGCATAGTAAATCGTATTCGACAAGCGACAGCC
>NZ_CAMZMZ010000047.1:0-28791 GCF_947311905.1 Alteromonas sp. CyTr2 | reverse complement strand
GTGAAGGTGGTCGTACAGTAGGTGCTGGTGTTGTATCTAAGATCCTAGACTAATCTAGACTTAGCAACACAAGCCAAAAAAAGCGCACTTAGGTGCGCTTTTTTTTATGCCTGCGATTTCCCTCTGTAATAGGCATAAAAAAGCTAGGATTATGCCTAGCTTTGATATTTAGGTCGGTAGCAACAAGGGGGTTACATTTGCTCGACTTTGTAGCCTTTCGCTTTTAATAAGGCGATAACACTGTCATCGCCAACTAGGTGGCCAGCACCGACTAAGACAAATTCTTGGTCATCATCGCCAAACATGGCTTCGATTTGAGGTAGCCAGTTTTGGTTGCGCTTAGTAAAAACATCGTCGTACGAAGCGGGAGATTCACGTTTGAATGTGTCTACCACCAGTTCATCGATTTTCTGAGTATTCCCTTCTCTCCATGCTTTTATGGTGCTTTTAAGCATGTCTTTTAGCTCTGGTAGCGTTTCCAAAGTTTCAGAAATGAGGCGGTCTTCTTCACCGGCTCCCATATTGGCAAGCATACTGATTTGAAAATCTAACGATTCCAGATATTCACTGGCTTTTCCGTCGCGAGCAGCTAACTGCATGAAGTAGGCATCTACACCTTGTCCAGCTAACTGAGAGCGTTGTGCTTCCATAGCTACCAGCATTGATGCAACCATGCCTGGCTTAAATTGCGCTAATTGATCGGCTGTTGCGCCAAAGTTGGCTAAATAAACATTGAGAGCCTGATAGGTCTCTTCTGATACATCATCTTTAAGCGACTTACCGTCTTTGTAAGCTAGCCCAGCCATCATTTTTTGCTGACCTTCAATATCCGTTGGGGCAGGCATTTTTACTTCAAAAACTAAAGTGTCACTTTTTTCATAGGTTTCAGTGAACGTAGCGGGCAATGGAAATTCAGAGATTGGCAGAATATGTATTGTACCACCTACATAAACCGCATCATCGCCTTTCGACACTTTCCAAACTGAGGTCTGGTCGTGCTCTACATTTCCTGCAAAGGCTGTTGCCGAAATAGCGAAACTTGCCGCCATTGCCCATTTACGAAGGGGTATTCTTTTCATTGTATATATCCTTATTAACTATTCTACCAAGATGTCTTAGAGTGTATTGGCTACATGCAGCTTAATTCTTCCTGTCTGCCCTCAAAACACGCTGCGCTCGACTAGTATTTCCAATCATATCAGATGCACAACCAAGTAAGGACTGATCTTCAATACAGATTTTATTACTCTTTGTTGTGTCACCTTAATGTAGAACCAATATACCTGTGGTAACACGCCGCGGTCGCGAACATTTTAACTCTCGCTGAGTGAGTAATTATCTGTGCGGACTGGTATAAACTATATGTTGAAGCTTCGGGCGAGTGAATACGTTACGCTAAGCACTCCATATTCGGTGTAGGCTGGTAGGATTTATACATTCTTGGCACCAACTCGCTGCTTATTAACTTTAACACTGCAAATAATGTCAAAACCTAACGAACCAAAAACACAGACCGTTAGTGATGCTCTTAAGCATGCTATCGAAAGATTTCCGACGACACCTATCGCAGAGGTTAAGGCAACGGTACCTCAAGATGCTGCTAGTTGGCGGGAGCTCGTGCAGCAACGAAATGCGCAGCAAAAGAAAAAAGTAAAGAACATGCGCAAGCAATTAGGTGTCAGTGTGGAGTTACTGGAAATAGCCGGCGTAACAGTTCGTAAGCTCACGCCGAAAGAGGTGTCACCGCATTTTGAAAACCATGTTTATATAGACGTGCATGGGGGCGCCTATGTATTTTTTGGCGGCTTGCCGAGTATTGAAGAAGGGTTATTGATTGCATCACGGTTAGGAATAACCGTATTGAGTATAGATTACGCTATGCCGCCAAATGCCCCAGCACCTGCCGCGCTTTGTGATTTAAAAGCTGTATACCTAGCGCTTTTAGATAGCGTTGACAGTCGTTGCATCCTCGTTGGAGGGACATCCGCAGGCGCCGGGCTGGTTCTTGCGCTTATACAATCACTGGCCGCCGAGAGTATAAGCCTTCCTTGCGCTATCTATACTGGCACACCATGGGTAGATTTAACGCAGGCAGGGGATAGTCGACAAGTTAATGAAGGCGCTGATCGTGTACTGGTTTCCTACGAAGGACTACTACAATCTGCGGCAGCGCTTTACGCTGGAACTATCGACTTATCACACCCTAGTGTTTCGCCTATTTATGGTGACTTTACTTCGTTTCCGCCTGTTTTCATCGTGGCAGGAACACGCGATCTATTTTTAAGTGATGCAGTCCGTCTGCATAGAAAAATTCGCGATTTCAACGGTACGAGTCAACTTGAGATTGTGGAAGGCCTGTCTCATGCGGAATACCTCATCGCCCATGAAACTCCAGAGTCTTATATGACCTATGATGAACTAAGGGCATTTTTTTTACAGCATCTCTAGCTCAATTCTACAAAACCATACTGTTACAAAACACCTTTAGCCAATGAAAAAGAAAGCCATATGAGCTTGTGCTTATTCTTAATCAACCCGCGTTTTATCAGTTCTGACTGTCAGTTTAGTGTAAATTTGTAAAAGCATATGCAAATAATAATAATTTGCATTTGGTTTAATCTCTCTGTATTTTACTCGGTGCCAAAATTCAACTCGGTACATTTAGGCATTTAATCACACACTTAAAAGCACTAAAGGGACTTCTTTTTCATGAAGAAAATGAATACAAAAAAAAGCGCACTAGCGCTGACAGTCACCGCAGCAATACCATTTGGAACTGCACTCGCTCAACAAGAGAATACCGCAGTTCAAGAGTTAGAAACCACTAAGGTTCAAGCTACCGAAGAAGCGGGTTATAAAGTTGACGAAACCTCTTCAGTAAAGCTAACGCAACCCATCGCGAATACCCCTCGTTCGATCAACGTGATTTCAGGACGCCTTCTTGAAGATCAGGGGATTACCAACTTAAACGATGCGCTTCGAAACGTTGCTGGCGTATCAACGTTTGGTGGTGGTGAAGGTGGTGGCGGTGTCGTGTCTGCCAGCGACAAGGTCACCATTCGTGGTTTTGATGCACGCTCAAATATCTATGTAGACGGTATTCGCGATATAGCTGGTTACAGCCGCGATACTTTCAACTACGAAGCTGTAGAAGTTATCAAGGGCGGAAGCGGCTCGTTAGACGGTCGCTCTACCGGTGGTGGTAGCGTTAACCTGGCAACTAAGCGTGCGCGACTTGAAGATTTTGGTGCAGTGTCAGGTCGCTATGACTCTTTCGAAAACGCACGTGTAACACTGGATTACAATAAGAAGCTTTCTGAGAATGTTGCGGGCCGTTTAAACCTGTTATACAGCGATGGCGGTGACTTCTTTGACAATAGCGTTGAGGAATACCAAACCACTGGTGTGGCGGGCTCATTACTTTATAAAGTGAATGAAGCAACAGACATAAACCTTGATGTATTTGTGATGGAGCAGGATAACGTTCCGGTGCTTGGTCTTCCCTTCCTAACTTCAGCGGCTGCAGAAGCTACAGGTCAGCCCGAAGGACCGATAGATTCGGGTTTATGGGACGAATATTACAGTGTGCCGGGCCGCGACTTCGAAGAAGTGTCGACACAAATGTACACCTTAGTTATCAATCACAAAGTAAACGACGTGGTAACGCTTCGTAGCCAAACCCGTTTTGGTAGCAACGAAAAAGAGTCAGTAATTGGTCGTCCGTGGTGGAATTCAGGTGAAGAAGCTAACCTATTGAATGCTGAGCGCTTGCAAGCATTGGACGAAGAGACTGATTTATTTGTATCACAACTAGACGCAATTCTTTCACTTGAATCAGGGGCTTTGAAGCATCGAGTTGTGCTGGGTGCAGAAGTAGCAGAAGAAGAGCGTACCAGTTTTGGTGTGACAGCAAATTACACCTATGTCGATGGGCAAGGCAATGTGTTGGAAGCTCCCACCATTAACCCTTTCGACTTGCAAAACAACGTGTTTGTAACAGGTGGTACAACGCATAGCGGCAATGACAATTCGGGTGATGCGAGCACGGTAGCCTTATATCTTCTAGATACCATCAAAGTCGGTGAGCACCTTCAAGTAGACATAAACGCGCGTTATGACGATTTTGATATCTCCGGTTCTGCGTGTGGTCGACGTAGCGGTTGTTTCGATGGGCTCGACGCTCAAGACAGCTACTTTAGCTACGGTGCAGCGGTGAGCTATATGCCTACAGAGAGCGGTAATATTTACCTAAGTCACAGTAATTCTAAGCAGCCGCCCGGCGTAGCGTTAGCGCTATCAACCAACGCCGCGCAAAATGCGGTAAGGCCTGAAAATGCAGTAACCACTGAACTTGGTGTGAAATGGCAGTTCTTTAACGACCAGCTACTTGTTAGCGGTGCTGTGTTTGAAACTACGAAAGACGTGGTCGATTCACAAAATATTGAAGACGGTGTCACAGTGTATTCGCTAGCGGGTGAGCAAGAGTCTAAAGGCTATGAAGTCAGCGTTACAGGTATGCTAACGGACTCACTATCAATCTCTGCAAACTATGCGAGTTTAGATACTGAAGTTACCCAGGACACGACAGCGGATTCTATCGGTAACGGTCTACAAGCGTCGCCAGATGATACGGCTAACATTTGGGTTAACTATGCTGCAATGGATAACAAACTGAATGTGGGCGGTGGTATCTATTACAACTCTGGCGAAACCTACTGGCGCAGAAATACGGCTTATTTCACGGTCGATTCTTACACTACGCTTTTCCTAATGGCATCTTATCAAGTGACAGAGGATCTAAAGCTTCAGTTAAACGTTGATAACTTAACAGATGAAGAGTACGTGGTAGATTACAGCGCTAAAGGGCACTTCCGTCCAGGGAACCCTCGAAGTGTAGCTGTCTTTGCTAACTATACTTTCTAATTGAGTATTCGTTATTATAAAACCAGCCTTAGGTAAAAAGACCTCTGGCTGGTTTTTTATATTTTACTCGCTTTGCCACAATGGGAACATCATGCTGGTTAGAATTGAGAACTTCCTTACCAAACAAGAAGTCACCGATGCGGTGTCGCTTCTTGAGAAAGCCGATTGGGTTGATGGCGCTGTAACAGCGGGGCATTTAGCGTTACATGCCAAGAAAAACCTGCAGTTGCCTGAAGATTCTCCCACGGCACGTCAGCTCGGAGATTTCATTTTGAGCTTGATGGGTCAGTCGCAGCATATTCTTGCAGCAGGATTACCAAACAAGATATACCCTCCCATGTTCAACTGCTATCAGAGTGAAGGAGAGTTTGGCGATCATATCGACAATACCATTAGGCGAGTGGCAGGAACCGCTGTAAAGGTTCGTACAGATATCTCAATGACGGTTTTTCTCAGTGAGCCCGAAGAATATGAAGGGGGAGAACTCGTAATCCAAGATACCTATGGAGAACAACGTGTAAAGTTCGCTGCGGGCGATATGGTGATGTATCCCTCGACCAGCTTACATAGAGTGACGCCAGTTACAAAAGGCCGTCGGCTCGCGTCCTTTTTTGGATGCAAAGTTTAGTAAGAAGTGCTGAGCAACGCCGTATTCTGTACGACTTAGATATGAGTATTCAGGCACTTAGCGCCGAGACTCCTAATAACGCTGAAATTGTCAGGCTTTCGGGTGTGTATCACAATCTGTTAAGACAGTGGAGTGAAACCTAAGCTTATAGACTTGCAAGTAGTGCGTGTTTGCGCGGTGAAATTTTCTAAGAAATTATCTAATCTGTGGGCCATAAACAGTGCTCATTTATTTCTCCTATGGTGCCTACGCCGCAAAGCGCCATTGTCATTTCAAGCTCGTCTCTCAACAATCGAATAGTGTGAGCAACACCCAATGCTCCCGCCGTGGCTAATCCGTACATCAGAGGCCGACCAATAAGCACGGCGTTAGCACCCAGTGCCATGAGCTTTACCACATCAGCGCCTCTGCGCACACCGCTGTCGGCCAGTACCATCATTTCATCACCAACCGTTTGGCGAATAATAGGAAGCATTTCTACCGGTGAAGGCACGCTGTCCAAAGCACGGCCGCCGTGATTCGACACTACAATACCCGCTACGCCAAGTTCCGCTGCTTTTTGAGCGTCCAGTGGATTAAGAATACCTTTCAACACAATGGGCAATGACGTGTGTTGCTGGATAAAAGCAATATCGTCCCATGTAGGAGCCTGTGCCATAAGCCCTTGAAATACAACGCTCTTGCCTTCTCCGGGGTGCACTAAGGGAGGAGGCGTATCTATATTGACCGCGCGCACATTTGGAGGGAGCGAAAATTCAGCTCTCTGCTCACGGTTTCGCAAGCCGTTAATTGGCGCATCGATGGTGATTACCAATGCTGAAAACTGAAAATGTTCTGCTTTTTGTATGAGTTCTAGAGTTTGTGAACGGGTAGGTTGAACATAGAGTTGAAACCAGCGGGGGCTTTCCACCTGATTAGATATATCTTCAAAGGAGCGACTGGCTAACGTGCTCATCACCCATAAGCCGCCTTGAGCTTGTGTTGCCATCGCCGTCGCAATCTCACCATCGGGATGCGCTAACGCTTGATAAGCAACAGGCCCTGAAATTATAGGGTGTTCAAACTGCTGCCCTAACAAGGTGGTTTTAGTTCCCCCCAGTTTGACATCTTTCAAAGCGCGGGGAAGTAAACACAGGTCGTCTAATTTTTCTCGATTTCTTCGCATCGACAATTCATCTGCAGAGCCACCGGCAATATATGCCCACGATTGTGGGGTTAGTCGCTCCCGAGCCAGGTTCTCGTAATCAGACAGTGCTGCAAGGGTTTTAGGAATTGTATTTAGCGGTGTTTTAAGCATATTCGTCAGTTTTATGTAAAGAAAGTAAAAAGCCTTTCAATATTAATTAAATTGCAAATGATAATAATTGTCATTAAGATGCAGTGCGATTTGAGCACGATTAGCCACTTCTTGCAAATAAGAAGAGAAATAAAGCGATGAAAATTCCCTATGACAGACAGGGGATGCAAGTTTCTACGGATAGTCTCACTTTTGGGCATTCTTTCTTGGAATAACAATAATCACACCAATTGCCCTAACTCAAATAGTTAGTGCTTTGCTCATGTTTGGCGTTAGAGCCATTTATGAAGTTAAGCCGCGCGTAACAAGACACAACATTTTGAAATGGCGAGCCACTGGCTGGCCAACACTCAACACATTAAGGATTATCAAATGCCTGTAAATGGTAAGCGCATTATTTTGTTAGGAACCCTGTTTCCCATGTTGTCAGCGGGTGTGCTGGCGCAAAGCGAAGAGATAGAAACGCTCGACACCACCGTTGTGCAATCTGCGTCTGAAGAGCTGAAGCAAGCCCAAGGCGTGTCTATCATTACGGAAGAAGATTTCAAACGTCGTCCTGTCACTAACGATATCGCTGAAATTGTAAGAACCATGCCGGGTATCAACCTTACAGGTAACTCAAGCTCAGGACAGTATGGCAACAAACGTCAAATCGACATTCGCGGAATGGGTCCAGAAAATACGCTTATTTTAATTGACGGCAAGCCAGTGTTGTCGCGTAACTCTGTAAAAATGGGCCGTTCAGGCGAGCGAAACACACAGGGCGACAGCAACTGGGTTCCAGCTGAAGCGATTGAGAGCATTGAAGTTATTCGTGGTCCAGCAGCGGCTCGCTATGGCTCTGGCGCATCAGGTGGTGTTATCAATATTATCACTAAGTCTCCTGATGAAGCTTCTACCTCTATCACCGCTCAGACCGAGCTTTCTTCAAATAAATACGAAGGCGACAACCGTCGTTTTAACCTAGTAACAAGTGCGCCTTTATCTGAGCGCTTCTCTCACCGCACTATTGTTAACTACAACGAACAGGACGCTGACGACCCACGCGTAAATTTAGACGCAACAGACGTAACAACGGGCCGCGGCGGTACAGCAAAAGCGGTAGGTGCAGGACGTGAAGGTGTTGAAAATATCGACGTGCGTACTCTTGTTCGCTTCGACCAAGATGATATTAATCGCTGGGACTTTGAAGCAGCCTATAGCCGCCAAGGCAACCGCTATGCCGGTGACAATGCATTTCAAGGCGTAAGCTACCCCGTTGACGAAAATGGCAACGTCATCATTCCAGACGCTGAAGATTTGGCAGAAACCGATCCTCAGAGCTTAATTGGTGAAGAAACACTAGTAATGCACCGTCGTACGTTCGGCGTAACACACAATGGTGAATATGACTTCGGCGATTCATTTAGCTATATCCAATACGAAAGCACGTCTAACAGCCGTTTAGGTGAAGGCTCTGCAGGTGGTGGTGAAGGTCGCATTAATAGCCTTGAGATGACCACCATCAAATTAGAGAACATTACGGCAAAGACCGAGTGGAATGTGCCTTTAACGTTAGGCGGCTTCAATCAAACCGCAACGTTTGGTGCGGAATACCGCAAAGAGACCCTAGACGATTCAGTTAGCAATCAGCTTTCTCTGAATGTGGTTGATGACGGCACTATTCCTGGTGTAGAGACTGACCCAGAAAATCGTCCATCTGAAACCGACGCCACGCTTGTAGGTGTGTATGTTGAAGACAACATCATGCTAACTGATTCAATCACGCTTACGCCTGGACTGCGTTTTGATGATCACAGCAAAGCGGGTACAAACCTTAGCCCGAGCTTGAATGCATCATGGCAGGCATCGCCTAATATTGTGGTTCAAGGTGGTATTAGCCGTGCTTTTAAAGCACCAAATCTCTATCAATTAAACCCTAACTACGTGTACTACACACGAGGTAATGGTTGCCCAGTTGACTTCTCCAACCTAGGTGGCGGGTGTCACATTCTAGGAAACCCTGACCTAGAGCACGAAACCTCAGTAAACAAAGAAATTGGTGTTAACTACACCAACGAAGAGGGCTTGAACGCGGGTATTACTTACTTCCACAACGACTATAAAGACAAAATTGGCACCGGTAATGTACCGCCAGAGTATGTGTTACCTGGCGAAGAAGGTGGCGAGGCCAACGTTCAGGTATTCCAGTGGTTTAACGTTCCTGAAGCGGTTATTTCTGGCCTTGAAGGTAACTTGTTGTTCCCTGTAACCAGCACTATTGAGTGGTCGACCAACTTTACCGTGATGCTTGAGTCAGAAGATAAATCTACTGGCCAGCCATTATCTATCGTTCCTGACTACACAGTGAACTCGCTAATAAGCTGGCAAGCCACCGATGCACTTGAGCTTGTGCTTAGCGCTCAACACTATGGTGAGACAGAAAGCCCTACGGCCAGCGTTAATTCGGGCGCCGTTATCGAAGCTGATGATCGAGAAGCCTATACCATCACCAACATTAACGCCATTTACGCGTTCGACGAAAACTTAAGCTTCAACGTGTCGGTTAAGAACTTGTTTAACGAAAGCGTTAAGCGTGAAGGTACACAAGCATCTAACGCAGGGGCGAATACTTTCAATGAACCAGAAAGAAGCTTCTTGTTGTCTGCTACTTACCAGTTCTAATACTTAGCAAGCAGTAACAAGACATTAAAAATGCCGGCCTCGATAGCGATATCGACGTGCCGGCAATCTCATTAATTCAGCTAAGAGATGTAAGGGATTTGAATGAAAGTTAAAAGAAGTGCAGCGCTTTCTTTTGTACTGGTATCACTTGCCGTGGCCTCATCAGGTATTGTGATGGCAGCAACAAAAGCCAGCGATATCGACGGGCTCACTGAAAAGTGGATTAGCATTGAGCGCCAGACGCAAAAACTAGAAAACGAGTGGCGTGAATCAGAGCCTGCATTGCGTCAGCGTATTCAACTGCTTAAAGCTGAACGTACTCAGCTGCAGAGTATGATTGACGAAAGTAAGGCTGCAACCACCGACGTAGAAGCCCAGCGAGAAGCACTGCTTTCTGAGCAAAGTGAGCTTGAAGCACAACAGGGTGGGGTAGAGCGTGCATTGACTGGAGTAATAGGCCAAGTAGACAGCCTTTACTCGTCGCTGCCTGAAATTATTCGCCAGACGTGGGATAAAGAGCAAGCCGAATTAGCGGCTGACGCCGACACGTCAAATAAGCTTCAGGTCACCCTTGCAAAACTTTCATCCCTTGCGCAATTCAATAGCAAACTTCTGGTTAACGAAACCGTAATGCGTGCTCCCGATGACAAAGATGTATTAGTTAAGCAGTTCTTTGTTGGCAGCAGCTATGCGTGGTTTACCAACGCCGATGGTCAATATCAGGGGGCCGGTCACGTTAAAAATGGCGAGTGGCAGTGGCAATTTAGTGACAATGTAGATAGCGAAGCGGTAGCGCTTGCCGTCGCTATTTTTGAGAAAAAGCATGAACCTGATTTTGTTTCTTTACCACTTACGCTGGCTAAAGGAGAAGGCGAATGAAATGCTTAGCTCACGTTCTCACAGCATTTAATCCAATGTTGAGATCCTCTCTCATCGCAGCATGTGTTGCTTTGTGTGCTGCTGTGGTTTGTGTACCGGCAGTGGCAGCGCCTGAAGATAGCATGCTGGCCAATATTAAAGAGGCAAAAGCGCGTCTGGAACGCACAGAAAGCAAAATTAGCAAAGAGCGGGTAGCGCTGGCTAACGAATTGCGTGCGCTTGAACAGCAGGTAATGAAACTGCGCAATGAAACCACGGTCGCCCGCCGTAAAATGGATGAAAGAACCCTTAGTCTTTCCCAGTTAGAAAATCGCCTATCGAGCTGGAGCGAGCAACAAGAGTTCCAACAAAATTTGTTGAGCCGTTTCCTGCTTCAAACTGGTGTAGACAGTCTGTCATTAAGCGAAATGAGCTTGTCTGACAAAGTCCAGAAAGTGGGTGAAAAAGCGAAAGAGTTTGCCAATCAACAAACCCCTAATTTCAGTGCAGGAAAGGTTGTACTGGCGAATGGCGAAGTGACCCAAGCAAAAGTGCTTACTCTTGGCCCGGTGACGTGGTATCTGGCGCAAGCACAAAACGTTGCGGGTACGGCAGAGCGTAAGCAAGACCTGTTTACCTCTACGTCCACTTTTTCAGATACGGATACCGAAAGCCTTGCAAGCTTGGCAAGCAGCGGCAATGGCAGCATTAAAATAGATCCTACCCTTGGCCGCGCAGCAACGCGCGAGCAAGCGTCAGAAGGGGTAATTGAACATGTTGTGAAAGGCGGAGTGTGGGTGATCCCTATCGTTTTGTTTGCCCTTCTCGCTACGCTTATCGCACTGTTTAAAGTTATTCAGCTATGGCGCTTGCCGAAGGTTAAGCAAGTAGCATCAGGCAAAGCTCTGGTGAACATGGTGGGCAGTTCAGGTGTGGGCTTCTTTGATGGCATGCAGCGCGAACTGTATGACATAACTAAGCGTGCAAGCACGCCAACTGAACGCGACGATGAACTGTTTTCTGCACTCCAGCAAGACAAAATCAAGCTAGAAAAATACAACGGTACCATTGCTGTAACTGCTGCCGTTGCACCCTTGCTAGGTCTTCTAGGTACGGTAAGCGGCATGATTGAAACCTTTAGAATGATGACGGCATTTGGCTCAAGCGACCCCGAAGTTATTTCTGGCGGGATCGCTAAAGCCTTGGTTACGACAGAGTTAGGCTTAGTGGTGGCCATACCGGCATTAATTCTAAATGCCGTACTCTCTCGCAAAGCGCGACATTACTACGAAGAGCTCGAAAGTTTCGCGCTTGTACTTAGCAATGACGAGCCTGACGTTGCTGAGAAAAGCGACCAAAAGAGTGATGGTCAAAAGCAAGCGAGCGCAAGCTAATGATTGAACAGCTAGCGGGGAATGCATTGTGTTGGTTAATGCTGCTGGTGGCATGGTTTGCTTACCAGCAAATCTTTGTGTTGTTTACTACACGCAAAGAGATAGCCCAAGAGCGTGATGGAGAGAAAGAGCTTACAAAGCGAGAAATGGTACCTGCCGTACTGGTTAGTGCTCTTCCCTTGATGGGCCTGCTAGGAACAATTGCAGGCCTACAAGTGAGTTTCACCGGAATGATGTCGTTAGGTGTCGATAGTCAAGTCGTCACTGGTGGCATTGCCGATGCACTTTTTACCACTCAGCTTGGCTTAACCTTGGCTATTCCTGGCTGGCTTTTGTTGATGTTTGTTAATGGTGCGGTAAAGCGCGCCGTAGCAAGGGAGGCGTAAACATGGCAAGTCGATTACAGCGACGCCTTGAAAACCAGCAAGCGCAAGGCATTGATATGTCTCCGCTACTAGACGTGGTTTTTATACTTTTAATTTTCTTTATCGTTTCAACAGTGTTTGTAAAAGAGACTGGGGTAGAGGTAGATAAACCACAGGCAATATCAGCACAAAAGCTCGATCAAATGGCCATTATGCTGGCAATTACCCGAACCGGTGAAGTGGTGTATGACAGTGCCAATATCGGTGTGCGCGGTGTGCGCTCTACCGTTGAGCAATTGTTGATGAAAGAACAACGCCCAGTAGTCATTCAGGTAGATAAAGCCGTTCGCTCTGAATTACTGGTAGAAGTCATAGATGAAGCCAAACTGGCGGGTGCCGACACGGTCAATATCGCCACTTTGAAGCCATAGCGAACGAGGCAAAATTCAATGAAATACAATCTTCAACCTTCTCTACTTAGCGGTGCGGTGCTCGTTAGTGCGCTTGGCGTTATGTGGCTAGGGCACTTTTTGTCTAATCTGCAGCCCGACACTATGGTTGTGCGCAAGTTAGACATTGCGGTAACGCCTCCACCGCCGCCGCCCCCTAAAACGCAAAATGTAGTGGAAGAGACTGAACTTGTTATGCAGGTAGAGGGCAGTGGCGCAGCCATGACCATGGCGGATTTAAGTGTTGAGCCAGATATTCAAGTGCCAAAGCCCGACATGCCAAATGTCAAAGTGACCCAAACCCAATGGGATATGCCTGATATTGAATTGGACGCCTTTGGGCTAAGCGAACTGGATTCAAAGCCTACCTTGCTGACTCCGGTCAAAATACGTTTCCCCAAGCGACTTAAAAAGCAAGGTATCAAGCGGGTGATTGTAAAGCTCGACGTCATTATTGACGAACACGGCAACGTAAAGCTGATGGATATTGTCGAGAACCCGCATCACGAGCTCAATAAAGAAATAATGCGTTTTGTTAAAGCCAGCAAATTTACATCGCCTTACAAAGAAGATGAAGCGGTGAAGGCGCGTTTTATTTGGCCTGTAGTTATAGAGGCCTAATAGAAGCTTAATGGAAGCTAAAGAATTTAGAGGTTGATTGAGACAATGTTAAACAAGATTACAGCCGTAACTGTCCTCAGCTGTGTAGTGAGCGCGCTGGCTTTTGTTAAGCCAGTAAGTGCGAAAATAACGGTGGAATTGGAAGAACCCGATTGGCAGTTTGTCATGCGTCAGCATCATAGAGATGATCATCGTGAACGTATATCCCGTGAAGAAGGTGAGTTTATCGGGCGCATTCAGGCCGACTTGCAAGCAGGCAATTATTCAAACGTTGCCAGCGCATTTGCAACCCAGGATATTTCTCAATTTAGTCCACGCTTGCGTGAGCTTTACGGACAAGTGCTATTGAATGAGAAAAACTACTCACTTGCCGAAAAAGTGCTGTTGGACGTTATCGATGCTATGCCAAACCTTCCATCGGCGCACAGAAGTTTGAGCATGGCGTATTTAATGACAGATAAATTGGCCAAAGCACGCACTCATTTAACTAAAAGCGTAGAGCTAGGTATTCAAGATGCCCAACTTTTCGGGCAGCTAGCCTATACCAATGTTCAGCTTGGCAAACCTGTCACCGCTATTGGTGCTTATCAAAATGCGTTAATGCTCGAACCTGAAAACAAGCAATGGTATCAAGGTTTATTGTTCGCGCTTATTGAAAGTAATGCACTTGCACAGGCGGAAAGCTTGCTAAGCGAAATGTTGGTAGATGATGAAAGTAATCAGCAGCTTTGGCTCCAACGGGGACAAATAGCGTTAAAGCAGGGTGACATGGTAAAGGCGCTGAGCAGCTTAGAGACTGCCCTTTCTTTAGGTGACCGCTCGCTGTCGAACTTGATTTCAGTGGCTAAATTGCACGTATCTGACGGCAGTCCGCGGCGCGCAGCAGACATACTGGCTA
Organism: Alteromonas sp. CyTr2; assembly: GCF_947311905.1. NCBI lineage: Bacteria > Pseudomonadati > Pseudomonadota > Gammaproteobacteria > Alteromonadales > Alteromonadaceae > Alteromonas > Alteromonas sp. CyTr2. The sequence goes on along the minus strand of NZ_CAMZMZ010000047.1, from coordinate 14,694 downwards.
CCCATGCGAAGACTTTCATTACCGACAAAGATGGGGAAGGCTTCGACGCTTACTCCAAAATAGCGGCTTACTTAGCGGCTAATGAGCAGTGGTCTGATTTAGGTAAATTAACGCAAGCTGCCGACAACAATGTGAAAAAGCTCACGACCACTCAAGCAGCTACGCTTAATGTACTTAAAGCTCAGTTGGCTATGGGCAAAGGGCAAAGCAAAACGGCAATTTCCCTTTTAACCAAAGCCATTGCTGACGCCCCTGACAATGGAGAGGCGCTGTTGTCTCTTGCTTCACTTTATCGTCAACAGAACAACGTCGAACGTGCCAAAATGACCTATCTGCGAGCTGAGTCACTCGCCGACGTTAAACAGCGCGCCATGCTCGGGCGTGCGCAAATTGCCATAGATCAGCGTCAGTACCAAGATGCACTTACGCTTTTACGACAAGTCTATAAATCGTACCCATCCCGTTCTGATTTACTTGGCAACATCCAGTCACTAGAAAACCTAGTGAAGAACACAATATGAAGAGCCAAACGGTAAACCGCGTCGCCATAAATCGTGAACGATTGGATGTCGCACTTAGAACGCTGATTGCTGTGGCACTGGGCTACGCTTTTTCAGCGTGGCTAAGCAGTGCTATTGCCAATTTTATAGGGGCTGACGGACGAGAGCACGAAGTGCTGGTAAGAATGCTGTTCTTTTGTGTTTACTGCACCTTCATCCTTTTTACGTTCATCTTTGATACGACGAAAAAGGCGTCCATCGTAATGACAGCGCTCTCTGCGTTAGCCTTATGTCTTTATTCAATCAGTACAGGGCTTTAACATGAAAGGGAATGTCAGAAAGTCTATGACGTGGCTTCATACTTGGAGCTCGGTACTTGTTGGTTGGTTACTCTTTGCTATTTTTTTCACCGGGACGCTGTCGTTTTTTAGAACCGAAATAACCTATTGGATGCAGCCAGAACAACACGCCGCAGTACCCAGCGAAAAGGCGCTAGAGCACGGTTTACGTTATCTTGCGATCAATGCGCCCAATGCAAGTGAATGGCAACTCTCACTACCAGATGCGCGCTCGAATACACTCGACTTGTCGTGGCGCGACGCTAATGCAGGTAACGAGCGTCGTCGAGGACCACGGGTCATGTTGAACCCGTCCACGGGTGAAGAGATAAAAGTAAGGGAAACGGCCGGTGGCAACTTCCTTTATCGTTTTCATTTCGAGTTATACGGTATCGACAGAACCATTGGACGCTGGATAGTAGGCGTAGTCAGTATGATGATGTTTGTTGCTATTATCAGCGGCGTCATCATGCACAGAAAAATCTTTGCCGATTTCTTTATGTTCAGGCCAAAGAAGAAGCTGCTGAGCTGGATAGATGGGCACGCCATTAGTGCGGTACTAGCACTACCATTTCATATCATGATCACTTTTTCTGGTTTGATTCTATTAGGCGCCACGCTATTGCCTTTTAACAGCGAGGAGCGCGTGCGGCACCGTCCTCAAGGTACAGAAGTACGCCAGAATGCGCAGCAGCAAAATCTAGCTTCGCCAGACATTAATGCCTTATTGGCCTTACCTATCTCTTCGATGATTGCTCACGCCGAAAATACATGGCAGGTGCCGGTTGAAAGCCTATCTATTACTCACCCGGGTAAAGCTAACGCTCAGTTTACGCTAAGTGGGAACAACAGAACGCAGTTAAGTGCGGGGCGTGGAGGAAGTAGTGCGCTGGTATTTAACGCACAAGGCGAAGTCATTAACGAGCGCCCAGCCTCAGTAGCCGCTAACGCCAGCCAGGCGACGTATAACTATTTGGATATGCTACATCAAGCGCGCTTCGCCGATACCCTTACTCGCTGGTTACTATTTTTTGCCGGTATTCTGGGTACCATTATGGTGGGAACGGGCTCTGTTTTGTGGGTAGTGAAACGGGCAAAGCAACAGCTTGGAGAATTTGGTTTTGAATTGGTCAGAGGCAGCAATATAGGCAGCATTGCAGGGTTAATGTGTGCGACCGGCGGCTACTTTTGGGTAAATAGACTAATTCCTGCTGATCTAACGTCTCGAAGCTTATGGGAAATTAAGGTGTTTTTCGCAATATGGCTGGTGTGTGTGGTTGCAGGGTTTATTTGGCGAGACAAAAAAGGGTGGGTAGTTCAACTTGGCTTTGCAGCAGTGTTGTTTGCGCTTGTCCCTTTGCTTGACCACCTCACCTCAGCAACAGGCTTAGATTTCGCGGTTGCAAATGGTGATAGCCTGAGAGTGGGTTTTGACCTTATGTGCATAACACTTGCGGCAGTACTTGGCTATGCTGCTTACCACGTCACAAAAGCCAAAGCCGTGAAAGCAAAACGGGTAAACAGCGCACTTTCACCAAAGCGAAAAGACACAGCTCGCCAAAATAAGCCGCAAGGTGACAACAGCGAGGCATTAATATGAGTATCATTCTGGATGTGGTGTTCGCATTTGTGCTTACTTATTTGAGTTTCTTACTACTCTCGCTTGGCAACAAGAAGCATGCCGGTATCACTCGACTAACCAGCACACCTTCACCACTACTTTTAATTGTACTTCATAGTTTAGCGTATTTTCTTATGGCAATAAGCCTCATGAACTGCATAGACGTGTGGAAGACCGAAATTGGCGTGGTGGTATGGATAGGGCTTTTACAGCTTGCAAGCGTGATGGTTTCAGCAACGTTTACCTATTTACCTACCCTTTACACCGTGGTGTGTAATTACCTATTGCTTGTCGCTTTTTGGGGGCCTCGTTTACGCGAAAAGTGAAGCAATACTTAAAGGTTGTTGAGCAAAAAATACAATAATGAGAATAAATCTCATTTACATTGAAAAGGGTGGAAATATCTGTATTATCTAGCCCGTTGAATTAATCAATATCACCGAGTAGTACAGAGAGTTAGCAACGAAATTATGAGTTTTTCTTTAGGCGGCATCCGCCAATGGCACTGGATTAGTGGCGCAGTCTGTCTGGTCGGGATGATGTTATTTGCCCTAACGGGGATTACGCTAAATCACGCTGCAGACATTCCAGCGAACAGAACTGTAACGTCAGCTGAATCAAGCCTACCACCGTTGGTTGTCGAACAATTGGTTTCTCTGGACACCGGTGACATAGCCATTCCAAGCGAACTCGTCGCGTTTATGCAGTCGCAAGAGGGTATTTCACTACCTTCATCGGTGACGGGAGAGTGGGATGGTATTGAATTTTATGCCGCTTGGCCTGGACCCGGTGCTGACAGTTGGATAGCAGTAGATGCTGAACTTGGCACAGTGACTTATGAAAACGTTGATAGAGGATGGATATCTTATTTCAATGACCTGCATAAAGGGCGGAACACGGGAAATGCCTGGCGCTGGTTTATCGATATCTTCGCTGTTGCCTGCATTGTTTTTAGCGTAACAGGGCTGCAACTATTAATGCGTCACTCGAAAACGCGCGCGTCTACTTGGCCCATTACTACGCTCGGTGTGCTCATCCCGTTTGTCATTATTTTACTGTTTGTGCACTAGCGCGACGCTAGTGGCACTTACCTACACAATTTTAAGGAGTGTTTACATGAAAATGCGAAAAGGCGCAGTTATCGCATCGACTTTATTAAGTATGACATTTGCCTCTGGCGCTATTCACGCTGCAAGCCAAGCCAAACTTGACGTGGCCTTACCGCAACTTGATGTGGCTGAATATCACAAACCTTATCTTGCCGTGTGGATTGAAGACAGTAAACGCAAGGCTACTCAAGTCGCCGTATGGTACGACGTTGAAATGCGTGAAGACAAAGGGAAAGAGTGGCTTAAAGACTTGCGCCAATGGTGGCGTCGTGGTGGACGAAGCCTTGATTTGCCTTATGACGGACTTACCAGTGCAACAAAAGGCCCAGGCGATTACAGCCTTGATTCGCAGCTAAATAAAGCGTTAGCAGAACTGCCAGAGGGCGATTACACGCTTCGCGTTGAGGCATCACGAGAAGTAGGCGGAAGAGAAGTACTGTCTCTGCCATTTTCATTACCGTTATCTGCTGCGTCACTACCGGTAGAGGTGAAAGGAAATTCAGAACTTGGGCGTGTAGTACTGCGTCTGGAAGACTAATCTGCTGAGGCGCTAATTCAACGCTCACTCAGTAGAGATCCAATAAGAGGACATTATGAAAAAACTATCAGTAAAAGCTTCAGCCATTGCGCTAGCAGCAACACTTGCCGTGTCATTTTCAGCCAGTGCGCATCGCGCGTGGTTACTTCCAAGCTCTACCGTACTATCAGGTGAAGAAGCGTACGTGACGTTTGATGCTGCTATTTCAAATACTATTTTTCACCCTGACCACTTCGCAATGAACGCCAGTAACTTAGTGGTTCAATCACCAGAAGGTGAAGCCGTAGACGTAGAAAATATGGCACGCGGTAAGTACCGAACCACGTTTGATTTGAAATTAAACAAAGAAGGTACATACAAACTGACGTCTGCCAGCAATGGTATTCGCGCATTTTGGCGAGATGAAGAAGGCAAGCGCAAGATGTGGCCCGGCCGTGGTGAAGAATATAAGCCGGAAGAGTTCGCAACAGCCGTGCCTAAGAAAGCAAAAGATCTTCGCGTAATGCAAAGCTCTCGCCGCGTAGAAACGTTTGTTACTCTTGGTGCGCCATCGAACAAGGTGTTCACGCCTGATAACGTGGGTTTGGAGCTAGTGCCAGTGACTCACCCTAATGATTTGTTCGCCACCGAAACGGCAACGTTCAAGTTACTTATTGACGGTGAGCCTGCGGTTGGCGCCGAGGTGGAAGTTGTGCGCGGTGGTATGCGCTACAGAAATGATCAGGAAACGATTAAAGTCACGTCTGACAAAAATGGTCAGATTGAAATTACATGGCCGCAAGCCGGTATGTACTTTGTAGAAATTGGCTATGAAGACGATAAAGCGCAAAAGCCTGCAACGTCTCGTAACGGTAGCTACTCAGGCACATTTGAAGTACTTCCGCTGTAATAACCGCACGTTATTGCGCAGCTAGGGGCTGTAAACGTTCTTTGAATACTCACAGAGCAACAGCCTCTTATGTCTCTAGCCATTTCAATACAACGGCATAAAAGTTAAGCACATGACAGAAACACACCGTCTACTCATAGCAATAGTAAGCATTGGCCTGTATATGCTGTGGGTAGCGGTGTTATTTTTTAAACATCGAAAGAAAAACAACTATGCAGTATCAGGCGAGGAGACCCTTGTCGTATACGCAAGCCAAACCGGTACGGCCGAAAAAATTGCCCGCGCAAAGGCCGCGGCGCTATCACAGCAAGAGCAAACGTCGGTAGTGTCCATGGCATCTTTGAAACTCAACACGTTAAGTAGTGTGTCGAAAGTCATTTTTGTTGTGAGTACCTACGGTGAAGGCGAACCCCCTGATGCGGGTAGAACCTTTAGTAAAGCGCTAAAAAAAGCGTCGTCGAATCAATCTGATTACCTGTCCCACCTGTCTTTTGAAGTGGTGGGGTTAGGCGATAAGCAATACGCCGCGTTTTGCCAATTCGCAGTCACGTTGTTTGATAATATCAGTGCACTAGGCGCACGTGCGCTTTCTCCGCTAACGACATTAGATTCAGGGAAAGGTGAGCATTTGTCTTTGCTTGGTTCGTTGTCACAGGATGAACAGCACCCCACCCATGCTTTCACACTGAAAAATCGGGTTCAATTAAATGAAATAAGTCTAGCTTCTGGCGAGGCTTCAAAGGAACCCTCTGACCACTCTGAGGGTAAACCTTCAAACCCAGCGTCGCCAGGCCTGTTCGGCTTGTCTTTGAACGTTGACCATTCTAATCATACACAAGAGTTACATGAACAATGGGAAGCGGGAGACGTGTTGGAAGTCCTTATTCCTCAGCAAGGGCAGTCACCGATTGTAAGCCGAAGCTACACCATTGCGTCGGTACCACAAGAACACGACGTAAAGCTTGTAGTTCGACAGCTGGTTAAAGACAACGGACAACTTGGGCTAGGTTCTGGATTACTTACCCGTTCTTTACCTGTATCTCAGTCAGTACAGGCCTACATTCGGAAAAATACCAGCGCTATTATTACTAATACTCAGTGCCCATTGTTATTAATTGCTGCGGGTAGCGGCATTGCGGGGGTACGAGCTCAGCTTGCAAAACGCGCATTGCTTGAGAACGCTGGGCCAGTTTGGATATTTTTTGGCGAACGTCATCCCATGCAAGATGATGTGCTTGATAAAACGCTATCGCCTTTCCAGAATAGTGACTGTATTTTTAAAAAGTCAGTTATTTTCTCCCGACAAAAAGGTGGTGGCTATGTTCAACAGCGTCTTGTTGAGCAGCGAGATGAGGTTAAATCCTTCTTAGGCGATACCGGACAAGTATACGTATGTGGGCATTTTGAAGGAATGGGCCAAGGCGTTGACATGGCTTTGCAGTCCATACTTGAAGCGCAAGCCTACAATGCGTTAGCTGACGAAGGACGTTATCACCGCGACCTTTACTAATGTGGAGAACAGCAGGCAAATAATGTCTGTTTTACGCTTTCCTGTTTCACCGCTTAATCATCGCTAATAAACCTCAAAAGCCTTACAGCTAAATCCCAAACTTTGAGTTAGACTTTAGTCTAATGTGTCAGGCCCTTGCCTTGTCGCATGTTTAAATATGCGCAACAGTACGTTGGGCATACCTTAAATAGGTGTTTTCTTATTCAGGTATGACCTTTCGCCACCGATAATTGGTGTAATGTTTGAACTGAAAATAAGAAAATCAACAGGCTAGGGGCTGCTGACCTTTGTTGTACGTTTAAACCAAAATTCGTACACCAAAGAACAATAGACCCTAGGGCCTGTCGATAAAACAAATTAGGACGACAGTATGCAGTCTATTGCCATTGTTATACTGGGCATCATCGGAATGTTGCTCGGCTGGTTCGTATATTCGAAGTTTATTGCGAGCCGTATATTTAAGTTGGATGATAGTTTTGTAACACCAGCCCATACAATGAAAGATGGGGTGGACTATGTTCCCACCAATAAAGTTGTATTGTGGGGGCACCATTTCACTTCCGTGGCGGGGGCAGCACCCATCGTAGGTCCAGCTATTGCTGTCTACTGGGGATGGGTTCCTGCGGTACTTTGGGTTGTGTTCGGTACGATATTATTTGCCGGTGTGCACGATATGGGCGCCTTATGGGCCAGCGCACGCCACAAAGGCAAATCAATGGGCGCGCTGTCTGAGACCGTCATCGGAAAACGCTCTCGTTCACTATTTATGATAGTGATCTTCCTAGTACTCTTAATGGTTAATGCGGTATTTGGCGTGGTTATCGCGAACTCTTTTGTCTCCCAACCCAATGCGGTATTCCCAGCTTGGATGGCAATCGCAGTTGCATTAGTCATAGGTCAATTGCTTAAACGTAATTTCAGCCTCATACCCTTATGTATTGTGGGGATTATTGTGCTTTACGCATCGGTGTATGCGGGCAGTTATATCCCACTAAGTCTGCCGGAAACCATGTTTGGTTTAGCAGATAAAGCAAACTGGATCATTATCTTATTTATTTACGCCGCTATTGCATCGCTGTTACCAGTTTGGATGCTGTTACAGCCTCGTGATTTCATTAACGGTATGCAATTACTTGTTGGCTTGTTCCTGCTTTATGGTGCTGTGTTCTTTGCTATGCCGGATATCACGGCGCCAGCGTTTAACGCTCAAACCGCTGTCGATTCTCCAAGTCTAATCCCGCTGTTGTTCGTTACTATTGCGTGTGGCGCTGTTTCTGGTTTCCACGGTATTGTGTCTTCAGGTACCAGCTCTAAGCAGCTAGACAAAGAGACCGATGCACGCTTTGTTGGTTATCTAGGCGCGGTCGGTGAAGGTTCACTGGCACTTATTACCATTGTCGCTGTAAGCGGCGTTGCGTTTGCAGCTTCTCCAGAAGAATGGCACGAAGTATACAGCCACTTGGGTGCGGGTAGCGTGGGTGCATTTATCACTGGTGGTGCGAACCTAATTCAGCAGGGTTGGGGGTTGCCGGTAGATTTCTCGTCAACGATCCTTGCGGTAATGGTTGTTCTATTTGCTGGCACCACCATGGATTCGGGCGTGCGTCTGCAGCGCTACATAATCCAAGAATGGGGCGATATCTATTCAATTGGTGCACTTAAGAACGGCGTGGTTGCAACGCTCGTAGCTGTTGGATGTTGTTTATTGCTGGCCTTCGGTGCAGGTGGTGCGTCAGGCAGTGGCGGTATGATTATTTGGCCGTTATTCGGTTCTACTAACCAGATACTAGCCAGTTTAACCCTGTTAGTAATCTCGGTTATGCTGATTAAATTAGGTCGACCAGCGAAATATACGCTGATTCCAATGGTGTTTGTACTGATTATGGCCTTCTTTGCTGGGCTTATTAAACTTAAAGAATACTACGTTGAAGGTAACTATCTATTGGTATTCTTAGACGCAGTAGTACTTATTGTGTCTGTGCTTGTTATGCTTGAAGCTTTTTCTGTGGTGTCAAAACTCAAAAAGGAATCGAAGCTTAAAAAAGAGCAAGCCAACGGATAAGTCACTAGCGACAAAAACTTTCATGGTTGACCTCGTGGTTTAAAATTACACTTTCGAGACAGTCAACATTCGGCCAGTGCATTTGTACTGGCCATTTTTCTTTCCTTTAAAAGCAAAACGCACTCGCATAAATCAGGTTAATCAGTTTTGCTGATTTTCTGTCATACAGCATATCTGTTATTATACTTACCGTTCTAAAACACCGTTATCTTTGTTGTCAAAAGCCGCGTTCTTCAACGTGACCTTTCAACAAAATAACCTGTGAGGCTTTGTGTCAGATATCATTTTACTTGGACAAAATTTCCTAGCACTTTTCGTTGAATCCGCGCCTTGGTTACTTCTCGGTTTGCTGGTGGCGGGTATCATGCACGAATTGGTACCCGTTTCGTTTTTGGAAAAGCACATGGGCAGCTCATCGTTTGGCTCAATTACAAAGGCCGCGGTTATTGGTGCGCCTTTACCTCTGTGCTCTTGCGGCGTTATCCCAGCGGCACTTGGGCTTAGACGTAGCGGTGCATCTAAATCTTCCACTATCTCGTTTTTAGTGTCTACGCCCGAGACTGGCGTAGACAGTGTTTCTGTGTCCTACGCATTGCTTGGACCGTTGTATGCCATTGTTAGACCCATCGCGGCCATTACAAGCGCTATTTATGCTGGATTGATGGTGCGTTTTTTCGCAGAAGCAGAAGAGGCTCAACAACGACAATCTGACGTGACGCAGTCATCGTGCTGTGGTTCAAAGCAAGCACCTAAATCAGAGCCGCAAATACAGGCCAGCACGTCCTGTTGTGCAAGCGAAAAAACACATGCTCATAACCACGAAAGCACAGACAAGCCCAAACACGAGTCTTCGCCTTCGAAAATCACAAGCGTGCTTTCATATGCCAGTGGCAAGTTACTTGAAGACATTGTGATATGGTTATTAATTGGATTAGCACTTGCCGCGGCAATTAAAACGTGGGTACCCACCGACTTTTTAACGCAATGGGGTGATGGCGTGGTCGCCATGCTAGTGATGGCGCTAATCGGCATTCCTATGTACATATGTGCTACAGCATCAACGCCACTCGCGGTTGGGTTTCTTGCGGCGGGGTTATCGCCCGGTGCTGTTTTAGTGTTTTTAATGGCGGGGCCCGCCACTAACGTATCAACGATGGGAATGATCAAACAAGAAATGGGCACGCGAACGTTAGTGCTTTACCTTTTCAGTGTTATCTCTGCGAGTATTGGTTTTGGTTACGCACTGAACTACCTAGTAGCTTCGTTTTCTTTAGCCTCTATGATCAAAACGCAAAGCCATGTTCATGAGCACGGTGCAGACGTTCAGGTGATTTATGGGCTATGCGCGATTTTATTGGCGGGGTTAATGTTAAGGCTGGGTCTGAAAAAGCTGCAGCAACACCGTCATAACCAAGAGCAACATTCGGCGTGCTGCGGCTAACAGTAGCCCAGCGGATGCCTTTCATAATAAAGCGCTCAAATGATATTCATAGAGCGCTTGTATATCCCGCTCTATTATCCATAATAGTCGTTCAACTTATTAAAATTAAAACGCGTTTAAACCTACAAGGACGCTTGGAATAACTACATGCTTTTACTTATTGTGTACGTCTTCATTGCACTGGGCTTTTCTTTTTTGTGCTCCATTGCAGAGGCTGTGATTCTGAGTGTTTCGTCCGCTTATATCTCTGTGTTAGAGAAAGAGGGCAAAGCCAGTGGTGCGCTACTACGTAAGCAAACCGATAATATAAATACGCCTTTATCAGCAATATTAACGCTGAACACTATTGCTCATACTATGGGGGCTGCCGGGGCAGGTGCGCAAGCGGCAGCAGTATTTGGTGACGCCTATCTAGGCGTTATTTCAGCAGTCCTTACACTCCTTATTCTTATTTTTTCTGAGATTATACCTAAAACACTTGGTGCAACCTATTGGCGAACACTAGCGCCAGTAACCGCATATTTTCTTAAATACCTTTCAATTGTACTTATGCCGTTCGTTAAAATGTCTGAGCTAATGACGAAAGGCTTTAAAGAAGACAGTCCACTTCGCGGGTTAAGCCGTAGTGAGCTTCACGCCATGGCAGAGTTGTCGGGGCAAGAAGGTCAGCTAGCGAATCACGAAGCGGCGTTTCTGCAAAGCTTGTTAAGTTTGCACGAGCTGAAAGTGAAAGATGCGATTACCCACCGCACGGCGCTATTTAAAGTGTCGGAGTCGATGACGGTAGAAGGCTTTTTCCACAAGCACGCCAATATAGAATTTTCTCGTATTCCTGTGTTTGAAGACAGCGACTCAGAAAACATTACCGGCTTTGTGATGCGTTCTGATTTATTGGTGGCACAAGCCAGAGGTAACACTGATAAGCCGCTTTCGGAATACGCAAAAGATATGGTTACCGTGTTAAACACTATGCCGCTGTCAGTCACCTTCGAGCACTTCATCAATAAGCACGTGCATATGTTACTGGTGGTTGACGAGTACGGCGGTTTAGAAGGGGTGCTTACGCTAGAAGACCTGCTCGAACGCTTGCTAGGTGTCGATATCGTAGATGAAAAAGACACCACGGTGAGCATGCGTAGGCTTGCCAAGATGATGATGAAACGCAAAGAGCAAATGATGATCAAAAACGTACCCGATGCGTCGCTTGAGAGCTCGTCTAAAAAATAGAATTAGCGCCAATTCACTCGTAATGTTTAGCCATTATTAAGGATGATAAATATGAAACAGGATTTATGGAAAAAAGCATTGAGAACAGAATATTCAGCCCACGAAAATATTGTTAAGCGAACCCAACCATCGCTCGTTTTAGCGGCTTTGCTCGCTACAGGTTTCACGGCAAGTGCAGCTGCACAGGAACTGAGTATCCCATGTGATGATCTTGAAGAAAAAGCGCTCGCAGAATCGAAAGCTGATGAAGTAGAGCGCATAAGCGCATTTACACCAGCGACGCCTTTGAAACGTGTCGATCCTAGATACCCATCTCAAGCCATTAGAAAAGGCCGAGAAGGTTGGGTTAGGCTAAGCTACGTTATCGACGAAGAAGGCAGAGTGAAAGACCCTGTTGTAGAAGACTTCTTTGGAAGCCCTTCTTTCAAACGCAGTGCACTGTCAGCGGTTAAGAAATGGCAATATAACCCCGCGATCAAAGATGGCGAACCTACCCAGCAGTGTCATCAAGCAGTCCAAATGGATTTCGCTATAAGCGGAAAAAGCGGAGCCACACGCAAATTTATTAAAGCTTATAAAGATGCAGAAGAGCGCTTTAATGCGGGTGATGTTGACGCGGCTGATGAAGCACTTAAAGAGCTTCTAGCTTGGGATACGCTAAACCGCTATGAAAATACGTGGTTGCTAAACTTGGAGTCTCATATAGCGAGCAAACAAGGCGACGTAGAGAGGGAAGCGCAAAGCCTAACGCGATTACTTGCCAGCAACGGTAGTAAGCGCTTCAATAACATGGTGTTTGATGAAGATTATGTGGCATACGCCCTTCAAAGAAAAATCATACTCGATGCTCAGCGTGGGTATTATGCAGAAGCATTAAAATCCTACACCACACTTCAAGACATGGAAGCGCAAGAAACGCGTATTGGCGAGATCGCGCCGCTAATTAGTCAGATTGAAGAATCTATTGCATCTGAGCAAAACTTAACCGTGCCCGTAACGATAGGAAGTGATGGGAATTGGTTCCACACTCTTGTGCGAAGTAAGTTTGCTTTTGGCAACATCCAAGGCGAGCTTGATACCGTTGAAGTCCGTTGTGATACTCATCGAGAAAAATTCACGGTTGCCGAAGCGCATGTCTGGCAAATTCCAAACTCTTGGGGACAGTGTCAGGTGATGGTGAAAGGTGACAGCGAAACAAAATTTGATTTAATTGAAGTGGCGAAAGGGTAGGACGAACACCAGTCGCTTCGCTACAGAGTTACAGTGAACGCCAGTTGAAATAGTTGCTCTCTATAGTCCTCGTCGGATTGGAAAAAACGCAAATTCTCCTGATGTCCTGAATTTAATTGCCACTCTGTGCTAACGGATAAATAAGCGGTAATGTCGTACCTTACGCTAACGGTAAAGGCGTTACCTCTGCTTCCATTCGGGTCATGCACAACATCATCGTTATCTACCACCTGATACCAGTCCCCACGCATGGCTAAAGTTAAATCTTCCCAGCCTAATTGCTTTAGGTTGTATGCCGCACCGATATACGCACTGGAAAAATCGTTGTCTACGATATGCTCCCCCATCAAAGTGTCACCTAGTAGCACTTGAGAAAACACCGTTAACTCAGGTCGTGGTAAATATCGCAGTGTTAATGAATGAAAGCGCGTATGCCAGGCATAAATGCGGTCTGGGTCAACAATGTTCGAGTCTGCATTATTGTCGTAATAGTAATAACGTAACTCGGCCTTTCTAGCATAGGCTAAGTGAGCTCCTACGTAGTACCCAAACCGATTGTCAATTTCCCTGAAGGGTTCCGTCCATGCCGGTGCGTTTAACTTATCTTCATCGACGACGCCGGGAATGGGGAGGAAGTTTACGCGATCATTATAAACGGACTGTCTGTCGTGAAGGGCAAACCCTCGCCAAGAAAGCAGAGTGCCGGTGGAATCGTTACCTTTGAACACGCTGCCCAATACTTTCCATGACCAGTGGCTTCTTATTTGCCTGCCATTTTGTCGCAGACTTACTTCGATGCCGCCTGTTCTTAGTTCTTCACCCACCCAACTATTAATTGCTGAGTTGCTTAGAAAGTGAGGCGATAACCAACCCGCGTCGGTATTTTCCGCTGAGAGAGCAGGAAAAAATGCCCCTATTTTTACTTCAGGTTTTATGCTGGATGCGACTAACGGGCGATATTTTAAATAAAGTTCGGAGAATCCAACCTTTTGTTCCCCATCGCTATAACCATTGATGACGCCAACTGCCGACCAACTATCCGCTAACATAAAGTCAGCTATCACTACAGCATGAGAGAGCTGTATGCCGTTACTTTCATAACGCTGATGGCCGGTCCCCATTTGCTGAAAGCTTCGCGAATCATCTTTTGCCACAAAGCTTGTTCTTACTAGGGCCTTGGTTTCTCCGTGAACCTGAAGTGTTAAACTCGTGCAAAGCAAACAGACGGTTAAGGCAAAGACATTACGCATTAATAATCGCCAAATCCTTCGTCGAAGTCATCGTCACTGAAAACTGCATCAAGAACAAATTTGTATTCTTGTGAGTTGGTGATATGCAATGTTGCGCTGTTAAATAGTTTCACATCAGGTTGCTGCGGGTGCCAGGTCATAACACTGTACTCGCCTACCGGAAGTGAAACATTCATTACGCCTTCTTCATTGGTTTTTGCGAAAAATGGGCTGTCGGTTACCACAATATAGCCCAGCATCCAGTCGTGAATATTGCAGCCAATATCTACAATACCAGCTTGCTCAAAGCGAAGCGGTTCAGCGGTAAACTCTTTATAGAGTTTTAGCTCAAACTGTTTTGTAGGGGAAAAAGAATACACGTGATGAAAAAGATTATCTGCGTTTGGAAACGAAATATCTGTGCCTGATTGAACAACAAGCACGTGAGGCGCAAATTGTTTATCGATTTGATTCATTATGGCGGGCTCTTCGCCACGCTGTGGCGTTGATGCAAGCGTAAAGTTAGGCGTTAGGGTTAACACCATATCTTTCACAGGCTCCCCATTGGCGTCGCTAACGTATATCGAAATGGTTGGCGTTGCTGATAAGGATGTCTCAGCGGCATGTGCCCATGAAAGGGTAGCGCCGGCTAGTAAGAGAGCGCTCGATGTGAATGTACCTGTGATAAAACTAGTTATGTTGAACGTGCTCGCCCTTCGATGAGAAGTAAAGAAAATAGAAAGCGCAAATGACATGGATTTAATCAATAACGTGTTGTTTTTTTGCATTGTAATTCATTCTTTATAATGGCTTTAGCCTTAGACAGAAAGACAAAGCGCTATGCGTCCATTGTTTACACGAAAGCATATGACTACGTATAGCCTATTTAATACCAATCCGTATAGATAATAATCTATGCGGACTAATGGTATGGACCCTCTCCTCCCATAAAGGCTTCAAATGAGCCAAGATAGGGTTGTTCAAATCACTATCAAGAAGG
>NZ_CAMZMZ010000046.1:0-29899 GCF_947311905.1 Alteromonas sp. CyTr2 | reverse complement strand
GAAGCCGGATATACGGACGCAAACCATTTTAGTCAAACAGCATGTTTACTCTTGCAATAAAGGGGGAGACCATATACAGGCCCTAGTGTTAATTGCAGCTTAATACGTCGCCAAGTATCTGTTTTTTCGAAGTCTTATTCTATTTATTACAGCTACCCACAGTAGCCTCGACCATTAAACAAGGTTTTATATGAAGATTTTATATATTTGTACGCACAACCGTTGCCGCAGCATTCTTTGCGAGGCCATCACTAACGCCTCGAACGGCAATGTTGAAGCACGTAGTGCTGGCAGCCAGCCTGTAGGGGAAGTACACCCTCTTTCTCTTAAGTACCTTGCAGAGCGCGGGTTTAGTACAGACGGCCTTCAAAGCCAGTCGTGGGATGAATTTGAAGATTACGATGCTGATCTTGTTGTCACCGTTTGTGATTCAGCGGCGGGTGAGTCATGCCCTGTTTATTTCGGTAAATCTCTTAAGGTGCACTGGGGCTTAGAAGACCCGTCTAAGTTAGAAGGTAGCGAACAAGAGAAAGCAGAGGCATTCAACAACACTATCGATATTATTGAAAAGCGTGTAGCGGCATTAGCAGAGCTTGCTGAGAAAAACTTAGATAAAACAGCGCTTAAAGAGGCACTATCAAAATTAGGAGCCCAGTAATGGGTAACAGTAAATCAATGAGCCAAGATATATCAAGCAACCAAGAAAGCTCAACAGCACAAAGCCCATCTGATAACGCGGTAATGGCGCAAATGCACAAGCCAATTATGGCTAACTTTGCATCAAGGTTCTCAGATCACAAGCCGCGTATTTTGCTACTTTACGGCTCGCTCAGAGAACGCTCGTACAGCCGCCTAGTAATTGAAGAGTCGGCAAGATTGCTTGAGTACTTTGGTGCTGAAGCCAAAATCTTTGACCCTCGTGGATTGCCGCAGCCAGATACTGAAGATGACTCACACCCAAAAGTGAAAGAACTGCGTGAGCTTATGATGTGGTCTGAAGGGCAAATTTGGTGTTCACCAGAGCGCCACGGCAGCATGACTGGCATTATGAAAAGCATGATTGACTGGGTACCGCTTAGCCTTGGCGGCGTTCGACCAACCCAAGGTAAAACGTTGGCGATTATGCAGGTTTCCGGCGGTTCACAATCGTTCAATGCGGTAAACCAAATGCGCATTTTAGGTCGCTGGATGCGCATGCTAACCATCCCTAATCAGTCTTCTGTGGCAAAAGCCTTTCTAGAATTTGAAGACGATGGTCGCATGAAGCCGTCACCTTACTACAACCGCATTGTGGACGTAGTTGAAGAGTTGGTGAAATTTACTTTGCTCACCCGCGACAACAAAGACTTTCTCGTTGACCGCTATTCTGAGCGCGTTGAAAGCGCAGAAGAAGTGAGTAAGCGTGTTAATCAAAAATCGTTGTAAAGTAAGACAAAGGTGCATCAGAATGGGTTTCTTTGAACGTTATTTATCAGTGTGGGTTGGCCTTTGCATTGTTGCAGGGGTGGGCCTAGGCTATGCCATGCCGGGTGTCTTTGCGTCTATTGCGGCGCTTGAATATGCGCACGTAAACCTGATAGTGGCAGTACTTATTTGGCTAATGATTTACCCAATGATGGTACAAATAGACTTTGGCTCAATTAAAGACGTGGGTAAAAAGCCGAAAGGCCTTGTACTGACCTTGGTGATTAACTGGCTGATAAAGCCCTTCACTATGGCACTATTGGGTTGGCTATTTTTTAAGGGCATTTTTGCCGACTGGGTAGATCCGCAAACTGCCACTGAGTACATTGCAGGCATGATCCTACTGGGCGTCGCTCCATGTACAGCGATGGTATTTGTGTGGAGTCACCTTACCAAAGGGGATGCTAACTACACGTTAGTCCAGGTATCAATTAATGACTTGATTATGGTCGTTGCCTTTGCACCGCTTACCGCCATGCTGCTGGGCGTAACAGATATAACCGTACCATGGGATACCCTGCTGCTTTCTGTTGCACTGTATGTTGTATTGCCATTGGTCGCGGGTTATATCACGCGCCGTCACTTGGAAAATAAAGGCAATAACGCACAAGGAAATGGCGCTGTTGACGCATTGGTTAGCAAGTTCAAACCCTTTTCAGTTATCGGCCTGCTACTCACTATTGTTATTTTGTTTGGTCTTCAGGCCGAAACTATTTTATCGCAGCCGCAAGACATCGTGCTTATCGCGATACCGCTACTAATACAAACTTACGGTATTTTTGCCATTGCTTACTTTGCGGCAAAACGTATGAAACTGCCGCATAATGTTGCAGCACCGGCATGTATGATTGGTACGTCTAACTTTTTTGAATTGGCGGTAGCCGTCGCTATTTCGCTATTTGGTTTACACAGCGGCGCAGCACTTGCCACTGTGGTGGGTGTATTAGTTGAAGTGCCCGTTATGCTTTCGCTAGTGTGGTTTGCGAACAAAACGCGCCACTGGTTTGACTAAGCACATATGAAAAAGGGCGAACCGCAGTTCGCCCCTTTTCATCAATTTTTCTCATCAACCTTTATCAACGCTTTTTACAACGCTCTTTATAAGTCGTTAAAATCTTAAACCGCAATCGCTGGTTTGTAAGTATCGGGAAGAATAAAGCCAAAGCGCTGCAAAACTGACGTTAGCACGTCCCGTTTTATCGGCTTTTCTATAAAGCCCAGTGCACCTAAAGACATCACTTTTTCTTGCATCATTGGCTGAATATCGCCAGACACGACGATAACAAACGTTTCTAGCTGACGGCGTTTTATTTCACTCAACACACTGATACCACCAAGAACAGGCATGGTCAGGTCCAGTAAAACCAAATCTATTGTGTGATGAGCCAATACTTCCAACGCGTCCATACCATTTGACACTTCGTAAATAGTTTCAGCAAAGCCATCTGGCAAATTGCTTCTCGCCATTTTTCGCGCCAGCGCCGAGTCATCACAAATAAGAATATTAAAACCCATCAAATACAAACTTATAATTGGTTATTAATCCGCCAACAGAATACATTAAACGAAAGTATAATAAAACAAAAAAGTGTCTGATAATTGGTAACTTAATCGCTATCTGCGCCAAACTTCACTCTTCAAGCTATCTATTTTGTGGTAGATATAGCGAGTAACAAAATAAGGAACACACGACCATGCAAGAGTTAGCTACCAGCCAAGATAAGAGTTTGGTAAGAAAAGTTGCCTATCAAATTTTGTCTCATTTCGATAAGAGTTATCGATGGTTCACCCGCATCACTCGTGGCGCTCAAGAAAGGTTCGAAAAGGGAAATTGGAAAGAAACTCAGCTTGCCTCTAAAGAGCGAATAACCATTTACGAGCAAAGCCTGTCAGACGCTGTCGCCGAAATTTATCAGCTAACTCAAGTACATCAAAAAGACGACGCTTTCTGGCAAGAGCTTAAGAAAGTATTTGCTTTACAGCTAGAAGGCCACCCGCAGTTTGAGCTAGCCGAAACCTTTTACAACTCTGTAATTGGTCGCTTGTTTAAACATAGAAAAATCGATAACGATATGATGTTTGTCTTGCCCAGCCGCTGTTTCTTACCCGGGCAAGACAGAGACAAAGTGATTAACAGCTTCGACACCACCACCACGGTGCGTGAAATGTACGAGTCAATTTTTAAGATATATCGATACAACATTCCATTTGAAAACTTCGAGCGAGACCTACAGAACCTTGAAAGCGCGCTTCGCGCTCGGTTGAATAAGGAGCAGCTAGCCAGCGTTCAAGCTGTGGAAATCCTTAAGCCTACGTTTTTTAGAGGAAAAGCCGCTTACCTGATTGGGCGAATTTGCATGCCCGACGAAACGCTGCCGTTTGTTATCGCCATGCGACGCTATAACGAACCCCATATGTTTGTGGATGCGCTGCTAACTGATCGCAAAGACTTAAGCGTTATTTTCGGTTTTGCTCGCAGCTACTTTATGGCTGACACTCAAAATCCTGCGGAAGTTGCCGCCTTTCTTCAAGAGCTTCTCCCCAATAAAAAGCACTTTGAACTGTATATGGCAATGGGACACTACAAGCACGGTAAAACAGTGTTTTATCGCAACTTCTTGCAGCACATGGACGAGTCGGACGACAAATTTGAGGCGGCTCCTGGCATTCGAGGCCTGGTCATGATGGTTTTCCATCTTCCGTCTTATGGCGTGGTGTTTAAGATTATTAAAGACGAGTTTGCAGAGAGTAAAAAAATCACGCGTGAACACGTTAAAGAATGCTATAAGTTAGTGAAAATGTCAGACCGTGTGGGCCGAATGGCAGATACCCACGAGTACGTAAACTTCAGGTTTCCGCTAGACAGAATTGAGCCTGAGTTAATTGATGAACTCAAAGAGACGTGTGCATCGAGCTTAGAATTCACTGAATCTGAACTCATCATTAAACACATGTACATTGAACGGAAAATGACGCCGCTTAATCTGTATCTACAAGAAGAAACAGATGAAGAGAAAATTACCCGAGCACTAGATGAGCTTGGACTGTGCATTAAGCAAATTGCCATGGCCAACATATTTCCTGGCGACATGCTACATAAAAACTTCGGTATTACCCGTCATGGCCGCGTTATTTTCTACGACTATGATGAAATTTGTTTAATGAATGAGCGCAATTTTAGATCCCTGCCGAAATCTGACGATCCTTATGCTATTGATACGCTCTCGGTAGCGCCTAACGACGTATTCCCCGAGCAGTTTGAGCACTTCATTGTAGGTAAACGCAAGTTCAAAGATATACTTAAATCGTTACACGGTGATTTGATGACCCCTGAATATTGGCACGAAGTTCAGGAAAAATGTGCACGAGGCGATGTTCAACACTTCACGCCTTACAACGCCAGCATGCGTTTTGACAGAGGCTAACTAAGTTAAGTGTTTGATCAAGATGCACGTTGACCGAGTCCCAGTACAGTTTGAGAGCGCAGTTCAAGAGTGTAGAACATGCCAATGCACTGTGCATGCGCCCTCTAGGGCACTAGACACCTGAACAAATTGTCGCTACATGCGAAAAAGCTTAAAAGTGATCGTTTCGTTACTTAACACTCGTAAAAGCATGTGAAAGCGATACTGCTTTGCGACTGCTTGATTTTGCTTGCTGACGATTAATCGCCACATAATGGCGACAGCAACGCCAAACAAGTGTGTGAATGTTGATAAACAAAAGAAGCGTAATAATGAAAGTGCTACTTGTAGAAGATGATCCAAAGGTTGCCTCGCACATTGCAAATGGACTATTGGGTGAAGGGCATGAATGTATTACTGTAGGTGATGGAACATCAGGCTACCAACAGGCGTCAAGTAACGAATTAGACGCCGTAATTCTGGATGTGATGCTGCCCGAACTCGACGGTTTTTCTGTTTTAGAAAAACTTCGCGAAGAAGGCAACACAACGCCCGTTTTATTACTGAGTGCAAAAAGTCAGGTTGAAGACAAGGTCAAAGGCCTTCGCACAGGCGCTAATGATTATTTAACTAAGCCTTTTGCCTTTGAAGAGTTACTTGCTCGCGTTGAGGGCCTTGCAGGTCGTAACAAAGAAGGTGAAGACAAGACGCTGATAAAAGTAGGCGACCTCACTCTAGACCTGGTTAACCGCAAAGTATTGCGCGGCGATCAAGAGATCGACCTGCAGTCTAAAGAATTTCAATTGCTTGAATGCCTGCTCCGTCACAAGGGTAAAGTCGTGACGCGAAGCATGCTGCTTGAGCAGGTTTGGAACTATCATTTTGACCCGCAAACGAATGTGATAGATGTTCACATTAGCCGCTTGCGTCAAAAAGTGGATAAGGCGTTTAATGTCCCGCTTATCGAAACCGTAAGAGGCACAGGGTATCGAATAGCGGATGGGCTTGCATGATAGCAATACGCGACTTTACGCGTAGTTCAAGTTTTCGCGTAGGCGTATTGCTCACTACTCTGGCTTGTATTGCCATTGTTTTAATTGTTTATTTTTGGCGATTAACGAGCAGCGACTTGTTTATTTCGGAATCGAATGCTGCCGTTAATGCCAAAACAAACGCGCTGATTACTCTTTATGAAAACCTCGGTATTGACGCGGTTAAGTTAGCGATAGCCAAAGACAATGGCCAACATTCGCCAAATGGCTCAACAATCACCTCAGCGTCCGACCACCTACGTTCATTTGTTGCACTGAGTAAAGATGAACAAGTAGTGGCTGGCAATTTGTCGTCAATTCCCCTTGTTCTTGAGCGCCACAAAAGCGCCAGTTTTGCTACCGCAGAAATAGTTATCACCCGCCCCAATAGCACAACGAGAAAAACGCTGCGCCAAGCACTTATGAGAGAAGTAACCCTTGGCGATCACGTGCTTTACGTTGGTCGTGGCATTGACGATTTATACAGCGCACAGTGGTTTGGTAAAACGTTCAGCTGGATCATTGTGGTGTTGCTTTGTACCTTGAGTGTGCTGAGCTTCGCTATAGCCGTTTACGTGGTTAATCGAATTAACCGCATGTCGCAAACGGCGGATAAGATTATCAAAACGGGAAACCTGCAAGAGCGTTTAGAAATTGACAGTAATTGGGACGATCTGAGCAGTTTGTCATTTGTGTTTAATCAAATGCTCGATACTATCGAGAGTTCAGTCAACAATATAAAGTCAGTGACCGATAGCATCGCCCATGACCTTCGCACTCCATTATCTCGACTTCGCAACACGCTAGAAAAAATCGAAGACACTCAACTAAGGGAAGATACAACCCAAGAAGCCGACAACCTGCTAAACATGTTTAACAGCTTGTTACGCATAAGTGGGCTTGAAACCACCAATAAGAAAGAAGGCTTTTGTTCCACTGACGCACGCGCCATCGTAGAGGACGTGGTTGACCTGTATCACCCCCTTGCAGAAGAGCGCGACATTACCCTTTCGAGCGAGCTCGATGCAGTTACAATGCTTGCCGATCCTAACCTGCTATTTCAAGCTGTAGCTAACGTGTTAGACAACGCCATAAAGTACTCTAACGAAAAAAGTGTGGTCACCGTACAGCTCTCTACCACAGCAAGTCATATCGTGATTGCCGTGAACGATGCGGGAATTGGCGTGGGTGAACATGAAATTGTGAATCTGGAGCGCCGATTTTATCGGGCAGACGGCAGTAGAACCAGTAAGGGAAATGGGTTGGGCTTATCGCTTGTGTCTGCCATTGTGAAGTTACACGACGGCCACATTTGGTTTATTCACGACCCGCTAGTTAAAGGGCACGGGTTAGGTGTGGTATTTACGTTTAAGCGTTAAGCTTTGGACTATTGTTTTTGTCGACAAAAAATAAAAAAACGCTGACGCTTTTTTCTTAGCATCAGCGTTTTTATCCTACATTTTCAACGTTGTGATTTGTGCCAGTCGCTTACGCTAACAGCGACTTCACGTACGCTTTAATCTCTTCATCTTGACCGTGGTCAAATAGACACTGCTGGAAACGCTCTCCAGATACGGCTGTTTTAACCAGTTCAACGTCCATTTTTTTCAGTGAATCGACGTAGCTCTCTGGAGCCAACGCACGTTTCAAATCTGCGAGAATACCAGCGTTTCGTACTTGAGGTTCTTTACGTTCAACGGGATAGCCCGCGCCACGCTCGCCTGTTAACGCTTTCTCAAAGATATAACGCGCATTAAGTTCAGCGCCCCATCCAAAGCCTTTTGCAAAAGGTAACGCTAACGCATTTCCATTGTTAACTTGGTTAAACAAAAATGCATCTGAAGGGTCGATACAATAACCGCAAAATACGCCTGGATGAGCATTCAATGACATCATAGCCCCTTGACCCGTACCACAGCCTGAAATCACAAAATCGACAGCTTTTGAGTTGAGTAGAATAGCTCCCATTATGCCTAAGTGCACATAGGTAAGATGGTGATCAGTTTCGCTGTTCATACCCACATTGAATACAGCGTGTCCCAGTGAGTCCGCCACGCTTGTGAGCTCATTTAATATTACCGGATTCTTAGCCGCCTGACTGTTTTCCATCATCAATGCAACTTTCATGAACGCTCCTAAGCAAAGAAAAATAACGAATTAAACGCTTACATTAGCATGGAACGAAATGCCACCTCACGGGTAATGCCAAAGTAAATGTCGATTAGTTTCAAATGTGAAACGAAAACGGAAATATATGAAGATGGAGGGCCGACGAGTAACAACTCACTGACCAGTAAATCTACTGGCCAGCATTTTTCAAAAAACGAGGTTAATGGCGTATTAGTCTGTTTGTTTTTGCATAAATATGGTGACTTCTGCCATCACAATGCCAAACTTACGAATATACGAACGGTTCATCATAGTACTGTCGTCAAATGCCCAAAACCAATCGTCAAACGTCACTGAATAGGTAGTGTCATCCACCGGCAAATCCATCTCGTAATGAAAGTTAAATGCGTTGCCAAAGCTTGTGCCTTTGGCTGGACCATCAATGTCACTCGCGCGACCCACATAGCTATTATCACTCTGCTTTACGATGGTCCAAGTACGGGACGTTGGACCGTCGCCCACACCGTAATTAAAGGATTCATCAAGGGTTAACGTATTGCCATCTACTGAACCATCGATGTCTACTACGAACCTTTGCACCACCTCGCCCGAGCGGTTCTGAACAATGCCCCAGGCTTTAACGTTCCCATCAAAAAATTGCTCAATATCGAAAACAGGCGATACAGATCTGTAGTCTTCACCATCGACTGAAACAGAGCATCCGGATAGCCCTGCCACCGTTAAAGTGGCAATTCCGATTCCTAAAACAAACTTCACCGTATTCTTTATCACTTTCGCAACCTTAATCAATTGACGAGATAGACTTGGCGTAATGCTAATAAAGCGTTGCCCTTATCCGTTTCCCAATAACTTCTTTCTAAATTTTGGCTCAGACGTTTTATCGCTTAGCCAGATATCAAAAAAACGCTGTGTAAATACTTTGTCTTCAATTTCATCAGCCTTTTCACCGTTCACGTAAAACACACTCGTGCCATCTTTCGTAGCGATACCGGTAATGACGTCGCCCTCGCTGACGTCAGGAAAGATACTATTCATTAGGGAAAGCCACTTGTCTGAATCATCAGCCGATAGGTCTCCTTGCTTTTTCATTTCATCAATAGAACGCTGGGCAATTTTCTTGCCTTCCAAGTCTCGCTGGTACGTTAACTTTAGTGCAAAGGGGGGCTGGTTTTGGTAAGCGCCTTCAGGCGCATAAAGCTCACCGGTATACACATCCCAGAAGTAGTAAGAGAACATTCCTTTTCCAACGAGCTTTGCATTGGGAACATAATTACTGATGTGCTTAACATCTGGCTCTTGCGCAACCGCATTCTTTGACATGATTAGCCCGCTTGTTGATATCGAAACAAAAAGCATGATGGAAAACATCTTCGCAGCCATGCTAGCGCTATACATCGAATATCCCCACACACCACTGGCACTTTCTGGGCGCATTGGTAAGGATTTAGCTCTCAACTGGCGAAATAGGCCATACATTTTGATAACCATAACTATGCTCTTATTAGCGTAATAAACATTACAGGTCTTTTATTGAATTTCTATCTGGTTATACTCTTGCCTTCACACATTTGATCAACTGACACTAGGCTTTCGTTGTGCTTCCCCTTGATGCATTTAAATCGTCATTAACCCTGCCCTCACCGCTAATCCCATTTAAGCCAAATTGGGAAGGTGCCAGCAAGGTATCGCTATTTGTTAAGCGTGATGATGCTATTCACCCTGTAATGTCAGGTAATAAATGGCGAAAGCTAAGTCATGCGCTCACCAGCCCGTTGCCAAAAACGATAGTGAGTTTCGGCGGCGGTTTTTCTAACCACCTGCATGCACTAGGCTTTGTTTGTTATAAATTGGGCATTCCTTTTAACGCCGTTATTCGCGGTGACTACAGCGCTGCACCTACACCCATGATTGAGGATTTGAAAAGTTGGGGCACCCGTATCGACTATGTAGACCGAGTCACTTACAAAAAGCGAAACGATAGCGCATATCTACTTCATCTTAAGCAGCAGCAACCTGACGCGATGATCATTCCTGAGGGCGGAAGCCAAGCACAAGCGCTTCAAGGGATAAAGGACATGGTTGATGAAATCGACATAGACTTTGATTTTATTGTCGCTCCTGTCGCTAGTGGAGCCACTTTGGCGGGAATAGTCAGTGCATTAAATAAACGTAATGAAAATAATGCGAAAGACACTCTCCATCACACTGGTTGCAACGCTGTCGGTGTTGGCGTGCTGAAGGGTGAAGACTACTTAGAAGGATTAGTCGAACAATTTCTTCCAGCCTCGCTTGGGCGATCAAATTGGCATATTGAACACAACTACCACTTCGGTGGTTACGCCAAAGCGCCAAATGAGCTTCAAACCTTCTGCAACGATTTTAATAATACTTTCGATTTTGATATCGAGCCTGTTTATTCCGGCAAAGCCTTTTGGGCAGTTAAAGATATGCTGGCCAAAGGTATGTTTGAAGACGGGTCACGCATTGTTGTACTGCACACAGGCGGCTTGCAAGGCGCAAGATAAACCCCTTTTATAACAGAGTGTTGCGATCACTACCTTTCGGTGTTACAACTATCCCTGTGAGCTTGCTCACAATTCTTTTAAACACTAAACAACGATAACAACAAGAAGTTTGTCGCAGGATGCGGCATAACATTAGCGCTTGCTACCTGCAAACTTCATCAAGGAATGATTATGAAAGATATTTTCTTCTTCGACTCAATGTTAACCCCTAAGATTATCACTTTCGTGTACTGGCTATTGCTTTTAGGATCTGTGGTAAGTGGCGTAACGACGATGTTTGTAGGGTACGACGCGAGTTTTGTATACGGCCTATTTATTATCGTGTCTGGCTGTATTGGCGCAAGAATCTGGTGCGAACTGCTTATCGTACTTTTCAAAATTCACAGCAACCTTCAGAAAATTGCTAGTAAAGAATAGTGCCATACCAAGGCTAGCGCTTCTCTAGGTAGCGCTAGCAATCCATCTAGTACTTTGATTGTGTAAGAGCATTAGTATCAATCTGCGACAGGATAGCCAAACAACCTCTTTAACTTTGCTTTTATCCCTTTTGCGTGCTGAAGCTGTTCACGAAGCACACCTATTTGACTAAAGTTAGCGCTAAGAGGATTGTCCTCAGGCATTTTTCCTACAATGCCGTACTTTATCGTTATCGTTTTGTCTTCTTTAGCGAAAGTGCCGAATAATTTATCCCATATAATAAGTACGCCACCGTAATTCTTATCGATGTATGGTTTATTCGTTGCGTGATGAATACGGTGATGCGTAGGCGTGTTGAAGATACGCTCTACCCAGCCTAGGTTTCCAATTGTCTGAGTGTGTACAAAAAACTGATAAGCCAGATTGATAGCGACAATGGCAAAAACCAGACTTGGCGAAAAACCAATAAGAATCATTGGTACCCAGAACAGCCACATGCCGACAAAAGGGTACAAAACGCTTTGTCTGAAGGCCGTTGTGAAATTCATTTTTGTCGAGCTGTGATGTACCACATGCGCTAGCCAAAACCAGTGTATGTTGTGTGAAGCACGATGAAACCAGTAGTACAAAAAGTCTTGAAGGATAAAACCTGCAAAAAGTGATAGTGCACTAAGCTCTATTTTAAATAGTGAAAACTGGTGTAACCAAATAAAAAAAGGCATTAGTAGAAGCAAGACCAATGCATCAGAGCCCTGATGCAATAGTGCAAGTAAGGCATTGTTCACACTGTCTTTTACATTGTAAAACTGTCGCGCTTTCTTAAATTCAACAAAAACACACAGTAGAAATACGGGGCTTAACCCTAGCAAAATAAGTTCAACGGGGATCAAAGCGTGCTCCTAACTTATCTAGACATTGCTCAATATCGTTTTGCAGTAGGCGCGACAGTAACCAGCTAGGTATGTACCAGGGCGCGCGACAGGTTATGCGATAAGAAACCTTTGTAACATTTTCTTGTGACGTGAACGCAATAGCGCCCCTGTGCGCCTTCACTGGGAAGTCATCAACCACTCTATACTCAATGCCGTTGGTATCTGCACGAACAATTTCTTCTTTAAAGCGTACTCCCAGAATAGTGACCTCTCTTACGCAGCCCTTTCCACCGCTAATCTCATTATCATTTTCTGCTTTCAATACCTTAAACGACGCATTGAAAAAATCGCTTAAATTCTGGTGATCAAGCAGCGTATCGCGCAGTTCTTTCGGCGTTGCAGCAATATTTTTTTGGTAGTAAACATCAACCATCTACGATATTTCCTTTTTTGATGACTCCTAGCATAAATTGACATTTTTATTTTATCTTGCGTTAATGCGACAGTGTTTTTGTTATTTTGCGACAAGCATATGCCATCAGTTTCCTCAGCCTATATCCAAAGTACGGTGAGCTATTTAGTTAGCTTAGGCGTTAGCGCCGACAATGTTTCGTTAACTACCCAGAAGCATGACTCACTGTCTGGCTCTTCACGTGTTGATATGAATGTATACGTTGAGCTGTTAAACCAAGGGGTCGCATTAACCAACAATTCGCTATTTGGTTTTGAGTTGGGTAAACATATTCAGGCGAAAGATTACGGAGTACTGGGTTACCTTGTTGAAAGTTGCGAAAACTTGGCTCAAGCCATCAATGCGCTAACCCGCTTTGACGCTTTAGTCGCTGACATTGGCACCACTAGCGTATTTTTTGAACCTGACAATACCCGCGTTGAGTGGGTACCCAAAAGCGCCGATTGCAAGCAGATGGTATTGCGCAACACCACAGCCTGGGTAGCAACCGTTTACAAGATATTAGGTTCTGCCTGTAAACTGAATGCCGTCACCTTTACGTTTCCTTTGAGTGATTCGGAAAAAGCCATGCTAGCGATGTGGTTCAATTGTGAGGTGGTTGATAACGCCAACACCAACGCCATTATTTTTCCTCAGCACCTTTTACATATTCCATTTACCAGCGAGAACAAAGCGATGTTTAGTGCGCTTGTAAAAGTATCCGAAGAAGAACTAATGGCGAGCAAAGGCGGCGACCGTGTTCAATTTGCCAATAGCCAGTTCTACGCCAATCAGCATGAAGACATAAGTCATAGAGTCGTTGCGCTTTTAAAAGCCAATCCAACCTTAAAAGGCTGCGATCAGCAACGCGTAGCCAATGCACTTTTTATCAGTCCGCGCACCTTACAGCGAAAATTGAAGCAAAGTGGCACTAGTTTTCAACAAATTCTCAATAGCGAACGCAAAGCCCGCTTAGATGATTTGCTGAAACATCACTCCATCGCTGATACCGCAGATTTATTGGGGTTTCAGGAACAATCATCATTTACCCACGCCTTTAAAAAGTGGTACTCAACAACACCACTGAAATACCAAAAACAACTTTTAGCGCCTTAAAGCTAATGTCCACTTCCTCATCGCCGAACTATTAAGTCGCGTTGAAGAACAACCGATAAAAAGCAATCGCCCTAGGGGCTGTTGACCTTTGGTGTACGAATTTTGGTCTAAATGGAAGCCTTTTAATCGCGAAACAGTCCTGCAAGCCTAGCGGGCTAAGTTAAAGGACTGTGACAAAGAGTAAAAGGCTTCCATAACGACCCCTTCGGGCAGCGCCTTTGTGCCATCTATACTGCGTTGAATGTTCTCGATTTAGAACCACTAAACCGTCAAACATTCGCCTTGTCTAGATGGCACACAGACCGCTGCCAAATGTACAACAAAGGTCAACAGGCCCTAGGTTAGTCTCTTAATCTTTTAGTATGAAATGGTAATGTTTAGCTATCGCAATGGTGAATATTAAACTAATGTGACGTAGTAAGCGTAGGTATTAGCAAGTGTCCAGCAACGCTAACTCACAGGAGATGCGCTATGATCGACCGTCCAGTTACATTGCCAACGCCATTAAACGTACTCGTGTCGAAGTCACTAAGCTTATGTGAGCTTATGTTACCCGTATGCGATGTGTTTTACCCCTTTGCTGCCATCTATGAAAACGGCCGAGTAGGTTGTATTTTCAACGACGAAACACAAGGTCAAAAGCGAGAGTCACAGCTTATCGAGCAGCTTCAGTGGCGAATTATCGATACCACCACCGACACAAACAGCTACAGCGTATTGGTTTATGCTGCGGCGGTTAATACCCAAGACAGTAAAACCCTCGACGCCATTGCCATAGCCACTGCTACACCAAATCATGAAGAGCGTTTGATTCTTTACCCTTATTACAAAGTTGATGATAAGGTAGTCATATCGCCACCAATTGATACGGTTACCCGCTGAAATTCGAGCGACTTTATATTTTAAACCGAGCAGAATTGCAGACACGTTATTAACTTTAAAACGTGTCTGCTTTCGTATCAGCTCAAACTTTTATTGAACGACGTATCTCGGCGTGAACCATAAACGGTCAATAATGAGGGCTTTGAAAGGTAGGCCGCTAGTAGGTGTGCAATACCTTTTACATTCGTTGTTACGATTAAAATTTTTTGTACTGTCATGGGCTGTCTTTGCTTGCCAAATCCCATTGGTCTGCTAGCATTCAGCCCAAAATTCATTAGCAAAATTAGGGATTAGTTATTATGTCTCGCGTTTTAATTATTGGTGCTGGCGGTGTTGCGTCGGTAACTGTGAAAAAATGTGCACGTTTACCGCAACATTTCGACGAAATTTACTTAGCAAGCCGCACGGTATCTAAGTGTGAAGCGCTACAGCAAGAAGTAGGTGCAGATCGCGTTAAGGGTGTTTTCGCTGTTAATGCTGACAACGCAAAAGAAGTGGAAGCACTTATCAACGAAGTAAAGCCAGACCTAGTAATCAACCTTGCGTTGCCATATCAAGACCTTCCAATCATGGATGCATGTCTTGCAACTAATACTGATTACCTAGACACCGCCAATTACGAGCCTAAAGACGAAGCGAAGTTTGAATACTCGTGGCAGTGGGCTTACCAAGACAAGTTTAAAGACGCGGGCATCATGGCCCTTCTTGGCAGTGGCTTTGATCCAGGTGTAACTAACGTTTACACAGCATATGCAGCTAAGCATTACTTCGACGAAATCCACTATCTTGATATCGTAGACTGTAATGGCGGCGATCACGGCCAGGCTTTCGCGACTAACTTCAACCCTGAAATCAACATTCGTGAGATTACCCAACGCGGTCGCTATTGGGAAAACGGCGAGTGGAAAGAAACGGATCCGTTAAGCGTACGTGAAGATCTGGACTATCAAAACATTGGTGTTCGCGCATCTTACCTGATGTTCCACGAAGAGCTAGAGTCTATTGTTAAGCACTTCCCTACCCTTAAGCGTGCACGCTTCTGGATGACCTTTGGCGATGCTTACCTTAACCACCTGCGTGTACTTGAAGGTATTGGTATGACTAGCATTGAGCCAGTTGAATTCCAAGGCCAGAAGATTGTACCACTAGAGTTCTTGAAAGCAGTACTTCCTAACCCAGGCTCACTTGCTGAAGGTTATAGCGGTATGACGTGCATTGGCACTTACATCACAGGTATTAAAGATGGCAAAGAAAAAACTATCTTTATCTATAACAACTGTGACCACGCGAAATGTAACGAAGAGGTAGGCGCGCAAGCAGTATCTTACACCACAGGTGTTCCTGCGATGATTGGCGCAGCGCTTATGCTTAACGGCACATGGAAAGAAGCAGGTGTATGGAACATGGAACAATTCGATCCAGACCCATTCATGGATATGCTTAACGAGCATGGTCTGCCATGGCACGTACTCGAATGTGAAGGTAGCCCTTTCACTAAATAATTGAAACATCAGGGCGCTTAATTCAAGCGCCCTTTTTTATTAACGCCACTATTTAAATCTAGATCAGATTACTGGAATGTAGGATACAGAGTAGTTTTGAGCTACGACCTGTAATGTAATACATTAGGCGTTTGATAAATGTTGAAAGCCGTTTTATTTTTTGGAGCTTTATCCCATTGACCGATTTAACTCAACGTACTGATATTCCCTCTCCATGCTACGTGCTGGAAGAAGCAAAATTAATTAAAAACCTTGAGCTGATGAAACGGGTTCAAGACGAATCTGGCGCGCGTATTATCTTGGCGCTTAAAGGCTTTTCTATGTGGTCTTGCTTCGACATCATCAAACAGTACTTACACGGCGCAACGGCCAGTTCGGTTTGGGAAGCGAAACTTGCTGCAGAGATGGGTAAAGAAGTTCACGCATACTCTCCTGCGTACAAGGTTAATGACGCAAAGGAATTGGTGAGTCTTGTTAATCACCTGTCTTTTAATAGTTTGACCCAGTGGAACGCGCATAAAGACGTGCTAGCAGGCGTGTCGTTAGGCCTTCGTATAAACCCTGAGCATCAAGAAGCAGATACGCCACTGTACGACCCAGCTGCACCAGGTTCTCGCTTAGGCATACGTGCTAGTGAGCTAGAAGGCGTAGACTTATCGGGTATTGAAGGTTTTCACTGCCACAACCTTTGTGAGTGTGATTCTTTTGCTACTGCACGCACCCTTGAAGCCATTGAAAAGCGTTTTGGCAAATGGCTTGGTCAATTAAAGTGGTTAAACCTAGGTGGCGGGCACCTGATGACCCGTGAAGGGTATGATGTTGAGCACCTCATCAACACACTAAAAGACTTTAAAGCCCGTTACCCACACCTAGACGTAATTCTTGAGCCAGGGTCTGCGGTAGCATGGCAGACAGGGCCATTAATTTGCGAAGTGGTTGATATGGTAGAAAATGACGGTGATATCGCTATTCTAGACATTTCAGCTACTGCTCATATGCCAGATGTGCTGGAAATGCCTTATCGCCCTACAATTTTGGGCGCGGGTATGCCTAATGAAAAAGCATATAATGTGAAGCTAGGTGGCAATTCGTGCCTTGCTGGCGATGTCATTGATACCTACTCATTCGATGCGCCGCTTAAGACCGGCGATCGATTACAGTTTGAGGATATGATGCATTACACCATGGTAAAAACCACTTTCTTCAACGGTGTAGAACATCCTGCTATCGGCATTCTACGTTCTAACGGCGACTTTGAGCTGGTTCGCGAATTCACCTACGAAGACTTTAAAGGTCGTTTGTCTTAATTAGCTTTTTTGTAATTGGCTAATTGTTAATGAGCCTTTTTACGGGCAAGCTGTTTGATTAAACAAACAGCTTGCTAAATTGCACGGCTCACACAGTAAATTCCCTACTATCTGATTCACCTTAATCAATGAACTCCTCATTTTTCTCAGGTTAAATTAAACCCAAATATGAGCAAATGGTCACCAGAGTAGACTGATGCGAACACTAAGTAGTTTTAGATAACTACTTAAGAAAATAGCGCCCTCTTCATCAGCTTAAAATTCACCTTCCAATTTGTCTTAATTTTATGCTTTAGCGCGCTTTTGCTACTGACTTTGGGATCTTCAACGTTTGCAATAACGTCTTCAAGGGCAGCAGGGTGTAAATTAAAATCTTCAACCCTTTCTTTTGGAACATTTCCATAACCTTTATATTCATTCACCTTGTTTTCAAAATGAATAATCGACATCCACATTCGCTTTCCTCTGACAGGCGTCAGTTCTTTTACACCACTCCAATATCCGTGCCTTTCTTGACACCAGATGGTTTTAAAATCTTCACTTTTTTCAATTAAACTCATAAACGGATTATGCACATGTGAGTGCAGGCCTAGCCTTACACGAGGCGCTACCTGCAGCGTATATCCATCAACAAAGTCAATTGCCATAAAAGATTGCTCTGAAAATTGATTCTGTACTTCTTTAACGAAGTCTT
This sequence comes from Alteromonas sp. CyTr2, assembly GCF_947311905.1. Classification (NCBI taxonomy): domain Bacteria; kingdom Pseudomonadati; phylum Pseudomonadota; class Gammaproteobacteria; order Alteromonadales; family Alteromonadaceae; genus Alteromonas; species Alteromonas sp. CyTr2. Next base: position 12,104 of record NZ_CAMZMZ010000046.1, on the reverse strand, counting down.
GGTGAAGGCTATCATCGTTATCAAGCCTCGTCGTAATAAGAAAGGGGGATGTTAATCTGGACGCTATTTCTTTTTTTATAGACGGGTAAAAGTTTTCCATTCCGTCTGCGTAAATAGGGATAAAATTGGAGAATTTTGAAGCTAGCTCGTTTATTTTTTCGCGATAAATTTCTGGTGTATTCGTATCGAAAAATACTAGCCATTCAAAGTTTTTTACCGTTTGAGATTTTATAGACGAATAACAGTACTGCTCAAACAGCTTCAATCTGTTTTCCATCCAGCGATCAGTTAAAACTTTGGATTGAGATTTGGTCTCATCCCAACCTTTTTTTCGAAGATTAAAGCGCGTTAATATGAAATGCTGAAACATGATAATGCCGTTGAATATAAGAAAATGAATTTACAAAGAAAAAGAATGCAAAAGGCATATTGAAATAATACCAATAAAAACTATTCTTTTACGAAATTTTTTCTTTTTCTTTGTTAACTAAGACCCACAAAACGTTAATTCGCTCACATTATTTCCTGAAAAAGGAAAAACTGAATTGATTTCAGGTCAGAGCGAGGCCTTAGCATTCAAGTAAACAACGTAGGAATTCATCGCGCATTGATTTTTATGGCGGCGCGATGGGGTTAGTGACTATACAACCCCACTTCCCGACGCCGCCTCAGATTTGTCTATCTCACCTTCAGCCAGTACTTCGTCATCTAACTCAATTTTAAATGACGTTCCCGCTTTTCCATGCAGGCTATAACGAAAGCCGTACATTTCGCCTTCATTTAGAGAAACTTCCGCAAAGGTATTAGGGTGGATTAAGTCGTAAACACCTGAGTCGTTAGCTTGAGAAAATATATCAACTAACCATTTTCCTTCTGACATGGTGATTTTGAGTGTTTTTGTCATATGAGCCTCCATAAACCTCAGTCCTGTTTGAACTGAGCAGTTGACGTGAATTACACTCCTTTGTATTTACTCCAAGGCCCTTAAGATCAACAACGTGTTTACGCTTTTGCGTCTAGACCAGCTTGATAAAGCGCATTCTTTTTCAAGTCATAGTGAGTGGCAACCACCGCCGCGGCCTTTTTAAGCGGCATGTGCTCACACAATACACTTAGCAACGACATTGCCTCACTGGGTATCGCCTGGTCACTTACCTTCGCAGGGCCAATCATGACGACGAATTCGCCTTTCTGGTGCGCAACATCCGCATTGAGATAATCAATTACATCTTGCGCGCTGCCACTCACGTAGGTTTCGAAGGTTTTGGATAGCTCTTTCGCTACAACAACCTGGCGTTCGCCTAGAACGCGCTGTATATCAGTAACGGTGTCTAAAATTCGTCGTGGGGCTTCATAGTAAACTGTGGTGAACGTTCTATCTATTAGCGCTGACAACACGCTTTCACGTGCCTGCACTTTAACCGGTAGGAATCCTTCAAAAATAAACTTATCTGTCGGCAGTCCCGACGCGCTTAATGCTGTAATTGCAGCACATGGGCCCGGCAGAGCGCTAACCGGAATACCTTGCTCACGGCACTTGCGTACCAAAACAAAGCCCGGGTCGCTGATTAATGGCGTTCCAGCATCACTTATTAATGCTACAGACTCGCCGCCCTTTAAACGCTCACAAAGCATTGCTGTGCGCTTATCTTCGTTATGCTCGTGCAGAGAAAGAGTTTTCGTTCCAATGCTAAAGTGCTGTAAGAGTCGAGCGCTGTGACGGGTGTCCTCGGCAGCGATCCAGCTTACTTCACTTAATACGCGTATTGCTCTAGCACTTATGTCGTCTAAATTACCGATAGGTGTTGGAACAATATATAAGGTGGCGGTGTCTGTCATAACAGTGATTAAGTCTTACGTTAATTTTGAAGAATATGCGATAAGTGTAACACGCCATTAGTCCAGATTATGCTGGCAAGCGTAGATTTTCACACTGGTTAAGATAAACTTGGCCTATAACGAAGTAAAAGGAATGAAACTGTGCGTCATATTGGACAAGCTGGAAAAATCTTTACGCTATCAGCCGTCGCTTCTGTATTGGTGCTAACGGGCTGTGGAAGTACACCTAAAACCCAGTCAAAGCCTGTGGTAGTGGAACCTACCCCAATTGAAACCACACAGGTTGAAGATAACGTCACACCTGAGCACAAACTCCTTGAAGCAAAAAAAGTATGGGAGCGCACCCGCAACAAAGAACAGCGCGATACGCTGTTGCTGCAAGCGGCTGACCTGTACCTTCAAAATCAACAGCCCGTTTTGGCTCAGCAAGTGCTATATGAGGTAAAAGAAGACGGTATTTCAGGTGTAAATCAATCTTATTACTCCCTTCTGGTAACCAAAGCCTATGCGGGAATGCCTGATGCCTCGGCAGAAGAATTGCTGGCTATGTTGGATGGCGTAACCGGTACAGGCGAAACCGCATTCCAAAAAGCGGAGCTTCAAACCCAGCTCTTCACGCAGCAAGGCAACCTGGCTGCGGCAGCGAATAGCGTATTAAAGACCAATCTTACTGACGATGAAAAAGTGCAACAAGTTTGGCAGTGGATTACCTCCATTCCTGCATCGTCACTAGATTCAGTAGGCAGTGCTTATCCCGACCTTTCTCCTTTCATTACTCTTCGCGAACTAACCGAAGAAAACGCGTCGTCACCGGAAAAATTAGCCAAAAGCCTACAGCAATTTAAGCAGGTTTATCGCGGTCATGTATTAGAAAACGCTTTGCCTGAAAACGTAATTGAAGCAACCCAGCTTACCGATGCTGGCGCCAACGATATTGCGGTTTTACTACCACTTTCTGGCAGGTTAGCTCGCACAGGACAAGTCGTTAAAAATGGCATCATGGCGGCTTATTACACCGATGTTGAAAAGCGCCAAGATGAACACCTTCTACCTCGTCTTCGTTTTATCGACACCAACGAAGTAGATACACAGCATTTACTCAGCGAAATTGGCGATACCAAGTTCATCATTGGCCCTCTTTTAAAAGACACTGTTGAACGTTTAATTCCCAGTTTGCCGCTTGGTGTGAACGTACTTGCATTAAACAGGCCTGACGAATTGCCAGACAATGCGTCTACTAAAGGGTTGGCAACAGGATCGTCAAATCCGGCGGTAGCCGATGATGCTCTTGCCTCTGGTACAGGTCTCGCAGGTGATGACACACAAAATGAACTCCACTCATTAGGCTTGCCTACCTCGCTGAATTATTACGGGCTAGCACCAGAAGATGAAGCAAAGCAGCTTGCTGAATTTATCTTTAATAAAGGATATCGTGCGCCTATCGTTATTGCCGCACAAAGCAGTCTGTACCAGCGAATGGACGACACCTTTAAAAAGCACTGGCGAATACTCAACAATCAGGAAAACAAGCAGCGCGCCAACATAACGTCGGTATCGTTTAACGACAGTAATTCACTTCGAGAGGGAATTACACAGGCGCTAGATGTGGCGCAAAGCAACGAGCGTATCAATCAAATTGAGTACATGACAAATGATGAAGTGTACAACATGCCTCGCAGTAGGCGTGATATTGATGCCATTGTTGCATTTGCCTCACCTCAAGACACAGAACTGCTTAACCCCATTATCGAAGCGAGCTTAAACCCATACGATGGCAAACAAGTCCCCGTGTATGCCACCTCTCGTTCAATGGATTACGACAGCGGGAAAAACCAGTGGCGTGACCTGCAGAATGTGCACTTTATCGACATGCCTTGGTTAATGCCTTCACATAGTTGGCAACCTCTTCAGCAGGAGGTTGAACAGGCTTGGCAAAATCAAAATACTATGCAAAAACGTTTATTTGCGTTCGGTTTTGATGCCTATCAGTTGTTGCCTCAGCTAGGCATGCTGAACACGCTGAAATATCTTTCACACGAAGGGTTAACGGGTACACTTTCCCTTAATCAACAAGGTGAAGTAATACGCAAACAGCCTCAGGCAATTATTCGTAACGAAAAAGTTCAAATGCTTTCGGAGTAAAATGATGTCAACACTGCAAGGGAGTGCAGCAGAAGACAAGGCCTGTAAATATCTGATGGAACAAGGCCTTATTCTTCGATGTCGAAATTACCACACTCGGCGTGGCGAGCTCGACATTGTAATGCAAGACGGCTGCACCATAGTGTGCGTTGAAGTTAAATACCGAAGACGAAATCAGTTTGGCAGTGCTTTAGAGTTTGTGACTGCCAAAAAGCTCCAGCGAATTCAGGCTGCGTTTGATTTCTATTTGTTAGATAATGGCTTAAATCCAGCGTCTACTTCTCTGCGAATAGACGTTGTTGCCATAGACGGAGACAACCTTCAGTGGTTGAAGAACGTGGGCTAAAGACTGACAATATCCAGTTTTTAAACTGATGTCCCCCAAAGAGGGCTAGAAGCGTACGCCAACGATGGGCGTGGCCGATATTGATGAAAATGTCTTTATGTCAGAAGTATTCCGTTTGTTTTATCTTATGATTTGCAACCCTTCATCGGTTTGATGAAAGTTTCTTAGGTTCCCACAAATAATGAGTCATCCCAACAACAAGGTTTCGTCCAGCAGCGTTGATAACCAAGAAATAGAGCTAATAGTCGGCAACTCCAGCTCTAATTTTTCTGGCGTAACGTCTACGATGCTGCAAGTAACATCGCTACAGAAGCATATGATTAATTTGCGGATAATGGGCAAGCATTTTGTTCCAGACCCATCAATGACTATTACTTTTTGGGAGGTCGCAAAAATGTGTCGACGCCCGCTTAGTAATGGTAAGTGGCGAATTTTTCATGCGCGTCGCGTTGACGAGATGATTCAGGGTGTGATCCTCAAATACGTGTTTCGCGCCAAGATAAAGCTTGTATTTAGCTCTGCCGCTCAGCGAAAGCGTTCGGCTTCTACGGTGTGGTTAAGAAATAAAATGGATGCGGTTATTGCAATGAGTAATCGCTCTGCAAAATATCTAAATAAGCCCCCCGCCAAGATAAATCTACACGGTGTGCAAATAGACAACTACACGCCAGCAGAAAACAAGCAAGAAGCATGGCAAGCATTAGGCTACGGCGGCAAGTACGGCATTGGTATTCTGGGCAGAGTTAGAGAGCAAAAAGGCGTTCATCTATTTGTTGAAGCATGCATCAAAGTATTGCCCAAATACCCTGACGTGAACGCAGTAGTTGTAGGTGCCATATCCTCGAGTAACCAAGAATTTGTAAACGAGCTTAAAGAAAAAATTTCTAAAGCCGGGTTAACTGACCGAATTGTTTTCACCGGTGAATTGCCGTTTGAGCAAATTCCTAGAATCTTCAGTGCACTGTCATTAGTAAGTGCACTTAGCTATAACGAAGGGTTTGGATTAACTGTACCTGAAGCCATGAGTGCTGGGGCTGCGGTATTAGCTACTCAGGCGGGCGCATGGGAAGACATCATCAGGCCAGGCGTTGATGGGTATATTGTTCCTACCAAAGACCAGCAAGCTGTCACAGAAAAGATGGATTTGCTGCTTTCAGATATGGACAAACTCGCAGAAATGGGCAAAGCCGGACGCGAACACGTTGTGAAAAATTTTAAGGTTGAAGATGAAGCTAGAAACCTGGTTGAGTTTTTTCGCACGCTTCAATAGTAAATGCGAGTTGATTATCGCGAGCGATAAACGTTAGGCCGTTTTTCTCTCGCGCTGAGGCCACAGTTTAAACCTCTGACTTTCAGATACTGGCCATTACAAAAATCAAGGCGCTGTAATGCAGCGCAAAAAATTTCACTAAATGGTCTGCCGTGTGGTGAAAAAAAAGAGATGACACATGATTGAACAGATAAAAGCGAATTTTACCGAGAGCATACAAACCAAAATAGCGGCATCGGAAATATTGCCAGAGCATATTGAGAAAGCGGCGTACATGATCGTTGAAGCCTTAATTAGAGGTAATAAAGTACTGAGCTGTGGTAATGGCGGGTCTGCAGGTGATGCGCAACATTTTGCTTCCAACATGCTCAATCGCTACGAGCGCGACCGTCCCAGCTTACCGGCAATCGCATTAAGCACAGACACCTCAACCCTGACGTCTATTGCGAATGACTATAACTTCGAAGAAATATTTGCGAAGCAAGTACGGGCGCTCGGCCAACCCGGAGATATACTGTTGGCTATTTCAACCAGCGGTAACTCTCGTAACGTCATAGCAGCGATGGAAGCGGCATTATCTCGCGATATGACCATTGTCGCGCTTACTGGCAAAGACGGCGGTGAAATGGCGGGCTTCTTAAGTGAACATGATGTTGAAATTCGCGTGCCGTCAAACCGCACTTCGCGTATTCAAGAAGTTCATTTACTGGTAATTCACAATTTATGTGAATGCATTGACGACAGCTTATTCCCTGCCGATCACGGCGACGAGTAGTAAAGAGGACACAAGTGAAAAATTTGGGACTACTGGGTTCTTTATTAGCCCTAATTCTTACATTGCAAGGGTGTGTAGTGGCCGTTGGAGCTGCAGGCGCTATGGCTGCGAAAGTGGCTAATGACAGACGTACTGTGGGCACGCAGCTTGATGACCAAAATGCCGATGCTGCGGTGTCGTATCAATGGTCGAAAAGCGATGCGCTTAAAGAGCAGGCTAACCTTCAAGTGGATGTTTATAACGGTGTAGCGTTGCTAACCGGGCAAGCGCCAAACCAAGGCTTAGTTGACGAAGCTGTGCGCCGCGCCCAAGAAGTAAGCTATATCAAAAAAATTCACAACCAAATTAGAATTGGCGAGGCGATAGGTGCAGGCACACAAGCCAACGACCTGTGGTTAGCGTCAAAAGTGCGTACTAAAATTGTGGCAGACGAACGAGTGCCTGCTCTACAAGTTAAGGTAGTGGTTCAAGATTCAGAAGTATTCCTGATGGGTCGGTTAACCAATTTAGAAGCCACAGCCGCTGTAGATATTGCTCGTAATATTACGGGTGTCGCGCGCGTAGTTAGAGCCTTTGAAATTGTTCAATAGAGAGTTCGCCACTGCCCTTTTGGTTGCAGGGGCACTCTTTATGGAAATTTTAGACGCCACGGTTATCACCACGGCGTTACCTGTCATTGCTGCCGACTTCAATGTGCCGGCAGCCCACTTATCTATTGGTGTATCGGCATACTTGGTAGCCGTAACACTCTTTATTCCATTAAGTGGTTACGCAGCCGATAAATTTGGCGCACGCACTATATTTGTAGCAGCGATTGCCGTATTCACTTTTGCCTCGGTCCTTTGTGGCCTGAGTACTAGCTTATTCGAATTTACCTTATCTCGCATTCTTCAAGGTTTAGGCGGGGCAATGATGGTTCCCGTGGGAAGATTAGTGGTTCTGCGGGACTTGCCAAAGGAAAAGCTGGTAAAAACCGTGGCCATTATAACCTGGCCTGCGTTAAGCGCACCGCTACTAGGCCCTGTGCTAGGCGGTTACATCGCCACTCATTTCAGTTGGCAGTGGATTTTTTATATGAATATTCCACTGGGCATAATCGCTATCATCGCGTCACTGTATCTCCTTAAAAACATTAAAGGCAATGTAGGTAAATTCGATATTAAAGGCTTTTTGCTCACCGGTATCGGCTTTGCGCTGTTTATGGCGGGGATCGAGTTTTTAGCGAGTACCAGCGACAAGCTTATTCGACCACTTGGCATCATCGCTATTGGCTTAGTACTCATGGTATTGGCAGTCAAACACGTAAAAACGGCCAAGAACCCACTATTTTCTTTCGATGCGATGCAACACAAAACCTTCCGGCTTACTGTGTTTGGCGGCTCTGTTATGCGTGTCGCACTTGGCAGTGCACCGTTTCTTGTGCCACTCATGCTCCAGCTTGGATTAGGTTACTCACCTGTAGAAGCCGGCTCACTGTTGCTGTGGCTGTTTGCTGGAAACTTAGCGATAAAGCCAGCGACAACGTGGATCATGAATACCTTCGGCTTCAAACGCGTGCTTGTAATAAACGGCGTGCTCATCGCCCTTGGTTTTGTGGCGCTCGCGATGATAAATCACTCCACATCGTCATTTACTATTGCCGTTATTTTATTTGTTAACGGTATTACTCGCTCAATGCACTTAACGCTAATAAACACCATTGCTTTTGCCGACGTCCCCCCCAATAAAATGCGAGACGCAAACACGCTAGGCGCCATTTTAATGCAAATGAACCGCGGTCTTGGCATTACCCTTTCTGCGCTTGCTATCGCTGCTGCAGCATTCATTCTTGGACAAAGTGCCAATATGCCAAACCTACAAACGTTTACGCTATCTATGATGTTTATGGCCGCAGTAGCACTTGTCAGCATTTACGATAGCTTAATGCTGTCGAAGGAAGATGGCGATTCAGTGTTAAACAAACGAAAAGCGAAAAAAGCACGACAGACTTAGTTCATAGGCTTCATTAAGTGAACTGATGACAATTGTCATACGCGATTGGTGACGTTTGTGACTAACGCAATCTGAGGTACCTCGGCATACTTTACCTATAGACATTACTACATCAGGTAAAGCTCATGGAACAAGTATCTCACGCTTCATCAATAACTCCCGTTCAAAATACTTCCATCCCATTGGAACAGCAGCGGGAAGATTTTAAAAAGAACCGATTCATTGCCATGCCGCTAGCAGGCACTGTTGTTTGGGCTCTACTTGGTATCAGCGCTCCCTTTGTATCTGAATTAACCATAACCTGGTTGCTGTATATCGGCACAGGTGCCATCTTCTACCTCGGTGCAGGTCTTTCCTACCTCACCGGTGAGCGATTTTTTGCCAAGAAGGCGGCAAAGAACAGTTTTGATCGTCTTTTCTTCGTTGGCATGATTATGAGCCTAATGGTATTTGCCATTGCGCTTCCCGTTGCAGCCATCGACCACACCACCGTTCCATTGAGTATTGGCATTCTCGCAGGCCTGATGTGGATGCCTTTATCATGGGCTATCGAACACTGGATAGGCTACTTTCACACGCTAACCAGAACCTTCGGCATTGTCGCCGCCTGGTACTTGTTTCCCGATGCAAGGGTAGAGGCAATATCGGCTGTGATTGTCGCTGTCTACATTGTGTCATTAATTACCCTTGAACGTCGTTTTCAATCAATCAAATCTAACTAATTTCACTTTAATTAAGAAGGAATGCACTATGACTTATTTACTTTTGGCAGTTGCAGTTATCACCGAAGTTACCGCTACCATGCTGCTTAAAATGTCGAACGGATGGGAGAAGTGGGCTTTTGGGTACGGCGCTATCTTTTTCTACGCGATATCTGGAATGCTGTTTGCCATGGTCTTAAAGAATATGGGAATTGGGGTCGCCTACGCCATTTGGTCGGGCATGGGAATCGCACTTATCACCGCTGCTTCGGTGGTATTTTGGAAACAAACTTTCGACATTTATGCCGTGCTGGGTATTATGTTGATTATCTCTGGTACGCTGCTAATTACTAGCAAGTCTGCCGTTGTATTTCAGTAGGGACGAAGTACTCACAATGCTCAGCAATAAAAGCATACAAGATAGTAACAGCGCGGTGCCTGCCGTCAAAAACGAGAGCACCGCGCCTGACATGCCCCTTTTGGCAAGTGGACGGAAAAAGCGCTGGTCTCACGGAAGCTTGTTTTTTTCACTGTTCTTTTTTGTTCCGCTTATTATTTCCCGTCCTCTTCCCATCGAAACATGGGTGCTTCAAACCCTGGGATACCTTAGCTTTGTCATTCTTTACATTAAAGCCATAAACCAGCCTGTTAAAACACTGCCCACTTATTTGCTACTCATGTTTCTACTTTCGGTAGCATGCAGCTTTCAAAACCCTGGTGGCGCAACCATTATCGGCTTTATTGCTTTTATCGTAGGTTATTACAATTCGCTCAAGACAGGCATAATGAGCATAGGCGTGATGATGCTGGTACTCGTGTCACTGCACATTACCGTATTTAATAACGCACATTTTCTTTTAAGTGCTTCGTTGCTCAACAGCTTAGTGCTATTCGGGTTTGGTGTTATGGAGCGCAAAGAAACACTCCATAGTCTGAAAGAAAGCCAGCAGGCCGAAGCGCTACGAGTATTGTCTGCGATCGCTGAACGTGAGCGAATAGGCAGAGACTTACATGATGTTGCGGGTCACGCACTCAGCTCTATTTCGTTAAAGGCACAACTGGCCGATAAACTTATAAGCAAAGATAAGATTGAAGACGCGCATCGCGAGGTAAAAGCGCTGGCACAGCTTTCTCAAGCGCTACTGAGTGATATTCGTCAAGCAGTGTCAGATATCAAGCAGCTTTCTCTTAGCGATGAAATAGCAAAAGACAAATCACTGTTAGAAGAAAACGGCTTTAATGTTACAACCGATATTGAAGGCGGCGCTGAAGCACGTTTAAGCGCTAAACAAGAAAGCCAGCTTGCGCTTATTATCAAAGAGCTGACAACCAATACCTTGCGCTATTCAAACGGTAACGCGGTATCCCTTGGTCTTGAAGTTAATGAGCAAACCGTGAAAATGACCTATAAAGATCATGGCGTAGTTGAGAACACCGCATCAATTAAAGAAGGAAACGGATTAATGGGAATTAGAGAACGCGCGGCGTCTATTCATGCGGATGTGGACATTTCTTTCCTTCCTCACCCTATTGTCAGGGTTCAGCTTACTACCGAGCAAGCTTTGTCACATAAGGCTTCCCTATGAACTCAAAAGCGCCAACTACTATTTTGATTGTTGAAGATCAGTCGCTGGTTCGCGATGCCATTGCCATGCTTCTGTCATTAGAAGACGACTTAACCATTGTTGAAAAGTGCAGTAATGGAAAGGAAGCCATTGATTATTTAAATGATAACCCTGCACCACACATTATTTTGAGCGATATTGAAATGCCGCTGGTTTCAGGGCTAGATCTAGCCGCCCACATTGCAAAGCAAAGTCTCAATAGCAAGGTGGTGTTAATGACTACCTTTTCTAAACCAGGCTACATCAAGCGTGCATTAAGTTTAGGGGTTAAGGGTTTTATATTGAAAGAGTCTGACAGCGACTACCTGATAGATGCCATTCACAAAGTCTCTGCGGGAGAAAAGGTAATTTCGACTGAGCTCGCCATCATGGCTCTTGACGACAACAATCCACTGTCGCAAAAAGAAATGTCCGCACTAAAACTTGCTTCAGAAGGGCTTAAAACCCAAGGCATTGCTCAATCGCTGTTTTTATCTGAAGGTACGGTAAGAAACTACCTCTCAGAGGCTATTTCAAAGCTCGATGCGACCAACCGCGTAGATGCTGCTCGCATAGCTAAACAAAAAGGTTGGCTCTAATAAAGGCTTAAAACCACGTCGTAGCAATTGCTGTAGACGTCGGTATATTTAGCTTTTCAGACAAACCGGTAAGCACGCGTTCGGGACCGTATACGATACCTTGCTGTTTAGCGGTCCATACGCAGGTTAAAATACTCGTACCTTTGCGTAATTCACACTGCCACTTAGCGGTCGTTTCAGCGAGCCGTTCATAGTCATCTTCTATTTCCCAACCTCCGTCTACATGGTCTACGATAAGTTGTTCAAATTGAGCGAACGGAATAGGTTGAATGATTACCCATTCGTTTTTCTTAAACTTTTTTTCTAACCGCGATTTTTTAAAACTGGTAAACAATCCCACGCTCCATCTCCGTATGATTGAAAGGCCCTACTTACTACAAAAGCACGTCTTCTATTTCGACACCGTTCCCATAATCTGCCCTGAAGGTGTTGGACAAGAACACGATGTTCCAACCATTTCACTATTTGACGTTGGGCACGCGCCATACTCACCGTTTCCGCTATAACGACATTGGTTACCAAATTCAGGTTTAGCAACTGCAACCTTGCCGTTTTTCTTCGCGTTTATATCTTCATCGCCGGGTAAATACACCGTGTAGGTACACCCTGACAAAAGCATATTAACAACAAGAAAACCAATACCGTAAAGTGCTTTCACTTTCATAAATAGTTGCTGGGCATTTTTAGAACAGTTTTAAAACTATGCTAATAATGAAGATAAAACAAGAAAAAATAAGCAAAAAAAAGCCAGTCTTTAGACCTGTCTCTTGATCACAAGTCGATATCAAGAGACATGGCTAGCTCATATCCTTCAAGGATGGTTTGCAATTTGAACC
>NZ_CAMZMZ010000045.1:0-30256 GCF_947311905.1 Alteromonas sp. CyTr2 | reverse complement strand
TCATTCTCCTTAACAAAAAGAGAACACCATGCCGTAGCTAATTCATGAATTGAATGTGGGGATTACCGGACGGACACACAATAAGAGCCTCTATATGTGTTTGACGTAGGCAATACGCTTAACATCGACCATGACAGACGAAGTAAACGAGTTCTAAAAAGGCAACGGTATTGATCTTGAAATAGTGGTCAAAGGGCTATCTTTTTTCATTGACAGCCCGGAGGCTCATATGTGTTATGTTACTAATTTCACGGATCAAAGCATGGTAGTTTTTCTCTACAGTGTTGAGGTCTTGCCATTTTTCTACCAACTCTTCTTTTGGCATTTTCAACTCTGAAGCCCAATACATGGCTTTGTCACAAGCCTCATTAAATTGGTGCTTCATATTATTGCTAAGCTACAACAAACCTCAGCTTTACCCCATTTACTGAGCTTATTCTAACTCCTTTTCACGGCTATAACCTTCGGGCAATTTTTCGATATATTTCCTAGTATTCGTAATTGCCTCAAGGATTGCTTCTAATGCTTCTTTTCTAGCTTTCACTCCTTCAATTCTCATTTTGTCAAAGTGAAATCGATTACTCTGAAAGTAGCTCAAAAGAATAGTTAAAGTAGTTAGAATTTATAATAACCTCCGAATGTGTGCAAGTAACATAACGTCCTGTTACCAGGCAATAAAATAGTTGGCTAAAATGAGCGACGAAGGAGCAAAAGCCACCTGTTTTTTGTCTGCTTTTATGGCCTGTAATGTTCTATTCCCACAAAGAACATTCAATAATTACATTAAAGTTACTCTTTTTAAGAAGTTGATTAAACGTATTTATATGTGCAGCACCGCATATTACCAGAATGCGTTGACCTCGCATGGCCTTAACTCGCTTAAGCCATTCTTGCTCTCGCTCTCTATATGTTTGTTGTTTTCTTTTCTCGCATTCTGATTTGGCTTCGACAGATTCGACATCATCAAACAACATAAGTATGGCAAACTCTATTTGATTTAAACTATCTATACCAAGAGCAATGCGCTCATGTTCATTGGGTTCAATGATTTTATACTCTATATTCAATTCGTTAGAAATATCGAATACTACTGAATCATGAATATCAATTTCTTCAGCTAAAGCGTCAATATCATATTTTGTGATCGTTTCTTTTATATAATTAGAAAAATTGGTTGTTTCTTTATCTCTTTGTTTCGAGTGTAGAGTTCCAACAAGTACTACTTCAGTCAAATTACTCACCTCAGAACATGACGCTTGCAGCAGCGGAAGAAGTAGCGAATCCGCTGGCTGCACTTGTTAGGCATATACGCCACCTTTAATTTTCAAATACTCTGTTTTTTCCATAGGTAATTTCAGACTACTTTCCACAACTAAATACCTCTCGGTATCAGTAACTATGATCTCATCGCCACCATATGAAATATAACCGTTGATATTATTACCCAAAGCTACTTTTATATGAGCAACAATACTTCTTGCAAATTCTCTACTTAATTCATAACCAGAATACTGTGGAAAACACTTCCCCAGAAAAGGAGCCCAAGCTTCACCATTTAAGTGTTTAGGCCTTTGAATGCCTGTTAATTGCTCTGTCATTAGAACTTCTAAGATATAAGGTACAGCTTGATGGTTTCTTGTGTGATGCCAAGCATAATCACCTGCATAAGCTGCATCAATAGAGCACCACTTATTTCCAGATATTTTCAAATTTAGAATATCTATTCCTATATCATCATGCCTACAACCATGAAAAGCCCTTTGGGGAAGTTCAACAACATCCCAAGTTCTAATTTCTTCTATTAGGTATTCTGATAGCGACATTTATACTCCTTGTATGCCTAACAGTTTAATCTTCCCCAAAACGGTGTTTTTCCCACACCACTTTCGGGTATTTGTCCTTTTGATTGCATACTACTCTAAACCACAACCACCAGAGAAATAAAGAAAAAACCGTAATATCGTTTTTAGCTCATTTATTAAAAACACCAAATCGGTATGCAGGTGCTTTTGGTGTATTTCACGCAAGCCAAACACAAAAAAGCCAGCTTCCGCTGGCTTCTAAAACAAGTAATTCAACGTCACTTGAACTAAAAACTACTTCCCCTGCCTAGCAGCCAACTTCTCCAACTGCTCATCAGTAGCTGGAAGCTGATGCTTCTCTTTCCACTCTGAATACGGCATTTTGTATACAACTTCGCGCGCTGCTTCGTAGTCGATATCAGCGCCCTGCTCGCTTGCAGCTGCCGAATACCATTTTGCCAAGCAGTTACGGCAGAAGTCGGCCAAAATCATCAGGTCGATGTTCTGAACGTCTTTATTCGCGTCTAGGTGTTCTACTAAGCGGCGAAATACTGCTGCTTCTACTTCGGTTTGTGTTTGCTTATCCATTATCAAATACCTCTAAAAAAGCGCTTTTCGTTATAGGTTGGATGTGTGGGTTAACGGGTAAAACCCAACCCATTGTTACTTTTAAAACCTAAAACGAAAAAAGGGAGCCAAGCTCCCTTTTTACTTAAACATAACTAACTAGGTTTAAAACCTAATTGCTATTACTCTGCGTCGTCAGACTTTGGCGCAGGCTTTTCTAGAAGCTCTTTAATGCTTAAACGTACACGGTTTTGGCGATCGATTTCCATAACCTTAACGTCAACCATTTGGCCTTCTTCTAGGTAGTCAGTTACTTTGTTCACACGCTCGTGAGCGATTTGTGAAATGTGAACAAGACCTTCTTTACCTGGAAGTACTTCTACGAACGCACCGAAGTCTACAATACGTGTAATCTTACCGTTGTAAGTCTTACCAACTTCAATTTCAGCCGTTACTTGTTCAATCTTGCCAATAGCGATGTCTGCTTTCGCACGCTCTGTCGCGAAGATTTTGATAGTACCGTCGTCTTCAATCTCAATGTTAGTGTCAGACTCTTCAGTAATTTGACGGATCATTGCGCCGCCTTTACCGATAACGTCACGAATCTTGTCTTGGTCAATCTTCATTGTGTAAATGCGTGGAGCAAATTCACTTAGCTCTTCACGGTGACCGCCAATCGCTTCGTCCATTACGTTAAGAATGTGCAAACGTGCTTCTTTTGCTTGTTTAAGCGCAATTTGCATGATTTCTTTAGTGATACCTTCAATCTTAATGTCCATTTGAAGTGCAGTAATACCTTCGGTAGTACCCGCTACTTTAAAGTCCATGTCGCCAAGGTGATCTTCGTCACCAAGGATGTCTGAAAGTACAACAAAGTTGTCGTCACTCTTAACTAGGCCCATTGCGATACCCGCAACAGACGCTTTAATTGGAACACCCGCATCCATAAGCGCTAGTGAAGTACCACATACAGACGCCATTGAAGATGAACCGTTTGATTCTGTGATTTCAGAAACCACACGTACTACGTACGGGAATTCTTCTTCACTTGGCATTACGGCTTGAATACCGCGCTTCGCTAGACGACCGTGACCAATTTCACGACGCTTAGGCGAACCAATCATACCGGTTTCACCAACACAGTATGGAGGGAAGTTGTAGTGAAGCATGAAACGGCTGTCGCGCTTACCTTGAAGCTCGTCAATCATCTGTGCGTCACGCTCTGTACCAAGCGTAGCAGCTACAAGTGCCTGAGTTTCACCACGAGTAAATAGTGCAGAGCCGTGAGTACGAGGAAGAATACCTGTCGCTACGTCTAGTGCACGGATCATTGCTGGGTCACGACCATCAATACGCGGCGCGCCAGATAGAATGCGTGAACGTACAACGTCAGACTCAAGTTCGTGAAGAAGGTCTAGTACTTCTTTCTTATCTTGTTCTTCGTCTTCAGCAAGGATAGCTTCTAGTGCTTTTTCAGTTGCTGCAGTTACTGCGTCTTTACGCTCTAACTTGTCAGAAATCTGGTAAGCCGCAGTCATTTCTGCTTCAGCTAGTGCTTTAACTTTGTCTTTAAGCGCAGTGTTTTCTGCTTCTGGTGTCCAGTCCCACTTCTCAGTGCCAACTTCAGCTGCAAATTCGTTAACTGCGTTAACCACAGTTTGCATTTGCTCGTGACCGAACATAACCGCACCTAGCATGGTGTCTTCAGAAAGCACGCTTGCTTCTGATTCAACCATAAGTACTGCGCCTTCAGTACCCGCAACAACAAGGTCAAGCTCGCTTTCAGCTTGCTCTTCTGCGCGTGTATTTAGAATGTATTCACCGTTGCTATAACCAACACGAGCCGCACCAATTGGGCCGTTGAAAGGAATACCAGAGATAGCAAGGGCTGCAGAAGTACCAATCATAGAGATGATGTCTGTAGGGATATCTGGGTTAGCAGACATTACAGTAACAACAACTTGTACTTCGTTTTTGAAACCTTCTGGGAATAATGGGCGGATTGGACGGTCGATAAGACGTGCAATCAGTGTTTCACCTTCAGATGGACGACCTTCACGCTTGAAGAAACCACCTGGGATTTTACCCGCAGCGTACGCTTTTTCTTGGTAGTTAACAGTAAGTGGGAAGAAGTCTTGATCTGCTTTGGCTTCTTTTTTACCAACTACTGTTACCAGTACAGACGTATCGTCCATGCTCGCAAGAACCGCAGCTGTTGCCTGACGAGCAATTACACCCGTCTCTAGAGTTACAGTATGCTGTCCATACTGAAATGATTTAGTAATAGGAGTCACTATTTGTCCTTTAATTTCAATCTTTATTTTATCGCTTTTAAACGCGGCGCATAGTATAGCCATGAAGTGGCGTTAATACCATGGTCAAATGTAGCCCCGCGCGGAATTTGTCGTGTTATTTGGTCATTAACCGCTACCACCTATAGCACCATGACTATATGAAATATCTGTGAAATTTCAATTATTGACTATATTTTCATCATACTGACACAAAACAGCGTATGCTAGAACAAAAAGCGAACAACGTAAGAACTTAAATAAACATCACGTGCGACCAATGCGCAGAAGTGATTAACCACAACAAGAACGTCTAATATTAGTGTGCTAAAGGAGATAACCATGTTGGTACTTCGACTTAATAAAGCAGGCATGCCACAAGAGTGGATAGATGTTGAACAAGCCGCAAAGCTTTACAGTCAGGATAAGGTGCTATTTGAGCTAGGTAGCGATGCTATTACGCTCAAGGGAGGCTGGAATCACGAAGGGCTGCAAAGTCAGCTTACCCTGTCTAGTATTATCGCGTGCGACGGCAAGGTAACAGATTTATCTGGCAAAGTTGCCCTTACTAATCGCTATTTGTTTAGGCGCGATAGCTACCTGTGTATGTACTGCGGCAATAAATTTACGCCAAAGCAGCTTACCCGAGACCACATTATCCCACGCTCTCGCGGCGGAAAAGACAGTTGGACGAACGTTGCCACGGCTTGCCAGCGGTGTAATCACGCGAAAGGTGCGAAAACGCCAGAAGAAGCCAACATGCCCCTACTCGCGGTTCCGTTTAGGCCAAATGTGTACGAGCGCTTTTATTTAATGAACAGGCGAATTTTGGCTGACCAAATGGCCTTTTTACAAGGCCACTTTACCAGCCACAGAGAATGGACGTGCTTGGAATAAACGCTATAGCGCACCGCTAGTAGTTGTCTGTGCTTCGGGCATTGCTTTAGCTTGATTCTGCACTGAAGAGGAATCGCTGTGCTGTGCGTGAAGCTGGCGCTGCTCTTCTTTTTGCGCTTTGAACCACAGGCTTAACCAATCTGAGCACATTTTGTGCTCTAACTCGTGAGCTTCGGCTGTAGGGCAAAACAAGCTTACCTTTACCACCACTTTGGCAAGTTCATTGGTTTTAATCTCAACCTCAGGGTCGATGCGAATAAACTCTTGCTCTAAGTGACGTTCAATTAGGCCTTTGTAGCGCTCTGCTACATCGCGGAAATATTCACAATGTGCCTGTGCCCTGGCATGAAACGCTGGAAGCAGACTATAGGCGTTCACAGAAGGCTCGTTCACTATTTCAAATGAATGCAAACGGTAGCGACGCATAAAGTTAAGATTTCGTACAGTTTGGGTCACTAGCTGGCTATTAGGCACGTACACGTGTTTACCCGTGTAGTTAAAGCTTTCAGGGTCTACTTCTAAAAGCGCCGTTTTCGCCCAGTCCATTTCTACCACTTCACCAATGATGTTGTTCATTTGGATCCAGTCGCCTACCCTGAACGGCCGAGCGCCCAGGTAGTAAATGAACCCCATAAAACACTGAATAAACTCGCGGGTTGCCAACACAATGGCCACCATAAAGGCAGCAATGGAGATTGCCAGTGTTTGGATTTCAGAACTCCACACCATCATTAACACAATAATGATAAAGGCATTACCCAACTGCTCTAGGATATTGATTTGGTTTCGGCGGTCTTCGCCACGATGAGAACTAATGCGCCTGATAAGGCGCAACACACCCTTTTTAAGAAAGAGCAGTACAATTAAAAGTACTAGAGATGTCAGCAGTTTATAATCATTGGCAAAACTTATAAATTGATGCCATAACTGCGCGGGGTCTATCACAATCTCCATGTAAGCTCCGTCTGTACTCCGAGGGTAAATATTTGAATAGGCGAAAAAAAAGCGCCGACGAATGTCAGCGCTTTTAATTATGAAGCATGTAAACTCGTGGCACAATGCCGACCAGTTAAAACATCTTTTTATTAGTCGCGAATTTGACCTTCGCCATTCACTAAATATTTCTCTGAAGTCAACGACTCCAAGCCCATTGGGCCATAAGCATGTAGCTTAGTGGTTGCAATACCAATTTCTGCACCTAAGCCAAGCTGGCTACCGTCAGAAAAACGTGAAGACGCATTAACCATTACTACACTTGCATCAACTGCACGTTGGAATAACTTGCCTTTTTCAGCATCTTCCGTACAAATTACTTCCGTGTGGTTACTACCAAATTGCGCAATGTGGTCAACCGCTGCTTCGAAATCGTCAACTACACGGATAGCGATTTCCAGACCAAGATACTCTTCACCGTACGCGTCTTCAGAAATAACGTCAGCACCATCAAAGTATTGGCTGCCTTTTTCGTTTACGTGAACCTTAACACCCTTTTCTTTGAATGCGTCGGCTACTTTAGGCAGAAAATCACCCGCAACGGCTTGGTGTACAACCAATCCTTCTAAGGCATTACACACGCCAGTACGCTGTGTTTTACCATTTAGAAGTAGCGCCATGGCTTTATCTAAATTGGCATCTTTGTCTACGTAAAGGTGACACACACCTTTAAAGTGCTGGATTACCGGCACTTTAGCGTTGTCAGTCACGTAGTTGATTAGACCTTCACCACCACGAGGAATAATTACGTCGATATAATCACGCTGCTCCATTAACTCTTGCATTAATGCACGATCTGGATTCGGAACTACCGTTACCAGCGCTTTTGGTAAATTGTGCTTCTCCAGCACGTCTTGCATAAGTTCAGCAATGGCTAAACTCGTATCTAGTGCCTCTTTACCACCACGTAATATTACTGCGTTACCCGATTTAAAGCACAGCGCGCCTGCGTCGGCAGTAACATTAGGTCGTGCTTCATATATCATGCACACAACACCCAGCGGTATGCGCATTTTCTTAATCTCAATACCGTTTGGACGTGTACCGATAACGCGCTCTTTACCCACAGGATCATCAAGTTCAACAATAACTTCGATGCCTTCAGCCATGGCTTCAATACGCTCGTCGTTTAGGATTAAGCGGTCAACCATCGCTGCGTCTAAGTTATTCTCTTTGGCGCGCGCGACTTCCTTTTCGTTTACTTCGATAATTTTGCCTTTATTTGCACGAATTGCCGCGGCCATATCAGTTAACACCGCGTTTTTCTGGCTTTCGCTTAAAATAGCCAGTGTACGTGCAGCTTTTTTTGCCTGTTGTGCTAACTCTGTAATAATGCTCATTCTTTCTCCAGATTTGCTATGTGCTGATCAGAAATAATTGGCCCAGTCTTTTCCTCAAACTCATGGGCGAATTCTTCGTTTTCCTGATTCGCAATGAAATTCAATAAACAGCTACTGTAATTCGACTTGGCTTTTACCAGTTTAGTACCGTCTTCTTTACGTACTAGAATGGTGTCGCCTACCGAGAACTCACCTTTCACGTCAATAATTTCACTACTTGTCAGTTGCTCTGCGTCGCCAGCTAAAGAGGCGTCAAAGTCCCCTTCTACTATCACCTCACCCTGCGCGTTTGACGTATGGCGCATCCAATGCACATTCTCTTGCATTGGCGTGGCGTGAGGTTTGAAATGCGTGCCTGGGTTTTCACCTGCTAGCAGCATATTAAACGACAGTTCAGTAAAGCCGTTAATAATATATGTATCTATACCATGCGAAACGGCTTTTTCGGCCGCTTCAATTTTAGTGCGCATACCACCGGTGCCTACACCGCCTTTTACCGCACCGCCAGCCATGTCATAAATGCTTTGATCAATGGTATTAACTGATTTAAGCAATTGTGCGTCGTCGTGTTCATGCGGGTTTTTATCGTACAACCCATCAATGTCTGAACAGATGATAAGTGCATCTGCTTCAGCTGCCGACGCCACCATGGCCGATAAATTATCGTTATCACCTACTTTCAATTTGTCAGTGGTAACGGTGTCGTTTTCATTAACGATAGGCAGGATATTGTTGTCCAATAAACTGAATATCGTTTCACGGATACTTACGTAACGCTCTCTGTCTCGCAAATCAGCATGCGTTAACAGCATCTGAGCAGACGGAAAATCAAACAGTCTGTCCCACGTTGCAATCATTTCGGTTTGACCCGCTGCTGCCATTGCTTTTTTAACTGCAATATCTGACTTTTCTTGCTCTGGAAACAGGTGCGCGCCTGCTGCGACAGAACCAGAAGACACGAGTACAACTTGTGTACCGTTGGCTCTGCACCGCACGATAAATTGCGCAATGCTCAAAAGGTAATGACTGCTACAACCTTGTTGGTTGGGCGATATCAATGCACTACCCACTTTGATGACTACGCGTTTCCAATTTGGATGACTCATAATAAACTTTTTAACCTTAAGATTGTTGATTTGCTAATTCTTCACTGGCTTGCGCGAATGTTGCTTGTACGTTTGACGATGGGTTTTCGCTAAAGTGACTTACCACATAGAGCGTTAACGTACTTACCGCAAACCCTGGAATAATTTCATAAATAACGCTGCTTAACGTTTTACCGTCAGCTAAAACGGGCGCATAAATCCAGAATAGTACGGTTACCGCACCGCTGATCATGCCCGCCATTGCCGCTTTCGCTGTTAAATCCTTTTTATACAGACAAAACAGTACTAACGGACCAAATGCTGCACCAAAACCAGCCCAAGCATTACTTACTAAAGATAAAATTGTGTTCGACGCATCCATGGCTAATAACAGTGCAACCACGGCTACACCTGCTACACCATAACGGCCAATTGTTACCGTTTGCTTTTCACTCAGCGCCTTGCTTGAAGACTTTTTATTTACCATTACGCGGTAAATGTCTTCGGTTAACGAACTTGCGCTAACCAGCAGTTGCGACGAAATTGTACTCATAATAGCGGCTAAAATAGCGGCCATTAAAAATCCACTAATAAGTGGGTGGAACAGTAATTGTGAGAAAATAATAAATATCGTCTCAGGGTCGTCGACAGCAAGACCAAACTGATTGGCATAAGCAATGCCTACGAATCCTGTTGCCAGTGCACCAATGATGGTCACTAACATCCACGACATGCCAATATTTCGCGCTGTTCCAATGGCATTAACAGAACGAATTGCCATAAAGCGAACAATAATGTGCGGCTGTCCAAAGTAACCTAAGCCCCAACCTAAACTCGATAGCAACCCTACAATCGTTAGCGTTTCTAACGATTCAGAAAAATTGGGTACAGATTGATAAGCGGCGCTTGTCATTTGCGACACGCTATCGAACTCGGTAAACGCGACAATTGGAACCAGTACCAGCGCCACGAACATAATGCACCCTTGTACAAAGTCCGTAAGGCTTACTGCCAAGAAACCACCAAGTAGTGTATAAGACACCACTACACCCAGCGTGATAAATAAGCCTAACTGATAATCGACTGAAAACGCGCTTTCAAACAACTTACCACCTGCAACTAACCCGGCAGAGGTGTATAGCGTGAAAAACAGTACGATAATCACTGCTGAAACAATGCGTAAGCTTGAGTTAGGCGTATTAAAACGCTTGGCAAAAAACTCAGGCACAGTCAGCGAGTCGTTGGCAACTTCGGTATAAACGCGAAGTTTTGGTGCTACTAGTAAATAATTGGCCAACGCACCTGCAACCAACCCTATTGCAATATAAACCGCATCGAAACCGGTTAAGTACATTGCACCTGGTAAGCCCATTAGCATCCAACCAGACATGTCAGACGCACCCGCAGACAGTGCGGTTACTTGAGGGCTAACTTGTCGCCCTCCCAAAATATAACCAGAAATATCACTGGTAGATTGTCGGTAAGCAAACAACCCTATCCCTAACATCGCTATAAAATACACCGCTAGTGATAGGTAACTTTCCATTGGCATAACGTTCGTTATTTCCTCTATTGCTCTTCGAAAACTCGTAAATGAAAACGCCATTTAACCTTTGCTAATTCAAATTCAAAAGCAAATATTTAAATCGAACAATAATCATTAGAGCTCTAACAATATAAGGATCTGTCAGAAAATTTCAAGTGCAATTTTTAAACAACATCGTTTAACAGGCACTTATGTTTAAATTAGCACCAACCATGTTTCACAGCATATTACACTAATAAAATCAAAAATTACCATTAGTATTCATTAACTTAAAAACACTAAGTCATTTATGAAACAATTTAACTTTAGCTGAAAAGTCGCAAAAAACAGCAACTTTACTATCAGCTAAAACATTTTCATTAAAAATACTTTGTTACGCGCACTCAGACGAAATAACATCCAAAAGAAGCTTTTCTACAGGCAGTAAATGGGTAAGTTGCGTACAATCTTCACTATGTAGCGAGCGAACCCGATTAATTAGCTTCTCACACGCCTTTTCGTCATTTTTCACAGTAAATAGTTTCGGATGAATATAATATTTCCTGCAAACGGTGGGAGTATTGCCTAGCTCTGCTGCAACACACTTACTTAACGTACTCTCCCATTTCTTGGTTCTGGAGTTTGCTATCTGTTCATACACACTGGGCAGGTTTGTTAGTGCAAATCGACTTGATGCCCACGTTCGAAAGTCTTTACAACTGAACTGTTCACTTAGTTCTTTGTGGATGAACGCATTAACGTCTTCGCTCGTTACGTCGTGCCATTGTTTATTCTCATCTTGATAACGAAATAAACAGTAACCTTGTTGTTGCGCACAGTCACAAACTAATGAAGCAAGCTCAGGGTCGTTTACTTTTAGTGTTCTTGGTTTGCCGTGCTTACCAATGTAAGCAAGTTCAACACTATCGTCACACTGCGCTTGTACATGCTTGCGCCGCAATGTAGTTAACCCATATGTGTTATTTTCCTTGCTATATTGAGCGTTGCCAACTCTAGCACCTGTGTAATCGAGCAACAGGCACACCAGCGCGCAAGCTCTTTCTTGCGTCCATGTTGGCTGTGAAATTAATGAAAGACAGTGCTCACGGAACTCAGGAAGTGCATTACCAAAGGCAACCAAACGCTCAAATTTTTCTACTTGCTGCTGCTCGTGCCATTTGTTGTGATAGATATATTGTTTACGTCCTTTTTCGTCATAGCCGACAGCTTGAACGCTGGCTTTACTATCACGGCTTATAAAGGTGTCGCGCCAATTTGGAGGAATGACAAGCTTTTTGATACGCTTTAGCACGCGCTCTCCTGTGACTTTCTTTCCACTTGCATAGCGATAGTAAAACCGTTTATCACCGCAAGCGATGCGCCTTATTGATAGATGGCTATCATCAGAGTAGACGTTGCAATAGCCTTTAATCCGTTTCATTTATAGATACTCCTTTCCTTACCAGCTAAGTAAGACCGACTGTTAAGGTGCTGCTACGGCCGCAGATGCTCGCTGTGCTTTCTTAGTCAGATTGCAAACAACGGTACCAAATCTCAATTTATAAATAGAATCTACAGAAGAACGTACAGAAATGATCACTACACGCAAGTAACCTTGCCGCAAGCCGACGCTTCCACGGCAAGACAGTGATTTTAAAGGCCATAACGAATTTTCACGCTATGTGTAAAATTATCACAGTACCGGTTGTTTGGTCCGGCAGCGACGCTTGCTAAAACTCAGCATATCGCTTCGAAATCCTTCTTTATTTCGCCTTCCAGCTTAATAAATCATATTTAACCTTCCGAAAATAACCATTAAAAACAATAATATAAAAACGAACCTTCTCTTTTTTCTACTAAAGTATAAACCGCTACTTTTCTTCGTCGGAATGCAACTTGAATAAGTATGAACAATAGTTGTCGAGTTACCTATGCACTTGGGTGAAGCCGAACAGCAATACCCTTTGAAGTGCAAGTGAAGTGGATTAATTGAGAGAGTCCAAGTAAGAAGTTGAGGATTTAAAGATGAATGTTCAAAGTTCGAAAAACGTAGAGTCAAAAAGCGAAAACAGTAATGAACATGAGAATTTGAGAGCCCATGTTGTATCAACCGGTGATTTGCAAGTCGCGGCTGTATTTCCGTCAAAACTTAAAGTGCAGGAAGTACTTGAGATAGTTCAAGACCAAACATCTGTTGAGGTATCTCAAGTAGAAATTATCGAAGCTGGCGACCCTAAAATGAGTGAAAAACTTGAACGTAACAGCGCTGCCATTGGCAAAAGCATGTGGTCGTCCCACCTGTTGCTTGGTTCAATCGGTCTGATTGTAGGTTTAGTGGCGGCATTTTTGTTAACGCAGTTTGGCCCAGCGCTTACTCAACAAAATCCCTTATTTACCTACATAGCGCTAATTAGCCCAGGCATATTCATTGGGTTATTCATAGCGGGTTTAATCGGTTTACGTCCAGACAGAAATGAGGTTATACAAACCGTAAGACATGCGGTTAGATATGGTAAAGTTGCGCTGGTAATTAACCTTAAAAAGTCACAGTCTGCTTCTAAAGTCTCGCAATTACTGAAGCAGCACACCGACAAAGTGGTCGAATCTATTCGGTAGCAAGACTAGTGACATAATATGGAACGCTGCTTCAAAGCAGAATGTGATACAGTAATCATAGCGGAGTTATCAATCTAGCTGTTCCAATATTTTCGAAGGGCAATATAACGAACTCCACGTTTATTGCCCTTCGTCGTTTGGTCGGCGTTATTCTGAAAGAGAGATTAGGCACCAATTGTATGGATTTAATATTTTTTGATTTAGATGGCACTTTATTAAATAAGTCTTCTGAAATCTCCTCGTTTACTAAAGAGACGTTGGGCTTGCTTGGTGAGAGAGACATTGCATTCACCGTAGCGACGGGTCGTACCATGCATTCAGCGCAATTTGTGCTACAAGGTCAGTCTTTTGTACTCCCTCACATTTATAATAATGGGGTGGCAATTTGGGATCCTGCCGGAAACGCGCTAACACTCGAAAATTTGCTCGCGCCCAGCGAAGTTAATCTTATTATCGAGCACGCCGTAAACAACAATATCACACCTTTCATTAACACAGTGAATATGGATAGCCCAGATCACGAGCACGTGATTTACCATTCGTCGCCTAAGCATCAGGTGGAACACGATTTAATTGAAAAGTATTTTTCGCGCACTAAAGCGCGACTAGCGTCTATTGAGTCACTACCTGCTAATGCACATATTACAAACATCAGTATGATTGGAGATGCACCGCTGGTGTATGATATGTACAAGCAGCTTAACATGCACGAAGGACTGATAGCGTACTCTGGGCCAGCTATCGAAGGAGATGAGTACCGTTGGATGGATGTACACCACAATCTTGCGAATAAAGGCAGTGCGGTAGAGCTTTTGCGCCAACAGTTGAATGCAAGCAACGTTATTGTGTTTGGCGACAGTGATAATGATTTAAGTATGTTTAAGCTAGCAGACGAGGCTTATGCACCTTCTAACGCTAAACCTTATATCAAAGACGCCGCCACTTCCGTCATTGGGCATCACGATGAAGATGGAATCGCCCGCTTTCTACGAGAGCGATTCTCACTTTAGAAGATGCTGATTAAAAAGCATCGTGAAAATGGTAGCCTTCAAACTATATGAATTAGGCTAGTTAATTAAGGCTACCACTCTATAGGCTCTCTATCTTTTAAGAATTGGCCATGGGGGCCGCCCTCTTCCATGGTTGCTAACCAAATAGCCGTATCTGCTCCCTCCTCGGGCGTTTTGGGCGCATCACTTCCACCCATTCTGGTATGCACCCAACCCGGGGTCATGCTATTAACGGTTACATCAAGAGACTTACCGTCAGCAGCTTCATCAACTACCGCTGCCATCTTAACCGTAAGCGCATTAATAGCAGCCTTTGTTATCGCATAGCACATTGGCCCTTTCAGCCCCTCGGCGAAGCTACCGTAACTAGAGCTTACATTGATAATACGTCCAAAACCTCGCTCAATCATTTGCGGTAACGTTTGCTGGATAAGTGTAAGCGGGGCGTTCACATTAATTTGCATCGATTTAGCCAACGTCTCAGAATTTACATCTTTCCATGGCGTGTCGTCTAAGATACCTGCATTGTTTATGAGGATATCAACAGGGCCATACACGGCCTCAGCTCGAACAAACACATCGACGATGGCTGTTTCGTTATCAAGAGGCATCTCAATAATATGCAAATCCCCTCCCACAATATCTTTCTTGGCTTCAAGGCCGGCCTCTTCGTCTCGACACCCCATTAGCACTTTGTAGCCTTTAGACAGCATTCCTTTTACTATTTCTAGACCTATACCTCTGTTTCCACCTGTAACTAATACGTTTTTCGTCATTGCCAATACACTCCTTGCATTTACGCTTGGGCTTGTTTTGCCTCAAAACGATTGGATAAATAAAAACACAGCGGGAAGATTACACTCCACACTAGAGCGATAAAAATATAAGAAAGCACAACGCTTGCGCCCAATTCAACCGCGCCGAATTTGGCGCCGGCGATATAACTGAGCGGCGCGAAGATAGCTCCAGCAACCGCCGCAACGGCCATTCGGCCATTAAAGGCGGTTAAACTGTGATAGACCGTACCTGCAAAGGCAGCCCATAGAAGACTTAGCCAAATTGGAATTGGCCAGAAGCTGACCAGCGTTTCAGTCTCGTTAAAAATGAACAGCCCGCTTAGGGTTAAAAGCGCATCAACCACCGTGCCCAGTAAAAATACCGTGCCCATTAGCTTTATATCTTCCACTCGCTTGGGCGAAATGGCTATCCACAAAAGGATTAACCCTAACACTGGAATTACTGCTTTATTCTGGAACAAGATGACCAGCCACCAAATTCCTTGGAACCATACAAAGTTCGCAACCTTTAGTACCGCACTATTCTTCATTTGAAACGCTCATATTTTCAATACCAAAGCATACGTTTACCGGTACGTGATAGTTCAACCCTATTGCGACAAAAGTAAACGAAAACGCTCAAGTGTAAGTATAGATGCATAGACTGTTTGCTCTTTCCAATTACAAAGGATGTGTTAATCGTGAAAATGGTGAAGTATTACGTACTTGGTGCATTAGTGGCGTTAGCACTAACGCTGACCGTGCCAGTGATATTATTAAAAGTGGTATTTGGTTGGATTGCATTTTCCCTTATTGCCGTAAGCAGCGCCTATTTGCTCAACTATCCAAGCCTGTTTCGCAAACGTGAGGATGGCTCGATACCATTCTACATACGCTGGATTTTTGTACCTTTTTTACTGGGCTCTTGGCTTTACAATGAATACGCACGCAGAACGGATAAAGTCCCTCCCCTACAAAAAATTGAGCCGCACTTATTCCTTGCGTGCCGCATGTCGGGAAAACACGTTAGCCTTTTAAACGAAAACAACATTGATGCCATTCTTGACGTAACCGCTGAATTTGACGGACTGGATTGGACGGCATATCAAGAAGATTACCGCTATTTAAACGTACCGGTACTCGACCATACCAGCCCCACTCCTGAACAACTTGTTTTAGCGATAAATTGGTTGAATCAGCAAATTTCTGAAAAGAAAAATGTTGTTGTGCATTGTGCGCTTGGACGAGGTCGCTCTGTTCTGGTGGTTGCAGCCTATTTACTGGCCAAAAACCCTACGTTGAGTGTAGATGATGCATTACGTGAAATTAACCAGATACGCCAAACAGCAAGGCTCAACAAACGTCAATTAGCATCGCTGCAGCAGATCAGAGATGGTGGCCTACTTTCACTACAAAAGAATCTAACCCTTATCGTTAACCCAGTTGCTGGGGGCGGTAAATGGGAGCAATACCGAGATGACGTTCTTTCTCGATTAAATGAAAAATTCAAAGTGACCGTGAAAGAAACCACACCTGAAGTAGACGGTAAGGCACTAGCAGAAAAGGCAAAACAAGACGGCGCCCACATTATTGTCGCATGCGGCGGCGATGGAACGTTAACTGAAGTCGCCTCGGCTTTGGTCAACACCGACGTTACCATGGGGATTATCCCCTTTGGTACAGCAAACGCACTAAGCCAAGTGTTGCATGGCTACATTAGTAAAGTCATGCCTATTAGTACAGCATGCGACATCATTATAGAGGGCAACACCTTAGCCATAGATACCGCGACCTGTAACGACCACGTTATGCTTTTGGTGGCAGCAGTTGGCTTCGAGGAAAAAATGATTTCAGCCGCTGATCGCGAAGAAAAGAATGTAGGCGGCCAGTTTGCCTACCTAAAAGGGCTATGGAACGCGATTTCAAATAACGAAAACATGACGTTTAAAGTAGCAAAAGACAACCAGCCAGCTGAAACCTTAGAAACGCCGAGCTTTGTTATTGCAAACGCAGCCCCAATGACCACAGCACTTGCTCAGGGCGCCGAACCGCCTGACATCACCGATGGGAAGCTTGATTTGACCTGGCTATTACCTCAGCCTAGCTCTGATAAACAATTCGCATCGTTAGCAGAGCTAGTGCTAAGTCCAGCTGAAGCAAAGAAGCAATCTGAATCAATACGGCACGAACGCGCATCAAGCATAACGTTAACATTTGATAAGCCCACGGCGTATGCTGTCGACGGCGAGATCTACGAAGGCGAAAAGCTTGAGATAAAAACATGCCCTCGAAGCCTTAACGTTCTCACCAATTTTGAAGAAAAGGATTAAGCAGTACATGACTCAGAAAAGTAACTTTGAAGAAATCTATACCTTTCTTAATGAAAAGTTTGCTAACGAAACGGAATATCTACAGGCGGTACACGAAGTATTAGAAGATATTGTTCCTATTTACAATGCAAACAAAGACTACAAAGCGTTCGATATTATAAGACGCATTTGCATGCCTGAACGCATTATTTATTTTACCGTGTCGTGGATGAACAGTGATGGCAATATTGAAGTCAATCAAGGTTGGCGTGTACAGCACAATTCAGCCATGGGTCCTTACAAAGGTGGCTTGCGCTTTCATCCTACCGTCAACTTATCGGTGCTTAAGTTTCTAGCTTTCGAACAGTGTTTCAAGAATGCCCTGACCGGCTTACCCATGGGTGGAGGTAAAGGCGGGTCAGACTTTAACCCCAAAGGGCGTACTGATCGCGACATTATGTTGTTTTGCCAAGCCTTCATGCGTGAATTACAGCGACATATTGGCGCGAACACCGATGTACCTGCAGGTGACATAAACGTTGGCGCAAGAGAAATAGGATACCTTTATGGCGAGTATCGCAGACTAAACAATAAGTTCGAAGGCGTATTAACAGGTAAAGGCTTAGAATTTGGTGGTAGCTATGTACGTACTGAAGCTACAGGCTTTGGCTTAATTTACTTTTTAGAAGCGGTATGTCGACATCAAGGTACTCCAATTGAAGGCAAAACCATTGCAGTGTCTGGAGCCGGAAACGTAGCGTTGCATGCTGCACTTAAAGCGGTAGAGAAAGGCGGAAAAGTTATTTCGCTGTCTAATAGCCGAGGACTTTTACATAATGAGAATGGGTTAACTGATACCGCGCTTAAATGGGCAATTGACAACCATGCAAACCGCAACAATATTCTTGCTGACATGGCAGATGAAAACATGGGCAAGTGGATAGCTGATAGAAAGCCTTGGCATTTAAAATGCGACATAGCACTGCCTTGCGCTACGCAAAACGAACTACTTGAAGAAGATGCAAAATCACTGCTAGATAACGGCTGTCAAATGGTACTAGAAGGTGCGAATATGCCGTGCACAAATGAAGCGCAGGCTTTGTTTTTAGACGCCCAAATTGCATACGTACCAGGCAAAGCATCTAACGCTGGCGGCGTTGCGCTATCAGGCTTAGAAATGAGCCAGAACGCCATGTTCAATCAACGTAACGCAAGCGCACTCGATGAACAGCTCTATTCAATTATGGAAAGCATTCATCAGCGCTGTGTTGATGAGGGTAAATCTGAAGGCGATGCTGGAAGCAGCTACGTTGATTATATGAAAGGCGCCAATGTAGCAGCATTTCGTAGACTCGCTGACGCTATGGTCGCACAAGGCGTGTAGCGCATATCCCATCTCCCTCTTTCGGTAAATTCACGGACTTACTGCCGTGAATTTATCGGAAACTGACTTGTAAAATTTGCGTTGTCCCCTTCCCCAATTCAATGACTCTGTGTCACTTCATTTGAAATTTCTTTTAAAAATCAGCGCGTAACAGATATCTCACTAATGGAATAAAAATAGCATTACCACGGGTGTGATTCATTTTTTAGGTATTTATAAGGAACTACCCATGAAAATTTTTGAAGCTTTGCGTCAAGACCATGAAAAGCAACGTTTACTGCTTAAAATTCTAGCTGAAACAAGCGGAAACACTGCTGCGCGCCGTGAATATTATCAAGAGCTTAAGACACAGCTTGAAAGTCATGCCATCGCTGAAGAGCGCCATTTCTATTCTCATCTTCTGGAGAAAGATGCCACTGTAGATTTAACACGTCACGGCATTGCAGAGCATCACGAAATTGATGAGCTACTCGCAAAGCTCGATGATACGGATATGAGTTCACCAGCTTGGTTGCGTCATTTGAAAACACTTCAGGAAAAGGTGGAACATCACCTTGCCGACGAAGAACAGGAATTCTTCCAAGTTGCAGGCAATGTGCTTAATGACCGCCAAAAAACAAAACTTGCAGATGAATATCAAAAAGAGATGAAGCAAGAGTTAGACGACGAAAAGCTCACCGCCTAACATGGAATATGTCACGTTGCCGAAATCGTCCTATTCGACAAACGTCATCACGTAAAAAGCCAGCTATTAACGCTGGCTTTTGTTTTTGGTTGCTGTACTCACTACGACTATGCGATTTATTGCATAGCCGCCAATACAGCGTTTTTCACCACCTACTTTTTAGCGATGATGTAAACAGCGTGAATAACACCTGGGAAATAGCCAAGAATAGTTAAGAGGATATTAATCCAAAAGTGAGCACCGATACCCACTTGTAAAAATACGCCCAGCGGTGGAAGTAAAATCGATAAAAGTATACGAATGATGTCCATAATAAATTCCTTGTTTTTGAAGTAATTTCACAACTCAGTGGGCAAAATACTCACACTTTGGCGAAGAAATCAGGCCCGCAGAGCGTTTTACACGCTTCATTATTAGTTTTGCATTTACGATGCCATGTCGCCAAATACTGCGGCAAAGGCATGGTGATTACTGTAAAACAATAAATTTAATTTGAAGAAATAGCTATTCACCGAAAGGCGTATTTTGAAGCCAGTCTTCAAGGTCTGAACGGCTAAGTGGGCGACTAATGTAATAACCTTGAACGATATCACAGCCCCAGTCCTTTAAGATTTCAAGCGACGCTACGTCTTCAACACCCTCAGCCACAACCTTTAAATTAAACACATTCGCCAAACTCAGCACGGTATGAACAATTTGCTGGTCGTTTTCATCACTCGCCAGCGACAGAATAAAACTCTTATCAATTTTAATCGTTTTTACGGGCAAGTTCTTTAAATAGGCTAACGACGAATAGCCTGTACCAAAGTCGTCGATGGCGAAATGAAAGCCCCGCGCCGTTAGTTCATTCAGGTTCTCTATAGCAAGCGACGCATCTGCAACTAAATCGCTTTCTGTTATTTCAAGTTCCAGAGCCTCAGGTGACAAGCCTTCCTGGGTTAGAAGCGACACTAGCTTCCCTAGAAGTACCTTATTTTGAATATCCTGAGTAGATAAGTTCATCGCAACGGTGAACCCATACCCCATGCCTCTAAAATAGGCTAAGTCTGAAATGGTTTGCTTCATTACCCAAGTCGTAACTTGCTCAATTAAACCTGCTTGCTCAGCAATGGTAATAAACTCATCAGGTGGAACAAAGCCCAGAACACTATTATTCCAGCGAATAAGCGCTTCCATGCTGCATACTTTCATTGTCTGCAGATCTATTTTTGGCTGGTAAACCATAGACAGTTCGTTTTGCTGGCTAGCCAGTGCACGTTTTAGTTCAGTGGTAATTGATAGTCTACGATTGTATTTATCTTCTAATTCCGTTCTGTAGCGAACGCACCAGCTGTCGCTGTGTATCGCTTCATCAGTAACAATATTCATTTTTCTGAATAATTCTTCTGATGTTGTTGCATCTTGCGGGCACTGGATAACCGCCATTGCGACTTTTACTGGAATTGCAATCAGGTTACTTTCCACTGGTTGCTCTAATATGTGCTTGAGCGTTTCGAGCTGGTCATCATTAAGTGAATCTTGCGTAATATATAAAATCTCACCGCCAGCTAATCTTGCGGATGTACCAGGCCAACGCTGGAGCCTCTCGGCCAATGCTTTCAGTGTATTATCGCCGTTAGAGTAACCGTAGAGGTCGTTAATGGTTCGAAATCCGATTACGGTAATGGCAACAACCTGTAACTCTCTTTCTTCTTGAAGTTGTGACTCAAAGAAGCCTTCAACATAGTTCCGATTGAAAAGCCCGGTAAGCACGTCGTGTTCTGCTTGATAACGAATATGATTTTCACGGCTTTTAATACTTGCTTGCATGCTGTCGACTGCGTTGGCAAGTTCGGTAATCTCTTTGAGGTTCGACGGTGCGTCAAGGGTTGCGCCATAGCTTCCTGACGCGACCTTATTCACTGCTTTTACCAAGGTAGACACTGGTCGACTCACGTTTCTGGCAAGCAGCAGAGAAAGACCCAGAGCAATGAATATTGCGACTAAGCAAAACGCCAGAATCGTCAATTGAATACGTGTGAAAGCACTAAATGAAGACGTTGTATCTACAGCTAGAGTTATCTTAACCGGCAAATTGCCATCAGAGGCGATATTCACCTCACGGGCAAAGTAAGTAAGCTCGTCTTTAAAGGTTACATCTATCCACGAGGGGTCGTGTTCTGACGCGAGGATCCGTTGCGCATCATTTTCTTTTAAGGTAGTCGTAAGAACGTCATTGGTATCAGTTCTTGAGATAATAATTTCAGCGTCTACGAGCGCTTTTAGCTCTTCTAATAATCTGCTATCAAACTCAACGCCTATTAGCATGTAATATCTAAGGGTAGGTATTTCTACGCGAATTAGATTTAACTGTACTAATTTGTTATCGACTACGAAGAAACCGCTGTCTTTCCCTTTAGCAACCAATGCTAGGCTACTTTCCACATTTTGACCGACTTCGAATAGGTCTGTACGCGTTACAACTACTTGATGGTCTAGACTTACCAGAGCGATGATATCGGTGTTTAGTCGCTGCGCGTAACTGGTAAACGCCGCTTCAATAGAGGGTATATTCTCTGTGCCAACCGCACGCCTGAAATCAAATGAACGAGATAGTACTTTTGAAACGTTGCGTATGACAGCTTGACGATCCGCAACCACTTTATCGAATACTTTCTCTGCTAAAACAATATTGTGGTCAATGTTTTGAACAACGAGAGTATTGGCTGAGCGCCACACTGCTCCAATTATCAGAAGTGATGCTATCACAATCCCTATGAATAGGGTTTGGAACAAACTCTGACTAAGTGTTTTTTGCACTATAGTGCCTCGTAAAAATTGTTTTGTTTATGTCGCAGACAGTATGACTAAGTATTGAAAAGCATAGCCGAATAATAAAAATAGGAACAGACATAACATCCTGTAAATTTTAGATTTTAACGCTTTGTTACAATTAACAAGGCCAATTAAAAGTGAGCGTACAGGGTCACCTTAACAAGAATTTCACGGTGTAAAAACAGAAAAGGCCAGCATTGCGCTGGCCTTTACATTTATTTGGTGCGGAAAGCGGGACTTGAACCCGCACGAGCTATGCTCACCACCCCCTCAAGATGGCGTGTCTACCAATTCCACCACTTCCGCGAAAACTTTTTAGTTTGAACTTTCAGCGTCGTCAGACTTTGGTACGTCTGTCACATCGCTTTCAACAACAGGAACATCACTTTGAGCTGCATCTTCAATAACTGGTACGTCTTGATCAGCTGGTAGCTCTACTGGCTCTTCTACTGTCGCTGGAACTTCTAGGTTGTTCCACTCATCTTCTGCGCTTTCACGGTTTGCAGTCATTGCACCCAAAGAAAGGCTAATTAAGAAGAACAAGCCTGCTAATATAGCGGTCGTACGAGTCATGAAGTTACCTGAACCCGATGAACCGAAAACAGTGTTTGAACCGCCTGAGCCAAATGAAGCGCCCATATCTGCACCTTTACCTTGTTGGATCAATACAAATCCAATAAGTAATAGCGCTACAATTAGGTATGCTACTAATAGCACTTCGTAAATCATAAATACCTCGTCAGTTTGCCGCTTGGCAAATTGAAATAAAATCTTCAGCTTTTAAACTGGCTCCGCCAATTAGACCGCCATCTACATCTTTCTGTGCAAATAGGGTTTCAGCATTATCTGGCTTAACACTACCACCGTACAAAATACGAAGGCCTTGAGCCAATTGTGCGTCTACTTTATTAAAGTAGCCGCGAATAAATTCGTGTACTTCTTGTGCTTGCTCAGGGCTGGCTGTTTTACCAGTACCAATTGCCCAAATCGGCTCGTATGCAATAACAGTTTTGCTGAGTTCGTCTATCGACATGGCGCTAACTAGTGCATCTAGTTGCTCGCCAACAAACGATTCAACATCACCTGCTTCTCTCACTTCAAGTGGCTCACCTACACAAATGATGGGTACGACACCTGAAGAAACACATTGCTTTGCCTTTAATGCAACAAGTTCGCTTGACTCGCCTTGGTCTTCTCGTCTTTCTGAATGCCCAACAATTGCGTAACCGCAACCTGCTTCTTTAAGCATTTCAACTGACAACTCACCAGTGTGAGCGCCGTTATTAAGATGACTTACGTTTTGAGCACCAATGGCAAACGAATGGGTTTCAAATGCGTGTAAAAGAAGTGAAGGAGCGCAAATTACGATTTCCGAATCAGCTTTTACATTCGCCAGTTTTTGATTAAATTCAGCAACTAATGCCAAATTTCCGTTCATTTTCCAGTTGCCAGCCACGAATGGCTTTCTAAGATTTTTACTCACAACGCAGACCTTAGCCCTGTCTTCAAAGCGGGCGTGATATTAACTATTTAATTGAGAAGATACAAGCACAAAAAGCAAAATTTCCTGCTACGCCAACTAATTGGCGAGATTACGAACAGTTTCAGCAATATGCTCTGCCCATTTGTGAGATTGGCTTTCGTCATTCGACTCAACCATCACACGAATTAACGGCTCAGTACCACTTTTACGTAGAAGTACCCTGCCCGTTTTACCTAACGCAGACTCAGCCTCTTTCTTAGCATTTTGTACATTGCTGTGTGCTAAATAATCCACTTCTTGGTTAGCGTACCTCACGTTAACTAGCGTTTGCGGGTACATTTCAAACCCACTTGCTAAGTCGTGTAAGTCCATGTGCGAACGAAGCATTGCGGCAAGCACTTGAAGCCCAGCTACAATACCGTCACCCGTAGAGCTCATATTAAGATTGAGAACATGACCCGAGTTTTCACCACCAATAGACCAGCCTTTTTGCTGTAGCAACTCCATCACATAACGGTCGCCAACATTACTTCTTGCGAAAGGAACACCAAGCTTTGACAACGCATTTTCAAGGCCTAAATTGCTCATCAACGTGCCAACGACACCACCCTGCATTTTGCCGTTCTTAAGCGCGTCGCGGGCAATGATGTAAACAATCTGGTCACCATCAA
The DNA here is from genome assembly GCF_947311905.1 of Alteromonas sp. CyTr2. Taxonomy (NCBI): domain Bacteria; kingdom Pseudomonadati; phylum Pseudomonadota; class Gammaproteobacteria; order Alteromonadales; family Alteromonadaceae; genus Alteromonas; species Alteromonas sp. CyTr2. The sequence goes on along the minus strand of NZ_CAMZMZ010000045.1, from coordinate 6,008 downwards.
GCACATTACCAAGGTGGTCTACCATCATAATGCGATCGCCATCGCCGTCTAGGGCAAAGCCAAGATCAGCACCGGTCTCCTTAACCTTTTCAACAATCGCATCCATTGAGGTTGCGCCCACACCGTCGTTAATGTTTAAGCCGTTAGGCGCTGTACCAAGTTCGATAACCGTAGCACCTAACTCTCTCAATACATTGGGGGCAATGTGATACGTTGCGCCATGTGCGCAGTCCACAACAATTTTAAGATCTGTCAGCGATAATTCTGAAGGGAATGTCCCCTTACAAAACTCAATATAACGACCCGCAGCGTCGTTTATACGCGTGGCCTTACCCAGCTTATCAGATGCCACACATGTCATTGGACGCTCAAGCATATCTTCAATCGCTAATTCGATATCATCATCAAGCTTAAAGCCTTGCGCTGAGAAAAATTTAATGCCGTTGTCATAGAACGGATTATGTGACGCACTAATCACTATCCCTGCTTCTGAGCGAAATGTTTTGGTGAGATAAGCAATGGCTGGCGTTGGCATGGGGCCTAGCAAGCCGATATTGATACCAGCAGCCGATAAACCAGCCTCTAAAGACGACTCTAGCATGTAGCCAGAAATACGCGTGTCTTTACCAATAAGTACTTTGTTCGTCCCTCGTCCGGCAAGGACCTTACCTGCTGCCCACCCGAGTTTTGTAACAAACTCTGGGTTGATATTGCTCTCGCCTACCTTTCCGCGGATACCGTCGGTGCCGAAATATTTGCGCTGCGTCATTATTATTCCTTATTTTACTGAATTCAGCATTTTCACGATATTGACAGCATCAGCTGTTTCTTTCACGTCGTGAACGCGAATTATCTGTGCGCCCATTTGGGCGACAATTGTAGCGAGGCTTATGCTTCCCGCCAAGCGCTCATCCACTTTTCTATTTAGCAAATTGCCAATCATCGACTTGCGAGACATGCCTACTAACACTGGGTAACCCAGCTTCATAAGCGATGGCAAGTGTTTCACCAGCGTATAATTGTGTTCCAGTGACTTTCCGAAACCGTAGCCAGGGTCGAACAAAATCTTGTCTTTAGCGATGCCCGCTTCTTCACACACTTTGGTACGCGCGAGTAGAAACTGACCCACATCATTCACTACATCATCATACTCAGGGCTTTGCTGCATGGTTCTGGGTTGACCCTGCATATGCATTAAACAAACAGGTACTTGTGCTTCAGCTGCTACTTGCAATGCACCAGGCTCTTGTAAAGCGCGTACATCGTTGATTAGCCCCGCGCCGGCTTTCACCGCTTCCCGCATAACGTCGGCCTTGCTGGTATCAATAGAAATAACACATGAGGTATTTTTAGCTACGGCTTCAATAACGGGTATTGTGCGATCAAGCTCTTCCTGCAGCGATACGTCGGGCGCGCCTGGCCTTGTCGATTCACCACCTATATCAATAAAAGTTGCCCCTTCTTCAATCATGCGAAGCGCATGGTCAAGGGCTTGAGATACATTTGTGTGCTTGCCGCCGTCAGAAAATGAATCAGGAGTAACATTTAAAATGCCCATTACCTGAGGCTGTGACAGATCTATGAAGTACTTACCAAACTGCATGAATTACCTGCATTATCTTTGTTTTGAAATTACCGTATTTCTTAGTCAGAAAATATGTTGAGAAATGAAGCTTTAAAGCAAACTGATTTTGACCCGCTGTCTTAGCAATGAAACCTACTTAAAAATGCATGCTCTTTGCCTTGTTGCTTGCTGAATTCTTTGGTTAGTTCTTCGCCGTGTTTTTTCATTGTTCTTTGTAAAGAACAGTGTAGAGCGTAACGAAATAAATAATTCAGCTAACACAGTGACATAAACTGTAAGTCAAATTCCCAGATTAAAATCAATCAGCTCTAACAAAAAACGCCAGTTAAACTGGCGTTTTTTAATGGAAGTAAAAGGTTAGCTTGGAATATCGCCCGGCTTACCTACCGACGGCTTGTCTACACCGTCATTTTTAATTTCACCTTCGCGAACCGGTGCACCACCACTTGGCTTGTCGCCACCCGATGGCTTGCTGTCATCCCAGTCAGCAGGAGGACGAACGTCAGTACGGTTCATCAAATCATCAATTTGCTTAGCATCAATGGTTTCGTACTTCATCAGTGCGTCTTTCATTGAATGTAAAATATCGATGTTGTCTTCAAGGATCTTTTGAGCGCGCTCGTAGTTGCGGTCAATCAGTGACTTAATTTCCGCATCAATGGCACGTGCTGTGTCATCAGACATGTTTGTTGCCTTAGACATAGACTTGCCTAGGAACACTTCACCTTCGTCTTCAGCGTAAAGCATTGGGCCCATTTTGCTCGACAAGCCCCATTGGGTCACCATCTTACGTGCAATTTCAGTTGCGCGTTCGATGTCATTAGATGCACCCGTGGTTACTTTGTCGTCACCATAAATAATGGCTTCAGCAATACGGCCACCAAACAAGCTAGAAATCATACTTTCTAAGTGCTGTTTAGAGTGGCTCACTCGGTCTTGCTCTGGTAAGTACATGGTCACACCCAGCGCGCGACCGCGTGGAATGATTGACACTTTGTATACCGGATCGTGCTCTGGCACTAAGCGACCTACGATAGCGTGACCCGCTTCGTGATACGCTGTCATTTCTTTTTCAGGCTCAGACATCACCATAGACTTACGCTCAGAGCCCATCATGATTTTGTCTTTCGCTTTCTCAAACTCTTCCATAGAAACAAGGCGCTTGTTGCCGCGAGCAGCAAACAATGCAGCTTCGTTTACTAGGTTAGCAAGGTCAGCACCTGAGAAACCTGGTGTACCGCGAGCAATAACTGACGGCTCTACGTTATCAGCCACTGGCACTTTGCGAATATGAACCTTAAGAATTTGTTCACGGCCGCGGATGTCAGGAAGACCAACCACTACTTGACGGTCAAAACGACCAGGACGAAGAAGCGCAGGGTCGAGTACGTCAGGACGGTTAGTTGCCGCAATAACAATAATACCTTCATGACCTTCAAAGCCGTCCATTTCAACAAGCATCTGGTTAAGGGTTTGCTCACGTTCGTCGTGACCACCACCTAGACCAGCACCACGTTGACGGCCTACCGCATCGATTTCATCGATGAAGATGATACAAGGCGCCGCTTTTTTCGCTTGCTCAAACATGTCACGTACACGAGATGCACCTACACCCACGAACATTTCAACGAAATCAGAACCAGAGATCGTAAAGAATGGTACTTTCGCTTCACCGGCAATGGCTTTTGCAAGCAACGTTTTACCTGTACCAGGAGGACCTACCATAAGTACGCCCTTCGGAATTTTACCACCAAGCTTTTGGAACTTAGACGGGTCGCGCAGGAAGTCTACCAATTCAGATACATCTTCTTTCGCTTCGTCACAGCCTGCTACGTCAGCAAATGTTGTCTTAATTTGGTCTTCACCAAGCAAGCGAGCTTTGCTTTTACCGAATGACATAGCGCCACGGCCGCCGCCACCCTGCATTTGACGCATGAAGAAAATCCATACACCAATAAGCAGTAACATGGGGAACCATGAGATGAAAATAGACGTCAGAAGAGACTGCTCTTCTGGTGGTTCACCATACACTCTTACGTCGTTCTTAACCAAGTCAGATACTAACTTGTCATCGAAGTAAGGTACGAATGTTTGGAAAGTTTCGCCTGAACGCTTAGTACCTCGAATTTCGCCACTATTATTGATGCGAACTTCTCGAATATTTCCCTGTTCTGCTTCTCTCAAAAACGTTGTGTAGTCAGTTTGCGAACGAGACGATTCACTCGGTGAAAAGCTCTGGAAAACCGACATTAAAACAACGGCGATGACTAACCATAAGATTAAATTTTTTGCCATATCGCTCAATGCTACTAACCTCTATAAACCCGAATTGCTTGTATATTCAACAAGTTGTTTATTGAATAAACGACACAACTCGCAACGAAAACCGCTTATCTCAAAGCGTACTACACTTTATACCCACAAGCCACCAAATACACCTCTCGCGAACGTGATCTGGACGAGTCAGGCTTACGCGTCTTTATGGTTGTGAAAGATTGTTTAAGTGCGTTCATGAACTCAACAAACCCCTCACCTTGGAACACCTTTATGACAAATGAACCGCCCGGTTTTAACACTTGGTGACACATATCAAGCGCTAGTTCGCAAAGATACATAGAGCGAGACTGGTCAACCGACGCGTTACCTGCAAGGTTCGGTGCCATATCAGACAACACAATATCTACGGTGTTCCCACCGATTCTGTTCAATAGTGCGTCGAGAACAGCGTCCTCTCTGAAATCACCTTGTAAAAAGTCTACGCCCACGATTGGGTCCATGGGCAAAATATCGCACGCGATAACTTGACCATTGTCGCCAACGAGCTGTGCGGCTAGCTGTGACCAGCCCCCCGGTGCAGCACCAAGGTCTACAAGTGTCATTCCTGGTTTAATAAGCTTATCTTTTTTCTGAATTTCTTCCAGTTTATAGATAGCTCGCGAGCGCCAACCTTCCTTATTTGCTTTTTGCACATAATGGTCGTTAACGTGTTCTTGTAGCCAGCGTTTACTGCTGGCGGAGTGTTTCTTTTTTGTCATTCCAATACAATGTCATTAGGATTGTAGAGAAGATGGCGTTAGAATACGTTATTTCAAGCATAAACTAACAGATTAATTGTAAGAAATATTACTTCATGAAACTTTCAAATAAACAGAAACAATTCCTAAAAGGCCTTGCACACCCTTTAAAACCTGTTGTGCAGCTAGGTGGGAACGGCCTGACAGAAGGTGTGGTTGCCGAAATTGACAACGCCCTTAGCCATCACGAATTAATTAAAGTTAAGGTGCCAACAGACGATCGCGAAGAAAAAACGCTAATCATGGATGCCATTGTTCGTGAAACAAACTCAGTTAAGCTACAGGTAATCGGCCACACGCTAATTATCTACCGTCAAAGCGAAGACTGTAAAATTCAGTTGCCAAAATAGCTGAATATAAGGTGCCGATCCCCGTCGGCACCGTAGTTTTTCTTCTTACTTCCCGTTAACATCACGTTAATAATAGTGAAAAACTAGGGTTTAAGGGAAATCTATGACGCTAAATAATCTTACTGCCATTGTTACTGGCGGTTGCTCCGGACTTGGTCACGCCACTGCTATCGCACTTCGAGATGCAGGTGCTAACGTCAGCCTTTTCGACTTAAATGAAGAGCTTGGAGCAAAGCGCGTAGAGGAATTAGGCAAAAACAACACACTTTTCACCAAAGTCGATGTACGCGATGAAGCTTCTGTCCAAGCAGCTATAGACGCGACAACCGAAAGGTTTGGCGCCATTTCTTTAGTGGTTAATTGTGCAGGCATTGCCCCAGCTAAGCGACTACTCGACAAAGAAGGCAATCCGGCGCCGTTGAGTGATTTCCAGAAAACTATCGATATTAACTTAGTAGGAAGCTTTAATGTTTCTCGCTTAGTTGCAGCAACAATGGCAAAGCAATCGCCAGTTAACGAGGAAGGCGAACGCGGTCTTATCGTAAACACTGCTTCAGTTGCTGGTTACGAAGGTCAAATAGGGCAAACCGCTTATGCCGCGAGTAAAGGTGGTATTATCGGCTTAACCCTTCCAATGGCTCGAGACTTAGCCCCGTTGGGTATTCGTGTTAACACCATTGCGCCGGGTGTAATGGGCACGCCAATGCTACTTGCTATGCCAGAAAAAGTGCAAGACGCCCTTTCTGCTAACGTTCAGTTTCCTAAGCGCCTTGGGCTACCAGAAGAATTTGCTAAGTTGGTTATCCATATGGCGAACAATAGCTACCTAAATGGTGAGACAATCCGCTTAGACGGCGGGCTGCGCATGCCTCCAAAGTAGTGATTAAGTACATTAATGCTTTAATCAAAAAAACCGCCTTTCTGAAGTGACCCCCATTAGTTGGACATTCCAATTATTGGGGGTCTTTTTATGTCAAAACACAATAGAGCGTTTAAAAT
>NZ_CAMZMZ010000044.1:0-30263 GCF_947311905.1 Alteromonas sp. CyTr2 | reverse complement strand
TCTGATCAGAGTCTGGAGGAATAGTTCAAAAAAATCCCCACTAATTACTTAGTAGGGATTTGTGTATAAGAGACAGGCTTTAAGCGGGCTTTTTTGTGCGCGCTTATTAACAACTCTGCAGAAATACCTGTAACAAAATTACAACTATCTGCCGTAAAAGTCCCGTACAATCCATATTGTGTTGTTAAATTACATAAAGGCCTGCGTATCCTTTGTTAACGGCGTGTTGCACAAATTTTATTGAATACGTATGCAGGCAATTGTGCAAACCCTAGGTCCTCTATAGCATTATGCCGACGAGATGTATTGTCATTTAATTGTCATAAGAACAACAAAAAGACAACAACTATAACCGTATGGGACACCCGTTTTATGAAACAATTTAAACCCAACCTAATTAAAGCTGCGCTTATTTCAGGCGGTATGGCGTTTGGTAGTGCACCAGCATTTGCACAAGATGCAAACACTGATGCTGTTGATGAAGCAAATCTTGAAGTAATTCAAGTTAGCGGTATTCGCGGCAGCTTACAGCGTGCTCAAGCAATCAAAATGGATAACACTTCAATTGTTGAAGCGTTATCAGCAGAAGATATTGGTAAGTTACCAGATACCAGTATTGCAGAATCAATCGCACGTCTTCCTGGTGTAACTGGTGAACGTCGTAACGGTCGTACAAGTGGTATCTCTGTTCGTGGTTTTAACGAGAACTACGTTGGTACGTCACTAAACGGTCGTGAACTTCTAGGTATGGGTGATAACCGTGGGGTTGAGTTTGACCTTTATCCAACGGAAATCATTTCAAACATTCTGGTATACAAAACACCAGAAGCGGGCATGACTACCCAAAATATCGGTGGTTCAATTGACCTTCAAACGGTTAAGCCTCTAACGGCAGAAAGCACGTTTACCGTAAACGGCACGTTCGAAAAGAATGCTGAAGACTCTCCAAACCCAGATTTTGACAACGACGGTCACCGCATTTCTGTAAACTTTGTCGATCAATTTGCCGACGATACCATTGGTTTAGCGTTAACTGTTGCGAGCATGGAGTCGCCGCGCCAGGAGCAATACTTCCGCGGTTGGGGTTATGCAGATGTCGGTTTTGATAGTGAACTACGTGATTTGGATTCAGTGGAAGTACCTGCTGGAACTGTAGTCCTTGGTGGACATGACTCATTCCAGCGCTCAGCGATGCTTGAACGTGATTCAATAGCGGCAGTAGTTGAATGGGCTCCAACTGATAAATTGAATATTCAGCTAGATGCTCTTTACATCGACTTTGTTGAAAATGATGTGCGTCGAGGCGTTGAAGAAGGTGGCCCTGAGTGGGGCCCTAATCCGTATGTAATTACCGGTGTTGAAAATGGGCTTGTAACGAGTGGCTATACAAATGGCTTTTATAGTGTCGTTCGAAATGATGCGCGTCAACAAGATGCTGACTTAACAACGGTTGGTGTTAATGTCGAGTATCAAATTAATGACTCATGGACAGCAGAGCTAGACTACTCCACTGGTAAAGTAGAGAAAGAGATCATAGAGGTAGAGAGCTATTCTGGTGTCGGTCGTGCCGGTATTGACGGACGTCCCCTTACTGCACGCAGTTGGGAAATGACGTCTTCTGGCGTACTGTTTTCTGACCACCCAACCATTGCACCGGTTGACCTTACCGACCCAACACTTATTAGCCTTGCAGGTCCGCAAGCCTGGGGAGCACCACCTTTACTAGAGTCTGACGGACAGGATGGCTTCGTAAACCAACCGTTTTTTGAAGAAGAGCTTGATACCCTTCGTTTCGACGTTAAGGGTTATGTAGATTGGGGTGTGGTAACAGGCCTTTCTGCAGGTGTTGTTTACTCTGACCGCTCAAAATCTAAAGATAACAATGGTGCATATCTTACAGCGCCTTCTTATCCAGATGATGCAGCAATACCCGATGTGCTTGGTGTAACTAACCTTAATTTTATCGGCATTAATGGTGTGCTTGCATATGACTCACTGGCGTTATATGAAAGTGGATATTACATTGAAAACGATGCGAGCCGTGTTCAAAATGACCGTCTAGGTGATACTTACACCGTTGATGAAGAACTACTTACTTTATACACCAAACTAGACCTAGAGATGGAATTTGGTGATATTTGGGTGCGCGGTAACGTAGGCCTGCAAGTAGTAAGTGCGGATCAAGAATCTACAGGCTTTGCTACTACATCAGATACAGTAGGGTACACGATTGCAAACCCTATATCGGGTGGCACTGATTATACAGATGTGCTTCCAACACTTAATTTATCTGCAGAAGTTGCTGAAGGTCAATTTGTACGCTTGGGCTTAAGCAAAGTAATTTCTCGTCCTCGTATGGATGATATGCGTCCGAATACACAAGTTACATTTGCTTTCAATGACGGACAGATAACTAGTGATAGCCTTGAAAATGGCCCATGGAGTGGTAGTGCGGGCAACCCTGAGCTGCGACCACTTGAGGCTAATCAATTTGACTTGGCGTACGAAAACTACTTTGCAGATACGGGCTATGTGGCTGTGTCTTTCTTCTATAAGGATATAAAAAACTGGCATCGCGACACTTCAATTGTAGAAGATTTTAGTGAATTTTATATTCCAGATTTGCACAAAGGCTCTGAAGGTCAAACTCCAGTGCTATTTGAGGGGCAAGTTAACCGAGTATTGGATGGGTTCGAGGGGTTTGTGCGTGGTTACGAACTTCAGGGTTCACTACCCTTTGACATGATCCACAATTCACTCGAAGGTTTTGGCTTGTTCGCGAGTGCAACCTTCATGGATGGTGAAGTTGACGCGGCACCTGGCCAAACTGAAACACGTATTCCTGGCTTGTCTGAAGAGTCGTACAGTATGACTTTCTTCTATGAAAATGCTGGCTTTGAGTTCCGTTTGGCTGCAACAAAACGCGATCAGTTCCTGACTGAGGAAAGAGGTACAAGTCTTGCGCTTGTTGATGCAACGAAGCAAGGCGGTACGCTTGTTGATGCGCAAATTGGCTATGACTTTAGCGAGTCTGGTATCGAATATCTAGAAGGCCTTCGTGTTACTTTACAAGCACAGAATCTGACCGATGAAGATGATATTCAAGCGTCAGCGGCTGACGGCCGTCAAATCACGCAGTTCCAAACTTATGGAACGAACTACTTGCTAGGATTTAACTACAAGTTCTAATTTCTTCGTGTGTGTAAAGCCACCTGCTGCTTTTTGTTTTAGCTTGTGCTAAAAGAGAGAGCAAATGGTGGCTTTTCTTTTTGTATGAAAGGAACCCTTCAAAATTTTTGGTACGAATTGCGAGAAGTTTATGCAAGATCCTCATAATAAACCGATAAAGCGTGTAGTGATTGCCGGCGGTGGAACGGCTGGTTGGTTAGCTGCATCATTAATGAAAAAGGTGTTGGGTAAAGCAGTTGATATTACTCTGGTTGAATCTGAAGCGATTGGTACGGTCGGTGTTGGCGAAGCTACCATCCCCCCAATACGCCTAGTAAACCAAGTGTTAGGTATCGACGAAGCACAGTTTCTTCATGATACTAAAGCAACGATAAAACTTGCTATACGGTTCGAAAATTGGAAAACGAAGGGTGAAAGCTACTATCACACCTTTGGTGCGCCGGGCAAAAGCATGGCGTTTTGTCATTTTCATCACTATTGGGTAAAGGCGCGCCAGCAAGGCCTAAAAGACGACCTGTGGGATTTTGACCTAAATTACCATGCCGCTGAAGCGGGACGATTTGCGCAGATAAATGCCAAAGACCCAGTCGTTGAGCTACCTTTCGCCTATCACTTTGACGCCAGTTTATACGCTCAGTATTTACGAAAGCTGAGTGAAAATATGGGGGTTGTACGCAAAGAAGGTAAAATTTCACGTGTTCAACGTTTTACCGACAGCGGTTTTATTCAAGCACTTCACTTAGAAAGGGGGGACGTGGTTGAAGGGGACTTATTTGTTGATTGCACGGGCTTTAAGGGGCTATTGATAGAGGAAGCGCTGGGCGCTGGCTACGACGATTGGTCTCACTTACTTCCTTGTGATAGTGCCATTGCTGTACCGTCTGAGCGACATGAAAAAACCGCGCCTTACACGCGCTCTATTGCCCACGATGCGGGTTGGCAATGGAGGATCCCACTGCAACACAGAAATGGTAATGGCCACGTATATAGTTCACGCTATATCAGTGATGATCAGGCCTGTGACACCTTGTTGTCAAACTTAGATACCAAACCATTGGGCGACCCTAAACTGATAAAGTTTACGACGGGCAGACGACGTAAGCAGTGGTACAAAAACGTAGTAGCAGTAGGTCTATCAAGTGGATTCTTAGAGCCACTTGAATCTACCAGTATTCACCTCATTCAATCTGCAATTGTTCGCTTAATTCAGTTGTTTCCCCACAACGGCTTTGCACCGAGTTTGGAAACGGAATATAACAAGCAGTCTGAATTAGAGTTTGAACAAATCAGAGATTTTCTTGTTTTGCATTACACCGTAAATGAGCGAACCGATAGCGCCTTTTTCAATGACATGCGAAATACTACTTTGCCCGATTCCCTAGCACATAAAATTGCGTTGTTTAAAGAAAGCGGAAATCTGCTACGAGAACAAAATGATCTATTCCTTGAAAGCTCATGGCTACAGGTATTGTACGGTCAGGGGATCACTCCTAAGGATTATCACGGTTTGGTAGACAGTGTGCCTGAAGTTCAGTTAAATCAAATGTTAAAAAGGTTATTGGAAATCAAAAAAGAGCCCATTGCTAAGCTGCCGACACATGACGAGTATATAAATGGGATGGTTGCAAAGTATAAACGCGCAATGAGTTGAATAATTTCATATGGTTAGAAGTGCTGCGAACGAACGCATCAGCTAACTAAACAGGTAAAGGATAAAGCAGCCAAAAGGCTGCTTTATTCGTTTTTAAGGATGAATTGTTACAATTATGCTGGTTTTTTACTGGTAAATTAAAAATATGTTGCGCCGATGTAAATGAATACGTATGCATAGCATTGCTCCCTTTTTATACAAAACAGTAGTATTTGGTGTTGAACCATAAGAGGCATTTTTGGGGGTGGTAGTCCTAAAAGTGTCGATAATAAACAAGGAATGGGACACCAATGAAAACATTCAAACCCAGCACTATCATGGCGGCCTTGATAAGTAGTGGGGTCGCGTTTAGCGCAGCTCCTCTTTATGCCCAAGAGTCACCAGACACCTCAATAGACGAAGTTGAACGACCACAAGAAGATACCCTAGAGCGTATTGAAGTACGTGGTTTTAGTACCAGCTTGATCCAATCACTAAACCAGAAACGCTTCTCCGATACGGTTTCTGAACAAATATCTGCAGACGATTTGGGCGGACTTCCCGATGTGTCGATGGCGGATGCACTGACCCGCTTGCCGGGTATCTCTGCGGTAAGAACCGGGGGGCAAGCCGCGCAGATAAACATTCGTGGTCTATCCGGTGACTTTGTGTTTTCTACATTAAACGGTAGAGAGCAGGTATCGACCAGCGGAAGCCGGGCAATTGAGTTTGATCAGTATCCTTCAGAGCTTATTAGTGAGGCGGCGGTTTATAAATCTCCCAAGGCATCGCTTATTGAGGGGGGTATAGCGGGTACGGTAGAACTTAAAACTGCATCACCACTTGCCATTGAAGAGCAGCATAAATTCAGCGCCAACATGCGTGGCATGTACAACGATAGAGCGTCAGAGGTGAGTGATGCTACAGAGTATGGACATAGACTGAGTTTTTCATATCAAGGTAAATTCCTTGACGATACGCTAGGTGTATCACTAGGTTATGCTCGTTTATTCCAACCGAGCGTTTCTACTCAATTCATTGGTTTAGCTTATAACGGTCAAGTTGATGTAGACGGACTTGAAGGTGATATAGACGGGCCAGCAGATTGCCCCAATTGTGAACTCATTTCAGAAGGCTTTGAAATGCAGCACAAGGGCGGGGAAGAGACTCGCGATGGTTACGTTGCCGCGTTTGAATGGGCACCTATCGATACCTTTACACTTAAAGCTGATGCTTTTATCTCGAAATTTGACTCCGAAGCCTTTGCACGTGGGTTTCGCGTTAATCTAGGTGGAATAAACGCTGGTATAACTAATCCTGTAGTAGTAAACAACAGCGTAATTGGCGGCACATTTTCTCGTGCAGACAACAGCTTTACCCGTGTTGAGTTGGTAAACGACGACAATCAAGATTTCGACAGTGTTACCAACTTGGGCGTGAATGCTAGTTGGGAGATATCGCCAGATTTAGCGGTTCAGTTTGACGTCTCCCGCTCAAGTGCTGAAAGCGACTTTAGAAACGGCTTACTGTGGTCGCTTGTTGGCGAAGACGCGACAGCGGCAAACCCCGTGTTCGACGAAAACGTTCAAATTTCTTATTTGCTCAACGGACTAAACTTACCTGATATCGGTTTTAATCAAAGTGATGCTTTTACAGACTTAGACCGTGTAATGGTAAGTAAATACGGCATTTATCCGTATGAAAACAAAGATGAGTTAGACGCCTATCGCGTAGACTTCCAATATTATGTCGATGTGCCAATCATTTCAGGCTTTGAATTTGGCTATCGTTATTCAGAACGGGAATATAACAATGACCGCTCTGTGTTTGAATACGGCAATGACAGTGCATTTTCAGTCAGCGAACCGCCACTTCAGTTAACTTCTGATATGGTCGAAGAGGTAAATTGGAGCGGTGATTTTGGTTATTTTCCAAGTTATCTTTCCGTTGATCTAGACAGTGCACTTAATGCTTGGTTTCCAAACGGTAGGCCACACCCTGTTCAAACGTGGGGACCTGGCGCTGCCGGCGTTATTAATGGTCCAGGTACAGGGCCAGCTACTGCGTGGACGCTACAAGAAAGTGGCGATGTATTTGAAACTGTGAATTCTGCTTACTTGATGGCAAACATTAATACAGAAATTGGCAGTATTCCTGTTACAGGTAATGTTGGTGTTCGTTACGTTAAAAGTAAACAAAGTTCAACGACGCTACAGCGTGCTACTCAGTTAATTGAAGACCTTGAGACCGGAACGTCGGTTGAAGTTAGTGACCCTACGGCTGGTGCACAAAACATTATCGACGACGTAGGGTTGATTAATAACTTTTATCGCCCAGCCTTGATAAGTCATGAATATTCTGACGTTTTGCCTTCAATTAACCTGAACTTTAAACTTTCAGATGACACGCAACTTCGCGTAGCTGCTGCAAAGGTGATGGGCAGAGCGCCAATAAACCGTTTTGCAGCAAATGCGTCAACCACTATTGAAACGGTTACCGCTTTCCAAGACAGAGACTCGGGTGAAATTGCGCTTTCTAACCCCACGGCAAGGGTTAGCGGTAACGCCCGTAACAGCCCGTATTTAGAGCCATTCTATGCAACTCAATACGACGTTTCGTGGGAGTATTATTTCTCAGATACGGAAGGCGCATTAGTTGTCGCTGGCTTTTATAAAGACATTGAATCGTTCGTAGAAGACATCGAAATAGAGCCTTATGATTTTGAAGCAAACGGCATAGTAATTCCTGACAATGTAAGTGTGCCGGTTTACTTGACGCCAGAGTTTGCAGGACAGGAAGCCGAACTAGCGCTTGATGAAAATGGCGACCCTATCTTTATTACCGTCCCTACTGAAAATGGTAGCTACAGCACAGCCGTAAACAATGCCGAAGGTGGCTATATTCGCGGTTTAGAAATCGCCTATACGCAAATTTATAGCATGCTGCCTGGTATGTGGTCAGGCTTAGGCGTTAGCGCAAGTTACTCTTACACCGAAAGTGAAATTCAACGCACGCTAGGTGATGACGTGTATGCCGCTAACTTACCAGGTCTTTCTGAAAACGTTGCTACGCTAACCGTGTTTTGGGAATACGAAGGTTTTGAAACTCGCTTGTCTAGCCGATATCGCGACGCATTTGTTTCGCAGCAAGTAGCGGTAAACGATCAGGTGGTTAATTTTGATGAAGAATTGGTTATTGATTACCAAGCGTCGTACGAGATTAACGACAATTGGAGCGTACTATTTCAAGTTAACAACCTAACAGACGAGCCAACGAAGAGCTATTTCTCATCAGAAGAGCAAACCGGCACTATCCAATACTTTGGTACGCAATATTACCTAGGGATGACATATCAACTATGAAAAACAGCATCTTAGGTAATTTATTTAGCAACACGAAGGAATATTCGGTTGCCAAAAGTAGCGAAAAAATTCAGGAGAATTCTATGTTTACTAAAAAAAGAGTAGTGCGCGCTGCGTTACTCGTAGTAGGCGCATATACACTTGCAGGTTGCGGTGGCTCGGGCGTAGAGTCGGGCACGAACGATCTGCTTACCTGTGAGGTTCCAAATGTACCTAATTCAACCGGTACGGCTTGTGAACCGCCACCACCTATTCAATGCGATGCGCCGCTCGTACCTAATGAAGCGAACGATGCATGTGAAGCCGGTGCTGACCCCAGTTTACCTGCACCTGTATTTACCCCTTCATCTAATCAAGCTGTACTTTATTATAATCGGGCTGCTGTTGACGCTGATAACTCAAGTAACGATGCAGCTTATGAAGGCTGGAGACTACATACTTGGAACAATGACGAGTGTGATGCTTATGCTGACGCAGACACGGATTGGGCCAACGGTCGCATTCATAGCGGTATCGATCCTAACTATGGTGCGTATTGGATTCTAGACCTTAAAGAAGGGTATGGAAGCTGTCACAATTTCATCATCCACAAAGGCACTGACGATGCCGGAAAAGAAATGGGGGGCGGAAACTTCCAGGGTTCTTTAGTACAAGATGATGAAACATTTGTACGCATGAATTTTACCCTCTCTGGCGAGGCAACCATATTCGAGTTTCCTATCATGTCTCTTGGTCCTCAGCCTGTTGATATCGAGGGTTTTGGCGCGCATTGGTTAGATGCCAACACTATTTTATGGGACGTACCTGAAACCGTTTCAGAGGTGAAACTTCACTATTCAGCAGAGGCTGACTTAGAGAGTACGCTGGAAGAGGGTATTAACGGTACTCAAGTAACGTTAATGAGTACAACACTTACCGAAGAGCAATCTGCCCGTGCGCCGCACTTATCTGCTATGCAGGCTTGGGAAGGCGACTGGTCGGTTGAAGATGCTAAAACCGTGTTGACGACACAAGCCGTAGTAGGGGGTTACGATGCTGACGGTGCGCTTGTTGTTGCGACCGGGATCCAACTGGCTAACGGAATAGACGCACTATATACGCTCGGTGAAGACGATGCTGACGAAGCTCAACTTGGTGGTATCTACTCTGATACAGGTATTACTGCCGCATTGTGGGCGCCTACTGCTTCAAATGTTGATCTTCTGATTTATAACGACAACAAGACATTAAGCCAACGTATTGATATGGTTCGCGATGATACGTCTGGTGTCTGGCGTCATGAAGGCGATATGTCCCTTGACCGTCAGCTTTACCGTTATGAAGTTACCGTCTATCACCCTATTACGGGGAATGTAGAAACGCTGCTTGTTACAGACCCATATTCTGTGTCACTAAGCACAAACGGCCGTTTCTCTCGCTTCGTAAATCTAGCTGATGATGATTTAAAACCACAAGGCTGGGATACTCATACTATTCCGACGGTTGAAAATTATGAAGATGCAGTCATTTACGAAGGGCACGTTCGTGACTTTAGCGTACGTGATATGTCTACGTCTGAGGAAAATAGAGGTAAATACCTTGCCTTTACTGAAGAGGGCACAGCACCGGTTGAGCACCTTAAAAAGCTTGTTGAAGCAGGGCTTACTTACTTCCATATACTCCCAGCAAATGACATTGCAACCATCGATGAGGATCCAACAAAAACGGTAGATTTATACGATACGGTAGGCAAACTGTGTCGCTTAAATAGCAGTGCTGCTGTATGTGAAGAAGAAAGCGCTGATGCATTGCTAATTGACGTTTACAACGGTTACGATCCTTTATCTCAAGCGGGTAAAGCTCAGCAACTTACTAATGATTTACGTAATCTAGATACATTCAACTGGGGCTATGATCCTCATCACTTTAACGCGCCCGAAGGCAGCTATGCGTCGAGTGCAGAGGGAGTAGAACGCATTGTAGAAATGCGCGCCATGATCCAAGCACTTCACGAGATGGGGCTACGTGTTGCACTTGATGTAGTCTATAACCATACCAATGCGTCTGGTGTTTTCAGTAAGTCAGTATTAGACAAAGCGGTACCGGGCTACTATCACCGTTATGAAGTGGATACGGGTGCGATTGTTCGTGAAACGTGCTGTGATGACACAGAGCCTCGCAATGTCATGATGGAAAAGTTCATGGAAGATTCGCTGCTGATGTGGACTGAGCATTATAAGTATGATTCATTCCGTTTCGACATCATGAGCCAAGCTACAAAAGACACTATGGTACGCTTGCGTGATGCGGTTCAAGCTATCGACGAAGATAACTACTTTTATGGCGAAGGCTGGACTAAAATAGACCGCGGTTACGAGCAAGCGAGCCAGCTCAATATGGCTGGTACCGAGATTGGTACCTATAACGACCGTATTCGCGAAGCTATTCGCCAAGGCGCTATCTTTAGGCCGGAAGATGAAGGGCTATTAAGCGCGCAAGACCGTGTAAAAATGGGCATGATCGGAACGTTAAAAGACTATGTTTTGGAGACGTCTTCAGGAAGTGCAGGCGCTACCAGTAACTTAGGCGGCTATGCAGAAGATCCTGCGGATATCATTAACTACGTGTCGAAGCACGATAATGAAACATTGTGGGATCAGTTAAACTACACGCTTCCACAAGATATTACTCTAGAACAGCGGGTTCGTGCCCAAAATGTAGCAATGGGTATTAATCTAGTGTCTCAGGGAATTCCATTTTTACAAATGGGCGGCGACATGCTTCGCTCAAAATCAATGGATAGAAATACCTATGATGCGGGCGACTGGTTTAACTACGTCGATTTCACCTACGAAACGAACAATTGGAACGTAGGTTTACCGTTGGCACAAGACAACGAAGCCCGTTGGGAAGAAATGGGTGAATTCATTTACAATCCAAATCGCGCGGCCTCAATGGCAGATATAATGTTTGCCTCTGATGTGTTTGCAGAATTGCTTAATATTCGAATGACAAGTCCGCTGTTTAGATTAACCACCGCTGAAGACATCATCGACCGTATAGGTTTCCATAATATTGGCGAACGCCAGCAGCGTGGTCTTATAGCGATGAGTATTGATGACGGCATATCTGAAAACAGCGAAGTACCTCGCCAAGATTTAGACATGATGAATGATGCGGTTATGGTGCTAGTGAATACAGGGTATGAAGAGAAGTCTATCACGGTAAACACAGCAACAGGTTTTTCGCTTCACGCCACACAAATGAATTCTGTCGATGCTGCGGTACGCGGCGCCACATTTGTAGAAGGTGAAGATGGTAATGGAACCTTTACCGTTCCTGCACTAACTATTGCTGTGTTCGTAAAACCACAGTCTGGAGCCCAAGGTTATGGACTATCAGCGTATGCCACGTCTGGTGCGCCTGATGTTGTTCCTTACGGCGACACCATCGCTTACCTGCGTGGAGATATGAATGGTTGGTCAACGGATGATGCATTTGCCTATCAGGGTGACGGTAAGTACACCGTAACAGCTACACTTGAAGGTGGCGTTACATATGGATTCAAATTCGCATCTGAAGATTGGAGTACAGTGAACTTTGGCGCAGCGGATGGTGAAGAAGGTACGGTAATAGCGGGTGAAGAAAAGGTTCTTGCACGTACTAATACCAACCTTTCATTTACACCAGCGACGAGCGCGACCTATCTGTTTACTATTGATGCGACTGATAGCGAAGCACCAATCCTTATGGTTGAGAACGAAGAGCCCTATGTTGGCACACCAGTGTATCTTCGTGGTGCAATGAACGACTGGGGTACGGCTGAGGAGTTTGCTTACCAAGGCGGACGTGTTTACACTTTCTCTCGTGATGTTGAGCCAGGGACTTACGAGTTTAAGGTTTCTTCAGAAGATTGGAATACCGTGAACTTCGGTGCGATCTCAGCCGATGATTCAGATCGCAACCTTGCGCCTGGTCAGACATTGGGACTCGCCGCCACTAACGACAATCTTATTTTGAACATTGAAACCGCAGACCGCTATGTGTTCGTATTCAACGTCACTGATTTAGATGCGCCAACCATTGGTGTATTTAAAGAAGCGTTTTGGGGCGACACTCAAGTTTATATTCGTGGTGGTATGAATGGCTGGGGAGCGGTCGATATGTTTGAATATCAAGGAGAAGGTGTTTATACCGCAGACATTGAATTGAGCGCAGGTAGTATTGAATTCAAAGTCGCTTCTGAAGACTGGTCGACAGTAAACCTTGGCAGCCCGAACGATGCAGCAAGCAACGTAGTAACGCCTAGCGAGCCGAAAACACTTGGCGCAAGTAACAATAATCTAATGATTGAAGTTGCAGAGTCTGGTCTATACGAGTTTAAGGTATCTGGCCCTGATGGAAATGCACCTACGTTAACGGTTACGAAAAAGTAAGACCGAATAAACGCTAATTTGGTAAATTTCTAATAAACCAAGATTTAAAAACCGCGACGTAGTTCGCGGTTTTTTGTTTTTGGCATATCTCTTGATTCTCTAGTAGTATCACCAAGAAAATAGTGGTCGTACCAGAGTGGTTGAATTTATTCAAAAGGAGATGAAAATGAAACGTGCACTTGTTGTTGAAGGTGGCGCTATGCGCGGAGTTTTTGCAGCAGGCGTGTTAGACAAATTCATGGAGCATGACTACCATTCGTTCGACTTCGCGATTGGTGTTTCAGCTGGCGCAACTAATCTTTCAACCTACGTGTCGAAAATGCATGGGCTTAGTAAAACCATCATCACGCAATA
The DNA here is from genome assembly GCF_947311905.1 of Alteromonas sp. CyTr2. Taxonomy (NCBI): domain Bacteria; kingdom Pseudomonadati; phylum Pseudomonadota; class Gammaproteobacteria; order Alteromonadales; family Alteromonadaceae; genus Alteromonas; species Alteromonas sp. CyTr2. The sequence continues at coordinate 17,313 of NZ_CAMZMZ010000044.1, read as the reverse complement.
CGCCACAAAGAGGGAGTTTTTTAGCCCGCTTCGTTTCATAAAAGGTGGGCACATGACAGATGTCCATTGGCTATGGCATCACTCTAAACAGTCCATGAATATTCCTGCACCAGGTGAAAAAAGCAGCATGCCACTGTATGTTGGGATTACTAATGCAGAGTCAGGTGAATGTGAATATATACAAGCCACCAAAGATAATGTTGATGATTTAATGGTAGCTTCCTGTGCGTTGCCAACTGCATACCGAGACGAAATTTCAATAAACGGTACGCGATACTTGGACGGGGGAGTGGCAGATGCAATACCTGCTATCCAAGCATACAAAATGGGTGCGAAGGATATCACGGTTATTCTTTCTCAACCGTTAGGTTTTACAAAACCAGAAGTAAAGTCTGTTTGGCTAATGCAAAAGATGTATGGCAACCAGCCTGCGCTACTCGATAAGATGTTGCAGCGTGCCGCCATTTATAACGAAACGTTAGCTTTTCTCAATAATCCACCCGACAACTGCACAATCCGTGTGATAGCGCCTGATGAAGCTTTTTGCGTTAAGCGTTTAACTATGGATAAGAAGAAGTTATTGCGAGGCTACGGTCAAGGGCGGCGCATGGCAAGACGCTATCTTAAACATTGCTATGAGAATTCAGTGGAAAGACAGCGCAAAAGCGCATAGCTACCAGACTGATTTCTTCTTTCTGTACAAAGCCTGTATGCAAATCGCAACAAAAGGCTTATAGAGCTTGGTTTTTTTTCCAAGCTTTTTTTTATCTCCAATAAAACTTTAATTTTCAGTATTTTAGCCTGTTTCAATTTGGCAACAGTTTAAACTTAAGTTACTAATTCTTACTTCTAGTACCAGTCTTACACAGCGTGAATTGTTGAATTTAGCAACGCTATTTCCCTTACATCGCTTATAACTAGCGCTGTTGTCTTCCCGTTTGAACATAAGTTGCCATTTTTCCTATTTTAGTAACATTTTGAAAAAAATGAATTTTATCGAGTTTATGAAGCATTCTTATGTAAACTTTGCAGGCAATGTGCAATATTTTCATTAAACTGGTCTGCATCTTGCTGAACAGGTGGCAATAAACGCTGTTTTTTTAACGAAGCGAAGATGTCAGATGGTTCATTTATCTCAACATTAAATCCTTCTTAAAAAAGGGATTGAGTAAATAGACCAAACTGTCACACGTTATTAAAATATAGAAATTATAATCGACCACGCTTTGCAATATCACGTGCTTCTCGATAACAAGGGGAGACCAGTGCTTATTGGCATAGTTGAATCGCGAGTTTTGTGTCTACCGCTTTTTAGATAAATTTAATCATACTTAAGGTTAGTTTACGCTAACCTGTCTAGAAGCGTGAGAAAGAACGTGGCAATATCAAACGCTGAATAAAAAATAAAATAAATACAAACGTGCAAATTGCGAATCAGAAAATGTCAATTGGGTTAATAAACCCGAAAAATCCCGTAAATGTTGCTTCTATACTGCGAGCTGCAGGTTGTTATGGTGTGGCCAGCGTTTTTTATACTGGTCAGCGCTATCGATTTGCTAAAGATTTTAATGCGGATACGAAAGCGTTTCATAAAGTCATTCCGACCATTGGGGTCGACGACTTAAAAGAAGTAGTGCCTGAAGGTGCGTCAGTCGTAGCGGTTGAACTGGTAGAGGGTGCTACACCACTACCTTTGTTTGAGCACCCGAGCAATGCGTTTTACTTGCTAGGTCCTGAAGATGGCAGTATTGGCGAAGACGTTTTGTCTTGGTGCGATCATGTTGTCTACGTTCCTACTTTTTCATGCATGAATTTAGCGGCCACAGCAAATGTGTTGCTGTATGACCGTCTGTCAAAGTCTGATTACGTAAGTGGGGATGCACTTATCAGACAAAGTAGAGATACGAATAACAAATCTAAGATTAAATAGTAATTAAATAACTAAGGCTGTCGTTGCGAACAGGAAGTTACCCACAAGCCTAATAATAAATTAAATCAGGGGAGCTTTGCGTTGAAGATGAGAACAATGAACGCAGTTCGAGCGTTTAATGGCGCCGTGTCTAACAAACTGAGTCGACTACCACAAACATTTTCTAGGGTACTCCCTAGTCGTTTCTCACTCGAAGAGAGTATTTCTAATTTCTTCTTTAGTCGTTACGAACTTGTGATTGCTAACGAAGAAAGTGAAAAGCAGGTGAGTTATAAAACGCGACACAAAGTGTATTGTGAAGAAATGAACTTCGAGCAGAAAAATGCCACTGAATTAGAAAAAGATAAGTTTGATGATCGCGCGATCAATTGCTACATCAAGCATTTGCCAACAGGAGAGTGTGCAGGCACGATAAGGTTGGTCTTGCCAACTGAAGCTGGCTTGGAACTTCCATTAGAAGAAAAGTGTGCGGAAGTAATTGGCGATGGTGCATTGCTACCTTCAAACTTGTCTCCACAAAGCGTCTGTGAAATCTCTCGCCTTGCAATACCGAGAGAATTTAGAGTGCGACAGTTACGCTCTAAAATCCTACCCTCTGAAAAAATTGAAAAAGTTAAACAAAAGAAAAATGTTCCATTTAACGTTGAGCATTTTCCTTATCTTTCAATTGCGCTGTACTTAATGGCAACGAGTGTGTGCCTTCATTTAAACGTTAAGCATGCCTATGTGCTAATGGAGCCTAAGTTAGCAAGAAGAATGAAGGCATTCGGTATTCATTTTAATCCAGTAGGTGAAGCTATTGAATTCAATGGCAAACGTATGCCATATAGATTGTCACCGCACGTACTGCTTGATGATTTAGCAAAACCACTAAAAGGTTTTCACAGAAAGATTCATTCAGAACTAAATAGTGCGTTACAAGCTATTGGCGATGTGGCCGTTCCCACCATTGAGCACACTCGAAAGCCGCTTCGCATAGCCCATGCAGCATGACACTATGCTATCTGGAATACTAAGCCGCCTCGTCAGGCGGTTTTTTTATGTTTGAATACGTATGCATGTTTTTTAACATCCAGTTAACGCGTATCCTGTTGGCATAATTTACGTTTATCACAATGATTACCATGCCAAATTTCCAATTTCGTTTTTGTCTTAAACCCTTGTCAATTGCTATGCTGTCAATTGGATTAACAGCGTGTACAGGGCCGACCTCTCCAGTGAATAATCAAAAACCGGTGATCAAAGACGCTAGTCTGAAACCATTTGGTCAAAGCGGCGAAAGTTCGACGCTAAACGATTCGGCTGAAAGGCAAGGTAAACCGGTCGTTTATCAAGTTTTTACTCGCTTGTTTGGAAACACGAATACAAATAACCAGCCTTGGGGCACAATTGAGCACAATGGGGTAGGTAAGTTTAGTGATTTTACTCCCGAAGCGCTAAAGGCCATAAAATCTTTGGGAACCAGTCATATCTGGTATACCGGTGTGCCGCACCATGCGGTGATTAATGACTACACTGATTTTGGTATTTCAAACGACGACCCAGATGTAGTGAAAGGCAGAGCGGGCTCTCCCTACGCAGTTAAAGATTACTACAACGTTAATCCAGACCTAGCCGATGATCCAGCCAAGCGTTTAGAAGAATTTGAAGCGCTAATTGCCAGGACTCACGCAGCGGGAATGAAGGTTATTATCGATATTGTGCCTAATCATGTCGCCCGTGATTACCATTCACTTTCTGCACCTGAAGGTGTAAGTGATTTCGGCGCGCACGACGACACGTCTGTTGAATACGCCCGTGATAACAACTTTTACTATGTAGTAGGTGAAGCGTTTCAAGTGCCCACAGCTGATAACTATCAACCTCTAGGTGGTGAAAAGCATCCACTATCTGACGGTAAGTTCGAAGAGTTTCCAGCAAAATGGACAGGCAACGGTGCTAGAGCTTCGAAACCGGATATAAACGACTGGTACGAGACCGTAAAAGTGAACTATGGTGTGAAGCCTGACGGCACTTACGACTTTCCAGTTTTACCTGAAGAGTACAGTGATAAGTCTTTTGAAGAACATGCCGCATTTTGGCAAGGAAAAGACGTACCAGATTCGTGGTATAAATTCAGAGATATTGCACATTATTGGATAGATAAAGGTGTCGACGGTTTCCGCTACGATATGGCCGAAATGGTGCCTGTTGAGTTTTGGTCGTTTCTAAATAGCAGTATTAAACAAAAGGCACCTAATGCGTTCTTGCTAGCGGAAGTTTATCAACCAGATAAGTATCGCGAGTATATCCACCAAGGCAAAATGGACTACCTTTACGACAAGGTGGGTTTCTACGACACATTAAAAACGATTATGCAGGGGAGTGGAGAAGTAAGCAAACTGGTTACTATTCATGATGAAATCAATGATATCGCCCCGCATATGCTTCATTTTTTAGAAAATCACGACGAACAACGTATAGCCAGCCCCGACTTTGCCGGTAGTGCCCAGAAAGGTAAACCCGCGCTCGCAGTGAGTGCGCTTATTAGCAGTTCGCCTACGCTGTTGTACTTTGGTCAAGATGTGGGTGAAGACGGTAGCGAAGAGACAGGTTTTGGAGATCCAACACGTACGTCAATTTTCGATTATGTAGGTGTTCCTGCCCATCAGCGTTTTATGAACGACGGTAAGTTTGATGCAGGGAAATCTACCGAAGATGAAAAAGCACTTCACCAATTTTACCAAGACGTGATGGCTATTGCTGCCACAAACCCTGCAGTTACAGGTGAATATCAAAGCCTGCACGCGCTCAATCTTGATGTGAAAGATTCAGCCTATACTGAGCAGCAATTTGCTTTTGTGCGCGCGCAAGGTGAGCACGGATTTGTGGTAGTGGCTAATTTTAACGATAAGCCTACAGGTGCAATGAAGCTTGTTGTTCCTTCAAATGTTTTTGGTGAAGATAGCGATCGGATCACGCTAGCGCCTATGCTTTCTCATGAAGGCATAACACTAGAAAAAGAGGGCATTTACTACAACGCTTCGTTCTCATTGGAAGGGCTTGAGACTAAAGTATTCGCCTTCTAATTAGGTTTTATCACATGCTGCTGAGTTAACGCGAAACACCATGTTTTTTTACATGGTGTTTCGTGAATACGTATGCAGAGCATTGGTCAGTTCGGACGGGCAAGGTAGTATCTCATCACCATCTTGTACTTAACGTATTTTTAACATGGGGTTGATGTGCCAAAACGTAATCGTGTAACTAATGACAGTGGTCATAAAAAAATCCAAAAGCGCGCAATTCCGCTTCTCCTCAGCTGTATCACTACATTTCCTTTGTTCTCGGTTCAATCATCTGCAAACAGTGGCATTAATGTTTACCCGCCGAATTGGTGGGTTGGTATGCAAAACAGTAATGTAGAATTGATGCTTTATGGTGATGATGTTGCCGATGACACTGTTTCAATAGCGAAAGGCGATGTAAGCGTTAAGCATAGCCAAGCCCTTGATAGTGAAAACTATCTATTCGTAACGCTAGACACGTCGAATGTTAGTGCCCAGGAACTCGTTATCAGGCTTACTGACAGCGATGGTACGACCCGTGATTTAACTTACACGTTAGAAAAAAGAGCACAAGGCTCAGCGTCGCGCGAAGGCTTTGGGCCTCAAGATGCTATTTATCTTATTGCCCCCGACAGATTTGCCAATGGTAATGAGGAAAATGATAATGTTAAGGGTTATGGCGATCCCGCAGACCGTTCATTCAAAGGTGGTCGCCACGGTGGTGACATTCAAGGTATTGTTGATAACCTCAACTACATTCAGGATATGGGCTTTACTCAAATATGGACCATGCCCATGCTCGAAAATGCCATGGATAAATACAGTTATCATGGCTATTCCACCACGGATTACTACAAAATAGACCCTAGATTTGGTTCCAATGACGATTTTATTGCGTTAAGTACTGAAGCTAAATCAAAGGGGCTTGGCATTATAATGGATATGGTACTTAACCATATAGGCCGCAATCATTTATGGATGAAAGATACGCCGTCACACGACTGGATCAATAACAATGGTAAATTTGTAGGGACAACCCACAAGCGTGAAGCTCTTCACGACCCTCACGCCATAGCAAGCGATATAAAAGGGTTTAGCGATGGTTGGTTTGTGCCAACCATGCCGGACTTAAATCAGAGCAATCCGCATTTAGCGAACTACCTTATTCAAAACGCGATTTGGTGGGTTGAAAGCGCTGGGCTAAGTGGAATACGAGTGGATACGTACTCCTATCCTGATAAGGCGTTTTTGAGCCAATGGACAAACCGCATAATGGACGAGTACCCGAATTTCAATATAGTAGGGGAAGAGTGGTCAGTTAACCCCGCAATCACGGCATATTGGCAGGCGGGTAGCCACCGCCACGATGATTACGATAGCGCTCTACCATCGGTAATGGATTTCCCGCTTCAAGCCGCAGTCGTTGAAGCGTTGAGCAATGATGAAAGCTGGAATTCTGGCTTCATCTCTGTATACGAAACTTTAGCTACTGACTTTTTGTACGGCGACCCGAATAATTTGGTCATCTTTCCTGATAACCACGATATGAGCCGCATTTTTACTCAGCTCGGTCATGATAAAGACAAATGGAATATGGCTATGACGCTATTGCTCACTACGCGCGGTATTCCACAAGTTTTTTACGGTACAGAAATTTTAATGGGTAACGAAGGCAGTGAAGACCACGGTATTATTCGTTCTGACTTTCCAGGCGGGTGGCCTTCGGACAATGACAAAAACGCTTTTACCGGGCACGGTTTAACGGATGATGAGCGTTGGGCACAGCAGCGTGTGAAGGGCTTACTTCAACTGCGTAAATCACACCCTTTGCAGTTTAGAGGCCTGTTGAAGCATTTTGCACCGGAGAATGGGGTTTATACCTATATTCGAGAGGCAAATGTCGATTCAGCCAGTGGTGCTGATAAATCAAATACTAATCAGTCTGATAAAATATTGGTCATCTTAAATAAAAAGCCAGTGGACCTGCCTCTAAACAAGTATGCAGAGGTGCTAAGCACACACCAGACATTAACACGTGTTAGCGATGGGATATCTTTTAAGACGACGGATACCTTAAGCTTACCAGCAATGTCTGCTAGTGTTTTCATTGTGCAGTAATCGTATTAACTATAGTAAAACAATAAATAGAGCAAAGTATGCAAGCAACTCAACCACGCCTTTCTTTCTGGCAAATATGGAACGTCAGCTTTGGCTTTCTAGGTGTTCAATTCGGTTTTGCACTGCAAAACGCAAACGTAAGTCGTATCCTTTCAGACTTAGGGGCAGACCTTCACTCGCTATCACTATTTTGGCTCGTCGCGCCAATCATGGGGTTAATCGTTCAACCAATTGTTGGCTCAGCATCTGATAGAACGTGGAATCGATTAGGTCGACGCCGCCCGTTCATCCTTGCTGGTGCAATCGCCGCAGTATTGGGTATGATTTTACTGCCTAATGCGCCGATATTTGTTGCCTTCTTGGCACCTATGGTAATGGGCGCGTTAATGGTTGCACTTATGGACGCGTCGTTTAACGTATGTTTTCAGCCGTTTCGCTCATTGGTGTCAGACATGGTACCGCCGTCACAACGCAATGTTGGCTATTCGATTCAGTCATTACTGATTAATATAGGCGCAGTTATCGGCTCAATACTGCCATTTGTACTTACCAATGTTATTGGCCTTGAAAATACGGCACAAATGGGTGAGGTTGCACCTTCTGTTGTTTGGGCTTTCTACATTGGCGCTACAGTACTGCTTGGTACGGTCATTTGGACGGTAGTTCGTACCAAAGAATACGCACCAGATGAATACAACCGCTATAAAGGGCTTACCGAAGAGCAGCCTGCAACTGAAAAAGCACCGCTAGGACAACGCTTAAGTGAGTTTTTCACGTTAGTAAAAGATATGCCAAAGACGATGAAACAACTTGCTGTCGTGCAGTTTTTCTCGTGGTTTGCGCTCTTTATTATGTGGGTATACACCACACCTGCTATTACGCAGCATATATGGAATGTAGATAAGCAGTGGTTTGACCCAGCTTATATTGCTGCAGCCCCGATGGTGCCTGAAACCATCATCATGGCCAAGGGAGCCGCAGGTGATTGGGTAGGGATTCTATTTGCTGCGTATTCGGTATTTGCTGCTATTTTTTCTATTTTCTTAGCAAAACTCGCTGACAAGTTTGGTCGCAAAACGGTTTACGCTTCGTCTTTAGCGCTAGGTGGCCTGAGCTACGTAAGCTTCTTGTTATTCCAAGACCTGACGATGATCAACGTAAACTTAGTGATTACTGAAGTAACAGTACCTTTGGGCGCAGTGAAGCTGTTAATCCCTATGGTAGGCGTAGGTATAGCGTGGGCTGCCATTCTTGCTATGCCTTACGCTATGTTAGCTGGTGCGTTACCTGCAAATAAAACGGGTGTTTATATGGGTATCTTCAACTTTACCGTTGCCGCCCCTCAAATTGTTTCGGGCCTAACTGCTGGCTGGATTCTAAGTTCTGTTTTCGACAACGACGCAAAGTACATTATCGTTGTTGCCGGAGTTTCTATGTTAATTGGTGCGGTTTCAGTTTTCTTCGTGAACGAGGCCGATAAGCAAGAAATTGAAGAAGCGCAGGGAGCTTAATATGTCATTTAATCGTACAACAATCGCATTAACGTTAGCTGGTTTATTTTGCTCAGCCTGCTCGAGTACATCTGTTCCTTCATCTAACGATATACAAGAAAACAGCCACGCTATCGTGGGTACCACTACGCCATTTGCTAGCGAAGCGGTGTACTTTGTTGTAACAGATCGTTTTGTAGACGGCGACCCTTCGAACAATCATGAAGAGCAGGGAGGCGATCACCCTACGTGGCAACTGCCCTTAGAAGGTCCTGAAGGTAAGAAAGCCTATGTGGGTTACATGGGCGGTGATTTACAGGGTATCTTAAACAACGCCGATTATATTAAAGATATGGGGTTCACGGCAGTATGGATGACGCCTGTCCACGATAACCCGGACTATGCGTTTAATGGCGATGAACCCATTACTTATGGCGGTGCCTTTAAAGACGGTGGTAAAACGGGTTATCACGGCTATTGGGCAACGAATTTCTATAAAGCTGACGAGCATTTGGTTAGCGCCAATTTAAGCGTTAGTGACTATACGGCGAAAATGCGTCAGCATGGCCTTAAGTCCGTGTTTGATATTGTGGCAAATCATGGCACACCAAGCTTCACCATGGAAAAGGACTTACCCGGCTACGGGGAAATATATGACAGTGATGGAAATCTGGTTGCTGATCATCAAAACTTGGCACCTGAAGAGCTTGACCCTGAAAACAACCCGCTTCATAGCTTTTTTCACAACTATCCAGATTTAGTAAAGCTTTCTAATCTAGATGACGAAAACCCCGCCGTACGCGATTATCTCATCAACAGCTATTTGTATTGGATTTCTCAAGGTGCTGATGCATTTAGAATAGATACAATCAGGCATGTGCCTCATGCGTTTTGGCGTGAAGCGTCAGATCGTATACGCGAGCAAAACCCTGACTTTTTTATGTTTGGCGAAGCATTTGACTATGAGGCGAACAACATTGCCCAACATACGTTACCGAAAAATGGGGGCGTCAGTGTATTAGACTTTCCTATGCAAAAGGCCATGGTGAATGTATTTGAAAAGCCGCTAGAGAGTGACTTTGCTGACTTAGAAACGGTGCTTCATCTTACGCACGGGCCATATAACAATCCATATGAATTAACTACGTTCTACGATAACCACGATATGGCGCGCATTAATGCCACTGATGAAGGCTTTATTAATGCGCATAACTGGTTGTTTACAGTAAGAGGCATTCCGGTTGTATACATGGGATCTGAAATTGGCTTCATGCGCGGTACGGCGGAACATGCCGGCAATCGTAACTATGTTGGTCAAGAGCGCCTAGACCAAGCCAAGAAACATCCTATTCAACAGGCGCTAACAAAGATTGCCAATGTGCGTAAAAACACGGTAGCACTGCAGCGCGGTGTTCAAGTCAACGTTGAACTTGACGGTCATCAAGCGGCGTTTTATCGCGTTGTTGATACTGCAGAAACACAGCAGACTGCACTTGTATTGCTTAATAAGGGTAATGCCGCACAATCTTTTGAGGTTAGTGACTTTATGCAATCGGGCGACTGGACGGAACAATTATCTGGAGAAACGCAAACGGTAGAACTCGGTGATGCGTTAACCGCAACGGTTAAGCCCAATGGCGTTCAGGTATGGGTGCGCGAAGGTCAAGTAAGTAACAGCGCATTACTTGCTCAAATTAAGCACCAGTTGGCCCGCCAATAAAACGTGTTTAGCGCACAATAAAAAAGCCCCGTGGTTGTATAACGCCCCGGGGCTTTTTGTTTAGTTTCTAGCGTGTAATTTGCACACGCTTACTCACTGCCACATGACTGCCTAATAATAATATCCGCAGGCATTAAATAATCCTGAACGTCTTCGTTGTTAATGGCTTTTAATAAGGTGTTTACCAATAACTCTCCCGCCAGTTTGGTATTTTGCTGAACAGTGGTGAGCGAAGGCGTGGTGTAGGCTGAAACCGCAATATTGTCATAGCCAACCACGGCTACATCATCAGGCACATTCACTTTTGCCTGGCGCAGCGCTCTAAGCACGCCCATTGCAATAAGGTCTGATGCGCAGACAATTGCTTGGGGAAGTTCGCCACTTTGCAGCAATGATTTCACCGCTTCTGACCCCGCACCCTCAGTCGAAATAGCATTGCGTTGAACACTTGACTGATCAAGCCCATGAGATTGAAGTGTTTCAAAATAACCGTTAAAACGCGCTTTGAATTCAGGGGCGTGATCGCCGTTGTCGCCAATAAACGCAAAGGAAGTTTTACCCAAGCCAATTAAATGTGACGTTATGCTTTGGCCACCTTGATAGTTATCACAACCGATACTAACCCCTGGGTGGGCTTCATCTGGCGCACCCCAACGAACAAAGTGGGTGCCCTGCGATTCAAGTTGCGCGACTTTGTTTTGGTAATCAGTATAGTCGCCATATCCTAATAGAATAATGCCGTCAGCCTTATTTGAGTCTTCATATTCTGCGTGCCAGTCATCATCTAAATTTTGGAAGGACACAAGCAGATCATAGTTTGCTTGCGCACACGCGCGGGTAATACTGCCGAGCATCGCTAGGAAGAACGGATTAATCATCGAATCATCGGACGTAGGATCTTCAAACAAGAGTAGGGCAATTGTGCTGCTCTTTTGCTTTCTCAAGTTACTTGCGTTTTTATCCACTTTGTAATTGAGTTCCCGGGCAATACGCTGAACGCGATCTCTAGTTTCTTGATTAACTAGCGGGCTATTATTTAACGCTCGCGAAACCGTCGACTGCGAAACACCTGCCAAGTGGGCAATGTCAAAAGAGGTTGCTTTTTCTTTCATAAACACCATGATTTGCTGCTACGACCTTGTTGTCGCGAATTTAGATTACCATATTTTTATAATGACGCGCGCATTTTGAGACGCAGTCGCTCAAATGCCACGCAAAGTTACGATTTCGTCAGTGCTTATTTATATTTTGGAAGTCATAACTGCATTTAGTTTTAGAAGGTATTTGCAGATCGCTCTTAATTCAATCACTTGTCAGGCTTCTTTGAATAAAACATGGTTGAAGTAATTGCGAGAGTGTTATACTCAGCGAGATTTTGAAATATTACGTGCATAAGGGGAACAAGCGAATGGCCGAGACTGAACACCGTCCGACCAATTTTATCCGTCAGATTATTGATAAAGACCTGTCTAGTGGTCTACATGACGCAATTAAAACACGGTTTCCACCAGAGCCGAATGGCTTCTTACACATTGGCCACGCCAAGTCTATCTGCTTGAATTTTGGTATTGCTCAAGACTACACAGGTACGTGCAATTTACGCTTTGACGATACCAACCCTGCAAAAGAAGACATTACCTTCGTTAATTCAATTAAGGAAGATGTGCAATGGCTTGGATTTACGTGGGACGGAGAAGCGCGCTATTCATCGAATTACTTTGACCAACTACACCAATACGCCGTTGAACTTATTGAAAAAGGCTTAGCCTATGTAGATTTTTCAGCGCAAGACGTTATGCGCGAAATGCGTGGCACACTTAAAGAGCCTGGTCAAAATAGCCCTTATCGCGATACAGACGTTGAAACTAACCTCAGTGAGTTTGCCAAAATGACGGCAGGCGAATATAAAGAAGGTGAGTGTAGTCTGCGTGCGAAAATTGATATGGCATCGCCATTTATGTGTATGCGTGACCCGGTAATTTATCGCGTTAAGCATGCTCACCATCATCAAACTGGTGATAAGTGGTGCGTGTATCCAATGTACGATTTTACACATTGTATCTCAGACGCCATTGAGGGAATAACGCACTCCCTGTGTACACTAGAGTTCCAGGATAACCGTCGTCTTTATGATTGGGTTATCGAAAACATTTCTATCGACTGCACGCCAAGACAGTATGAATTCTCACGTCTTAATCTAGAATATACGGTATTAAGCAAGCGTCGTCTTATTCAGTTAGTCGACGAAAACCATGTACATGGCTGGGACGACCCACGCATGCCTACCATTGCAGGTTTACGCCGTCGCGGCTACACACCGGGTTCAATCGTTGAGTTTTGTAAACGCATTGGTGTGACTAAGATGGACAACATGGTTGAAATGTCCATGCTAGAAGCGTGCATACGCGACGACCTAAATGCAAATGCTCCTCGCGCAATGGCCGTACTAGATCCAATAAAGCTCGTTATCGAAAATTATGAGGAAGGCCAGACAGAAACGCTTGTTGCGCCAAATCATCCTAACGATGAAAGTATGGGTACGCGTAACATCGGCTTCAGTCGCGAAGTGTATATAGAAGCAGAAGACTTCCGAGAGTCGGCGAACAAGAAGTTTAAGCGCTTAGTGCTTGATAAAGAAGTTCGTCTTCGCAACGCCTACGTGGTTAAAGCTAATCGCGTTGAAAAAGATGAAAATGGTAATGTAACAACCGTTTTTTGTACTTATGACGCGGATACTCTAGGTAAAGATCCGGCTGATGGCCGCAAAGTTAAAGGTGTTATTCATTGGGTGGATGCAGCAACAGCACAGGCAGCAGAGTTTAGGCTTTACGACCGCTTGTTTAACGTGCCTAACCCAGCTGCGGAAGAGAACTTTACCGATGCGATTAACCCTGACTCGTTGGAAGTAAAACACGGTTGGGTAGAAGCCGGATTGGCAGACAATGTTCCTGAAGTAGGAGCATGGCAGTTTGAACGCACTGGCTACTTCTGTGTAGATAAAGACAGCACAGACGACAAGCCGGTCTTTAACCGCACTGTAGGTCTAAGAGATACATGGGCCAAAATGGGCGAGTAGGCACTGGCCTTTAGCCATTTATGCGCTGTAAATAAAAAACCGCTTAAGTGCTGCTTAAGCGGTTTTTTTGTTTAATGGAACATTGCTTTCGTTAATTACTTTGGTTGGCAATCAAGTGACTGTCCGGTTGTTTCCTTACTGTCTTCGCCCATAAGATAAAGATACGTAGGCATAATATCTTCAGGTGTTTTTAGTGTATCAGGGTTTTCTGCTGGAAACGCTTGAGCGCGCATTTGTGTGCGGGTACCACCTGGATTAATACAGTTAAAGCGCAGTGACTTATTTCGATATTCATCAGCAAGGGTTTGCATAACGCCTTCTGTTGCGAATTTTGATACGGCGTACGTTCCCCAAAATGCGCGACCTTTTCTGCCTACGCTAGAGGTGGTGAAAATTACCGATGCACTTTCTGCCTTCTCTAAAGCGGGAATAAGCGCTTGTGTCATGAAGACCATGCCATTTAGGTTAATTTGCATCACGTCTTGCCATTCTTGCGCATCAATATCTTTAAATGCACTTAGGTGGCCTAAAATACTCGCATTGTGAAGAACACCATCTAATCGGCCAAACTGGTCAATAATGGTTTGCGTCATTTGCTGATAATGAGAGGGCGTTGCGCCTTTGATATCTAAAGGAACAATGGCGGGTTCTTGACCACCTGCTGCGACAATGTCGTCGTACACAGCTTCAAGTTTAGACACGGTGCGGCCTAATAAAATACAAATAGCGCCATGTGCAGCATACGTTTTTGCGGCTTGTGCACCAATTCCATCGCCAGCCCCGGTGATAAGAATAACTTTATCGCGCAATAAATCCGCTGGTGCGTTGTAATCGTTCATCATTTTCCTTCAAAAGGTTCATTTATATCGCAATGATTGGGGCCTGTAGACCCAATTAAGAATCAAACCCCAGATCATACTCAGCCTGACTCACAAGTAAAACAATGAATGAAAATTTCTTCAAACGTAAAAAAAGTTAACAAAAGTAGTTAACAAAACTTTGCAAAGTTGCAACAAAGTCAATAAGATTGAGGAAGATACAACTGGTCTAACATGTTTAAAACTATCATCTACGCCTGTAAAGACAGGGTAGACCAAGCTACTTTTAATAGAGTTAAGTTTTAGACACAGAATAACAACAATGCTTGTAGGGAGTAGAGATGAGAAAACTCGTATTAAGTTCCAGTGTGGCCCTTGCGCTGGGTCTAGCAGGCTGTGGTGGCTCCGATGAAACCCTTTCCGACATTCAGGCCGAAACAGAAGTCCAAACACCATTTTCACGAATCGTTTTTGACCCAGCTAATGGGAACTTGAACATTCCAAACGACCTTCTGATGCTTCCAGGCGATGATGGTTTCTTTGATTACACACTGAATATTCCGGTCGATGACCCTACAGATTTTGCTGACCCGCAAAATGCACTCAACGTGTTAGACGGTTGGTCAACTCAACACCCGTTTGTAATTAATGTAGAAACACCTGCTGGCGCATCGCTTGATGCAAGTACATTATCTTCTGGCGTATTGCTTTTTGAAGCAACGTTAGGTCTTGACCAAAGTGATCCTGACTGTGCGCAGGTTACAACACCTTCTGCGGGTTGTAAGCTTGGCGATCAACTTACCTTTGGTGTTGATTACGTACTCAGCCTTGCTGATAGCAACACAATCACTTTTGTTCCTCTTAAGCCGCTAAAAGCAGCTCAGGGCTACATGTTAGTAATGACCACTGATTTGAAAGACTCTTCTGGCAAATCGGTTCAGGGTTCAACTACGTGGGACTCAGTAAGACAAGACATCGACACTAATCCTCTATCAAGTGCAGCACAGCTTCAATTACAAGGCTTAGTTAATTCGTTAGTTAATCCAGTGCTTGGTGCGGGTTTCGATCGTGAAGACATTACTTACGTGTCAGCTTTCACCACACAGTCTATTGCCAACTCGCTTGATACCATCAAGAAGGTCATGATTAGCCGTTTTGCACAACTGGCTGCTGGCGGTGACCCGTCCGCTCCAACTGCACTACCTGCAATCACGGTAAGCGATGTACCTGCAGCGCCTAATGTCATGGAAGCACTTGGTCTTGTAAACGCTACTGTTATAGCTGGCGCAGTAGAGCAGGGTAAACAAGGTCAACCTGATGATATTCAAGCAGCGATTGACGCTACTGATTTCAGCTTGTTAGAAACTTGTGCAGGACTTGCGGGTACGGCGTCTGGTCAACTTTCTGCTCAATGGGGTGCGCTGAACGAATTTGCTGTTGGTGTTTCTACGGGCATTTTAGCGCAAGCCGGTCCATTCTGTGCAGCTCAACGTTATGAAGGTAATATTGCATTGCCTTATTTCTTGGGTGTTCCAAGTGCAGAGAACCCGCTTGCGCCAGTTAATGATTTCTGGAAGGCAGCTTGTGACAGTGGTATTGTTTTAGCCGGTGCGCCACAAGAATTACTTGCAGACGCAGAACCTGGTCCTAATGCAGCAATGTGTTCTTCACTAGGCCTTGCTGACGTTCGTATTAACGGCGAAATGTTAGATAGCGCAAGAAACATTACTAAATTCAACCCATATCCACAGCCTACTGGCGGAAACATGGGAACTGAAACGTTAGATGTCCAAGTAACTATACCCGATCCTGCCGTAGTTCAAGCGTTAAATCTTCCAGCAATCAGCATGCCTGAAGCCGGTTGGCCAGTGGTTATTTTAGCGCACGGCATTACCAGCAAAAAAGAAGATATGCTTGCCATTACAGGTACACTGTCTCTAGCAGGTATTGCTTCAGTAGCAATCGACCAACCATTACACGGTAGCCGCGGTTTTGACCTTAATGGCGACGGTACAGATGAACTGAACGCGACTACGGTTAGCGCAACTCACTATATGAACCTTGCCAGCTTGCCTACGGCTCGCGACAATCTACGCCAAAGCGTGTCAGATTTACTTGGTCTACGTTTAGGACTAAACGCAGTTGTCGATACCACAGCAGCGCAAAATGTTAAGTTTGATATGTCACGTGTATCGATTATGGGTGTGTCTCTAGGCGCTATCACTGGTGGTAATTTTGCTTCAGTGGCAAACACGTCGATGGGCGGCGATTTAGCAGCACTTGATGGCATGTTTGCTGTCAAGCAAGCTTCTCTTGAGTCTCCAGGGGGCGGTGTTGCTCAGTTCCTAATTGAGTCAGCCAGGTTTGGTCCTCTTATCAAAGGTCTGTTGCTGTCTCAGGCTTCTGAAGAGTTTGTTGCCTTGCTAAATCAACTGTATGAAACCACTGATGTGAGCGAAGAACAACTTCGCGCAGCGGTAGCGATTTTTGAAGAAAATCTTACTGCTGAGCAGGCTGCCCAAGTAAATGCAGTATTTGCAGAGTTTGCTTTTGCTGCGCAAACGGTAATGGATGCTGGTGACCCTACTAACTACGCTCAGACACTGGGTAGCAATACGCCAGTTCATATGATGACCGTAGTGGGTGATGGCAGCGACGCGAACCTTCCGGATCAAGTTATTCCAATTTCAACAGCGTTACCATTGTCAGGTCAGCTTCCTCTGGCAGCGACCATTGGCTTAGAGCAAGTGACAACCACGCAAGGTCCTGGTACAGATCCAATTAGCGGAATTGTACAGTTCAATAGTGGTGCTCATGCTTCTAGCTTAAGCCCTGCGGCGAGCGCAGCGGTAACAACGGAAATGCAAAAAGAAGTGGCGGGTTATATTGCGTCTGACGCACTTGTACTGCCAATTTCTGATGAAAGTGTTGTAGCGAACTAACCAAGGGTAGTTTGCTCCAATGGGCAGCGTTACAACTGCTTACATTTTATAGAAAGAAAGCCGGCGTTATTGCCTAATGCCGATCAGTTAAGAAAATTTTCATGATCGGTTGACCGATCTTTTTAAGGCTTCAAAATCCGATATCAGTCTCTGGTATCGGATTTTTTAATGT
>NZ_CAMZMZ010000043.1:0-31122 GCF_947311905.1 Alteromonas sp. CyTr2 | reverse complement strand
CTCGTTGGAGCCGATTATCCGTGCATTCAGCGCGCTGTGATTGGCGACCAGGGTCATGGCCGTGATCCCTTTATTGGTACCGAAGTACTTCGAGGAATACCGGGTTTTAAACGTTTCCAGATGCGTTTCGAATTTCTGACCATCCGCACTGGCGTGCAACTGGTCCTCCTGAATATGGTAGTGGCGGAAGATGGGTAATGAAGCCACCGCATTATTGATCACGTCGCTGGCATCATGCAGCGTTTCAGGTCGGATATAGTTAGCCTGTACTGTACTCAGGTGTTCATAACTGCGGTCGGAGATCTGCGCCATACCATACACACCACGGTGAGTGGCGTTAGCAATCAGAATGGCCAGTAAATCATCCTGATGAGTAGTTCCCTGTTTTTGTATTGGCAGCACATGTGTCAGGCTTCGCATGAACCCGGTTTCGCGCTCAACATACCGCAGGACATCCGCGATACCGACTGGCTGCATTCGCTTAAAGAAGGGATTGTTGACCAGAGATGTAGCGCCTTTTGTTGGCAGGTGCCAGCGGGTGCCCGAGCGATTTTTCATGATTACATTGCGATTATCTCCCTCATCAATATGGCGCGCCACGTCTTTGAGCGCGCTTTCCAGTCGATGTTGTTTCTCCTGTAACAATGCGTCAACAGGTTGTTTTAGTCTGTCCAGTGTTGATGAGGCCAGCAGTGCATCCTGCGATGTTTGGGGGATCAGGTCGTCTTCCAGTGCCCGGTATTTGGTGACATTTGACAGATAAATACGTCCGTTCAGTCGTGAAGTTAACTGCCGGTAGAGCAGCCATTCATAACGTTGCGGATTAACGTTATCCTGTTTCACCAGCCATGAGAGGTGCTTTTTGGGGATAAGCGACGTATCCATTGTCATCAGTGATTCACCGGATACGATTTCCGTTTGCATCTTTTGAAGTTGGGCGACGACGGCTTCTGAGCCTTTACCGGCCTCACATTCAAGGCACAGGAACACTGGTCTTAACAACTGTTCCAGAAGGTTTCGTTGTTCGTCATAATATTGCCACTGGTACTCTTCCACGGTCCGTTTCTGTTTTTTCAGGTAAAGGCAGAGGGTCTGGATATCCCTGTCATTCATGACCTTCAATGCCTGTTGTCTGACTACTGAGAAGGGCTGATTGTCATCAATATTCTCGTCAACAAACAGGTGAAGTAGCTCTGCCGCTTTCGTGACATTGTCCGCAGCTGACTGCCAGGACAGGAACACTGCTTGTTGTGCAAAGGCGTTGGCGGCTTCCTGTTGTTTTCGGATATGGTAAACAAACCCATCCGTCAGGCGCTCCAGTGCAAGTTGCATGCGCTCTGTCAGATGACACAGTAACCACAGGTGCTGCTGTGAGCGTTTGAAGCGCCGCACTTTACTGCCGTAGTAATCAATAAGGCCGCTGAAGTGTTGTCGATTTTTTAGCGACAGATTGAGCCTGTCCACAACGTCATTTATTTGCGTGTGCCATGGTGCTAACCGGTGGTAAATGGCGAGCTCTTTTTTAAGCTCAGGCACGGTCAGACTTTTGGCACCACCCCTGAGATGGCTCAGACTCAGCCCGTCGTCTTTAGTAGTGATTATGTTGTCCAGAAAGACGTTAAGTTCATTACTGGTAAGTTGATTCAGTTGGAGCGTCAGGTCTTTTCTGACCTGTTGCATTGTGCGGCTTATCAGTCTTTGAAGCACGGAGTACTTAGGAATGGCAATGTTATGGCTGGCAAGGTATTCAATGGCCGCATCAAAGAGGTGTCGAGGCTCCAGCCAGGTATGACCAATGTAAACCAGGTGGTGGCACAGAGCATTGAGGTGCTGTTTTTCATTCCACTTAATGTAATTAAGTAGACGCAGTATCCTTGAGTAAATACGGTCACGCTGCATTTTACTGACACTGAAAGGCCTGATCCCTTTACCTCTTTGAATTTGGGAGGCAATAAACTGCATGTCGATACTGATATCACGGAAACTCGGAGCAATGATCACTGGCTTAGATTTAAAATAGCCCAGAAGCGCCACGAAATAACAACGATGTTTAGTAAGCCTGATAGTACGGCATTCGGCCTGTTCTACATCGTTTAGCGAAAAATACAAACGTTGTTCCTCAATAGAAAACTGAGGTGCTGAATACAAGTCTCGTTGTTCTGCCTGAGTCAGAATCGAGAGTTCATTACTAATTGCCATGATGAATAAACGCCAATATGATTGATGGTGTTTATATAAGATGGCAGAATATTGGAAGGTAACCCACCGCCACAGACCATATAATATAATACCTGTAGCGTTCTATGTTACTTTAGAGGGGAAAATCCCTAGAACCCCTAAACGAGATCGCATCGCCTCAGCTGAGGGAAAGTGAATGGTGACATTTAGCAAAAAGCTGCCGCGTAAACCGCGACTGCCCGTCATCATATCGCCCGCAAAACTTGCGGCATGACCAAACCAGATCCGCTCAGGCAAGCGTTTAAACGATAAGGTTTTAACTCGGTAATCGCCCAGCATCAGACCTTGGCTATCCACCTTGATAGCTCGGTCATAATCCAACACTTGCTCCCGAAGTGGTTTATCTGCCTCACTGCGGATTGGTGATGGATTACGCCAGGAAGCATCTTTTCCCCAGTTAAGCTGAGCACTTATTGCCGCGAGCCAGTTTCGGTCAGTCATCTCAGTGACGCGAAAACCAACCGTTGCCAGCGCTTGCGAGAAAGAAGCCCGAAGCGCGGATGCTCGACTCAACTCACGCTC
Source organism: Alteromonas sp. CyTr2 (assembly GCF_947311905.1). Taxonomy (NCBI): domain Bacteria; kingdom Pseudomonadati; phylum Pseudomonadota; class Gammaproteobacteria; order Alteromonadales; family Alteromonadaceae; genus Alteromonas; species Alteromonas sp. CyTr2. The sequence continues at coordinate 28,362 of NZ_CAMZMZ010000043.1, read as the reverse complement.
CGTCGGAATAGGACTTTCCAAAGGCAATTTGCAGGTGACGATCAGTTGAAAGTTGCGTACCTGAGTCTGGGTCGATTCTTCTATCGATTGAACCGTGCCCCCATCGAGGAAATCCGCACGTTTGCGTATCGACGCCCTAAGCAATGGATCAGATTGACGATGCCGTAAGCCCATCATGCGCTGAAGGTCGGTTTGAATATCAGGCGAGGCGTAAAGGCCAAATTGCAGCAAAGTGTCTTTTGGCCAGTCGTTGTTGAGTAGAACATTAACCCTGTCTGCAACAGACTCATCACCACCCGGCAATGGGTCACATAGAAAACCAAAGCCAACACTTTGGTCTTCCATGAAAAACAGTTGCTCATCGTCTGAATAGGCCAATACTGGCAATAGCTCTGAAGCGCGTTGTCCTGAATACAAAGAGGCTTTCATTAACGCCCCTCCAACCAAGCAGAAAGGTCATAAGGACGACCTCGGCTGATGCGACCATCATTGGCGACAATGAAAGGCACACCTTGAATGCCCAGAATTTGAGCCGTCACCAAGGTACGCTGCATTGGTTCTAAGTTGCAGGCATCATCCTGTTCTAGGTTACCAATCCGGCCATTCAGCAATGCATCGGTGGCCGCTTTCTTGTCACGCGCACAGCCAAGCTGGCGAACCTGACGCTCTGAATCTGGACCAAGCACTGGCACAGGGAGAATTTGGAAGGTGTATTCTTTGGTTAACGGCAGGGCTTGTTTCAAAAGCTCATGGCAATGTGGGCACCGAGGGTCAACAAAGACCACCACTTTCTTTTTGCCTTCGCCTAAAGTCAGTGGGTTCAAATCAGCCATTTTTAAGCCAAGGCGACTTAAGTCCAGCGTGTTTCCCGCTTCTCGAATTTCTTCAAGGCTGGTAAGCGGCTTTTTGGACCAGGCATCATAGAGCGTGCCATCAATGACGAACCGGCCACTGTCTGACATAAAAATAATACGGTTATTGCTTTCGACCGCTTTCATACCCGTGACAGGTAAAGAAACCATGCCGTCAATTTTGCCAACGGGCGACACTTCAGACACAGGTTCAGCTTGAACAAAAGGAGACAGCGCAAGCGCCAGAATAAATGGAGATAGTTTTCGCATGAGGAGTCCTCGTTAATGTAAATCGAGGCTCCAGTCTATGCAGTTGTCCTATGTGGACTCGGTTAGATAGATTGAAGAATTGAATACCTTACTAAATAGCTGCTCCGAAGTGTAGATCACCTGCGAAGGTGAACTCAGTGTTGAATGAGCGATCAGATAAGTCTCCAAACCGCACTTTACAGAAGCACTTGGTGGTTTTGAAACCGCCCCCTACAGGTAGATTTCGAGAGGCCTTCTCTCATCAGAAATACAGATCCAAAAGGTATTAACCTTTTGTTCGTGGCACACGCCAGCACAACACTTTGATTTTATCGCGCTGTTTTTGGTGAACAGGAATAATGCGCCACTTACTAACGGTAAATCGGTGTCACTTTCGATAATCGCGGCAAGGCCGTTGATGGACTTTCTAAAATCGACACTTTCACGATACAGATAAATCTCTAGTGAGCTCAGCATGCCTTTCATGATAGCGCACCGATGAGTTCAGCCAGGTTACTTACTGGCGTGCATTGGGGATTGCGCAGTTCGATATCATTGACGAAGAGTGTCATGTTGGCGGTTGCCACTTGGGCCTGATACTGAGTTATCTTTTCAACGACTTCTGCTCTAACAAAACCTTGAGATGCGCCAGTGTTGTTGAGTTGCTGGCGCTTGGCAGAGAACGTTGAGGGATTGAGTTGATTGAGCTTACAAAATGTGAGTGTTGATAATGAACTCGATTCAGATTGCTTGATTAGCGTTTGCCATTATTGGTTGGTGCATCGTTTGCCATTTTAAATCTCCTTATGGTTGGAGACTTGATCTTATTCTGCGTGTTAGGTGATTAGAATGCGCGGTTTATGAGGCGCTTACGCTCGATTTGCAAGTTCGTCGAGGAAAGCAGATATTCAGAGTAATAAGGCTCTGTTTTGCCGGAGAAATACGATTTTGCATCTGGCTTATCAACCTCCCGCGGGAAACCTACTAAGCGGATGATGTTATGGCAATCTATCGTTGTCGCTGGCAGGTGAAGTTGCGATTCAAAGAGTTGAAATCCCATACAAACTTGCAGAAATTTATGGCGGCACAGAAAGCGATTGTAGATGGTTTGGTATGGTCAAGCCTGCTCGCTCTGATCATTCGGCGAAGCGTCTTTCTTCAAATCATGCCATCAGTCTAGCTATTCAAGGCCGCCAAAAATGTGGAAATTTGGCTGTTGCCGATCTTGAAAGCATCAGCCAGCACGCATGGTCAGAAATAGCGGAGAGGATAGATTGGGCGACCCGTTATATAACGAAGAACGCCCAAAAAGCCCAACAGTCAAAAGACAAACAAAACATCACGTTAGATGGGATACTGCATGGGCTTAATTCTTAAGGTCCAGTCTATGAATGAATGCCCTGAATGCGAAATTTAAAGTTGCCTCATTCAGGAGGCAACCGTAAAAGGAAAATACTAATCCCGAGGAGGGAAGCCTGCTTCAATTAGAGCATAGGAGACCTTTTCAACTGATAATGAAGTTTTTACCGTCACCTTACGAGTCGGAGGATCAGTTAAAACTGTAGCCTCTGGGTCTATATCCTTAATTGCTTTAGTTACCGTCCGGGCGCAGCCCCCACATGTCATATTTTCTAAATGAAATTGCATTTATATACCTCCAGTTTGGTTTGAGTACTTCTGATTGTAGGGCTTTCCACTGTTGTAAGGTCAAGGTCTAAACTCATTTCACTCTGATATCTTTTCACTAAAGATTGACTATACTTTCTGCGTTTTTTCTTAATGACAGATTTCTTACTATAACGTAAAACACCGGCGTAAGTAGTAATCCAAAGAAGGTTACACCAAGCATACCGGCAAACACTGCAATACCCATGGCGTGACGCATTTCTGCTCCAGCACCACTAGCTAGTACAAGAGATATCACACCAGCAATAAATACAAGAGAAGTCATCAAAATAGGACGCAAACGTAAGTACGCTGCCTCGAGTACGGCCCCAAGCGGTGATCGTCACTAATTCTCCTGAGTCCTTGCAAAATCAACGATTAAAATGGCATTTTTTGCGGCCAGCCCGACTAAAACAACGAAGCCAATTTGAGTATAGATGTTATTATCACCGTTTAGATCCATATACCGCCAATTGCAGAAAGGAGTGCCATTGGTGCAATAAGCAGCACAGCAAATGGAAGCGACCAACTGTTGTACTGAGCGGCAAGAATCAAGAATGCAAAGAATACCGCCAATGGGAAAATATACAGTGCGGAATTGCCCGCTAATTTTTCCTGATAGGTCAGATCAGTCCATTCGTACGCCATACCTTCAGGTAGATTTTCCTTAACTATTTTCTCAATAGCATCTGTAGCCTGACCAAAAGAATATCCTGATGCAGTACCTCCCGTAATATCAGCGGATGGATAGCCGTTGTATCTCATAACGCGATCAGGATCTGAAGTTAGTTTGATATTGATCAATACTTATAAAGGGATCATATCACCAGCAGAATTCCTGACTTTCAATAATCCAATATCGTCTGCCTGCATACGGAATGGGGCATCAGCTTGAGTTATTACACGGTAGGTACGGCCAAATCCATTAAAATCATTGACGTAAAGCGATCCCAAATTTACCTGTAATACATCAAAAATGTCGGTCAAAGCTACCCCCTGAGATAGTCCGGATCTGCTCCAGACTGATACCTAATACTTTGCAACTTAGTATAAGCTGCAACCGCTCAACTTGCTCCTGCCTTTATTGCCTTTAGTTGTTGCTATAACGATCAGGAGCAGGTAAAAGACCCTGAGCCTCGTAGAACCCAGGGAGTCCTCGTTAGCTTTGCAAGCTCGCCGGTTTTCATACTCATCTACACACGCATGGAGGCGACTGCCACCATGCGTCATTTCTTGGTACGAATATCCAATACCAGTGCCAGTAGGGAAAAACTAACTATCGACTCGCTTGCGCCACACCACTTGGTGTGCTCTCTGTCCACCCGCCTCCCAGAGCCTTGTAGAGCGCGATAAGGTTGCTCAACCGAGCCAGACGCGTACGCACCAACGTCTGCTGCGCGCTGTACAGCGTACGCTGCGCGTCAAGCAAGGTGAGGTTATCGTCCACACCTTCCCTGAAACGTTGCTCGGCCAGGTCATACATGCCCTGACTAGCAGCAACCAGGAATTGCTCTGAACGAATCTGCTCATCAAGTGTTCGCTTGCCGGCAAGGCCATCAGCCACTTCACTAAAAGCAACTTGAATGGACTTCTCGTAGTTGGCGATCTCGATGCGCTTTTTTACGTGCGCCACATCCAGATTGGCGCGCAACGCGCCACCCCGGAAAATAGGCACCGTAATCTGCGGCAAGAAGCTCCAGGCGCGCGAACCCGATTCGAAGAGCCCATCAAGCGATGCGCTTGCCGTCCCCGCCGAACCCGTCAAGCTGATGGTGGGGAAGAAAGCGGCTCGCGCTGCTCCGATACTGGCGTTGGCACCCAGAAGTACCTGCTCGGCCGCGCGCACATCCGGTCGGCGCACGAGCAACTCAGAAGGTAGGCCACTGGGCAGTTCGGTCGGCACGATGCCATCCGGCAGCACTATGGCTTTGTCAAGTTGCTGCGACAGCTCAAGCGTCAGCGGCTGGCCGAGCAGTAGCACTAGCGCGTTTCGGTCTTTGGCCGTTTGACGTGTGTAGTCCGCGAAGTTGGCCTCGGCTGTACGCAGTACAATTTCCGAGCGGCGCACGTCAAGTTGCGTGGCATTGCCAGCCTCGAACAGTTGGGCAGTAAGTTCATGCGAACGCTTTTGCGTGCCGAGCGTCTCGCCTGTTAACTGCAGTAACTCCTGGTCAGCCCGCAACGTGAGATAGGCGTTAGCAACCTCAGAGATCAAACTCATCTGCGTCGCTATGCGAGTCTCGTCCATAGCCAAGTAGGAAGCCAGCGCTTGGTTGCTGAGGCTGCGGATACGGCCCCAGACGTCCAGTTCCCAGGCAGCGGTCACCCCAGCAACCTCGTAACGACGCACGACGTCGGCAGCGCCGGTGTTGCTGAGATCGGCTGGCAGTCGTTCTGCGGCCCCTCTGCCGGATACCCCCAAGTTCGGGAGCACCTCAGCGCGCTGAATGCGGTACAGTGCCTGCGCCGCCTCAACGTTGAGCGCAGCTTTGCGCATGTCGCGGTTGCTCTCCAGCGCGATACCGATCAATTGTTGCAACAGCGGGTCGCGGAAGAAATCTCGCCAGCCGATATCGGCCGCGTCCGTGACTGGGGCCTCTGGCGTCGCTTTCGCCGGTTCTGCATAGGCCGCGCCCGAAGGATATACTATATCAATCGGCGCTGGCGGCCGATCGTACTTGGGTGCCATGGAACAACCGGCTAACGCTATCGCGAAAGCTACCGGTGCCAAGCTCTTGGCAGGTTGTGTGAGTGCGAAAGGTTTCTTCATCTCAAAATTCCTCCTGGCCGTTATGCTTGTCGCTCATACCGACGCGGGCTTGACTGGCTTCACGACGCAACGCCAGCTTGCGCACTACGACGTAGAACACCGGCGTGAGCACCAGACCGAATGCCGTCACGCCCAACATGCCGGCGAACACAGCGATACCCATTGCGTGACGCATCTCGGCACCCGCTCCACTCGCGAGCACCAGCGGTATCACGCCAGCGATAAAAGCCAGTGACGTCATCAGAATCGGGCGCAGCCGCAGCCGCGCCGCTTCAAGCACGGCCGCCAACGGATCGACACCTTCACTCTCCTTGGCACGGGCAAACTCCACGATCAGAATTGCATTCTTGGCTGCCAGGCCTACGAGCACCACGAAGCCAATTTGCGTGAAGATATTGTTGTCGCCGCCCGTAAGCCAAACACCGGCGATCGCCGAAAGCAACGCCATGGGCGCGATCAACAGAACAGCGAATGGAAGCGACCAACTGTTGTACTGAGCTGCCAGGAACAAGAATGCCAACAGCACTGCCAACGCAAAAATGTAGATGGAGGTGTTGCCAACCCGCTTTTCTTGGAACGTCAAGTCAGTCCATTCGTAGGTCATGCCGTCCGGCAGCGATTCGCTCACGATCTTCTCGATCGCGGCAGTAGCCTGGCCAGACGAATAGCCCGGTGCTGGTCCGCCGCTGATGTCAGCTGATGGGAACCCGTTGTAGTGCATCACTCGATCGGGACCGGAGCTACGTGAGATCGTCGCGATCGCGCTCAACGGGATCATGTCCCCCGAAGCGTTCCGCACCTTCAGCATGCCAATGTCTTCAGCCTGCATACGGAACTTCGCATCGGCCTGCGTCATCACTCGGTAAGTTCGGCCAAATCGATTGAAGTCATTGACATAAAGCGAGCCCAGATTGATCTGCAGCGTGTCAAAAACTTCGGTCAGCGACACACCTTGCGACTTGGCCTTTACGCGGTCGATGTCCACCTGCAACTGTGGAGCATTGGCCTGGAAGCTGGCCAACATGTTGGCCAGCTCAGGCGCTTGCATGGCTTTGCCCATGATCTGACCTTGGGCCTGTGCAAGTGCGTCTGGCCCCAGGCCCGCACGGTCTTCGATCTGCAACTTGAAGCCGCCCATTGAACCCAGGCCAGGCACCGGTGGCGGAGGAAAAATCCCGACGAAGCCGTCCGGTATTTGACTGAATTTGCCCATGAGCCTGCCTTGAATGGCGAACGCCGACAACGACGGGTCCTTTCGTTCGTTGAAGGGCTTGAGCATGGCGAACACCAGCGCGGTGTTGGGCTGATTCACTGGGCCGTTGAAGGAGAAGCCGGGGAATGCCATCACGCTTTCGACGCCAGGCTCGGCAAGCGCGATCTTGCTCATTTCCTTGACAACCGCGTCGGTGCGGTCCAGCGAGGCACCAGTCGGAAGCTGGGCGATGCCCACGAGGTAATACTTGTCCTGTGCGGGCACAAAGCCGGCAGGTACCTTATGAAAGCCCAGCCACGTCAACCCCAGGAAACCGACATAGAGCAGCAGCACCACAGCACTTCCGCGAACTGCGCGGCGCACGCCTCCGACATAAGCATTCGAGGCGCTGTCAAAGAAGCGGTTGAAGCGGCGGAAGAAGCCACCAAACAGGCCGTCGATGAGGCGCGTGACTCGATCGGGCTGGGCCGCGCCATGATGCGGCTTGAGCAGGATGGCGGCCAGCGCGGGCGACAGTGTGAGCGAATTGATCGCCGATAGGATGGTCGAGAACGCGATGGTCAGCGCGAACTGGCGATAGAACTCGCCTTGCAGCCCAGACAGGAACGCCGAGGGAATGAAGACCGCCGCCAGCACCGAGGTGATGGCCAGGATCGGGCCAGTAACCTCGTCCATGGCTTTGAGCGCTGCGTCCTTGGGCGACTCGCCAAGTGCCATGTGGCGCTCCACGTTTTCTACCACGACGATGGCGTCGTCCACAACAATGCCGATTGAGAGTACGAGGCCGAACAATGACAGTGTGTTCAACGAGAAGCCGAACATGTGCATTACGGCGAAGGTGCCGACCAGCGAGACCGGCACGGCGATCAGCGGGATGATCGACGCTCTCCAGGATTGCAGGAACAGCACCACCACGATCACCACCAGCAGAATCGCCTCTAGCAGCGTGACCGCTACAGACTGAAGCGAGGCCCGCACGAAGACCGTAGGATCGTAGGCGATCTTGTACTCGATGCCCTCTGGAAAGCTTGCTTGTAGACGATCCATCGTCGCGCGTACCGCGCTAGACACATCTAGTGCATTGGAGCCAGGCGTCATCAGGATCTGAATGCCAACCGTGTTGCCGCCATCAAGTTGGGCGCGCATGGTGTAGTTCTCCGCACCTAACTCCACACGTGCCACGTCGCGCAAGCGTGTAACCTGGCCGTGGGTGCCAGCCTTGATGACGATATCGCCGAATTGCTCTTCGGTGGTGAGACGCCCGAGTGCGTTGACGGTGACCTGAAAGGCAGACGAGGCGTTAGGCTGCTGACCGATAGAGCCGGCCGCAACCTGCACGTTCTGCTCCCGAATGGCGGCGACCACATCGCTAGCGGTCATGCCACGAGACGCAACCTTTTCGGGGTCGAGCCAGACCCGCATCGCGTACTCACCCTCACCACCAAGCAACACGTTGGCGATGCCCGGCAGGCGTGCCAGTTCGTCACGGACGTTGAGCATCGCGTAGTTGGACACATACAGCGGGTCGTAACGATCCCCTGGCGATAGCATGTTCACAACCATCAGGATGTCGGGCGCGGTCTTCTCAGTCACAACGCCGATGCGTTGGACCTCGGGTGGCAACCGGGGTAGCGCACGCGACACCCGGTTCTGCACCTGGATTTGCGCGATATCGGCGTTGATGTGTTGCTCGAAAGAGATGGTGAGCACCATCTTTCCGTCCGTGGACATCTGGGACTGCATGTACATCATGCCTTCCACGCCGTTGATGGCTTGCTCTAGCGGCGATGCCACGGTGTCGGCAATCACTTGCGGATTGGCGCCGGGATAGCTCGCCGTGACCTGTACCGTTGGGGGGGTAACCTGAGGGTACTCGCTCAGTGGCAACTGGAAGTAGCTGATCGCGCCCGCGATCAGCATCAGCACCGAAAGGACGATTGCGAAGATAGGGCGGTTGATGAAGAAACGGGGGAAATTCATTTGCGAGCCTCCGCTGAGCCAGCTGCGCTGTCAGCCTTGACCTGATCGGCCCCAGCCGCCCCAGCGGCCTTGGCAGACTCCGCAGGGACTGCCGGGGCACTAGCCGCAGTCTTAGTCGCGTCGGGAGCGCCGGCGGCCGGTGCTGCCGGCCCCTGCATGGGCACCATGCGCGGCGTGACAGTCATACCAGGTCGTACGAGGCCTTTGATTATGATTTTTTCGCCACCCTGCAGGCCACCGTTTATAACGCGCAGACCGTCGACTACGGGACCCAGCTCAATCGGACGATACTGAGCTTGGTTGTTTTCACCCACGACCAGAACATAGTTTCGGCCTTGATCGGTGCCAACCGCTTGGTCGTCGATGAGGACGGCCTGCCGAGAGCTTGCGGTGGAGAGCTTGGCCCAGGCGTCAGCCGTCCATCAGGGTTGGGGACGACCGCGCGAGCGCGGATCGTGCCGGTACTTCTATCAATCGCATTGCCGACGAAGTCGAGCACGCCCTTGTACGGAAAGTTTCTGTCAGTGCTCAAGCCTACTTGAACGGGCAACGAAGCATGAGTCCCTGAACCAGGTCTCGAGCGGCTCACCACATTGACGTAGGTTGCCTCATCGATGTCGAAATAGACGTGCACAGGATCGATGGACACGATCGTGGTAAGTAGCGTGGCTGCTCCTGCACCGCCGCCGCTGACCAGGTTGCCCTCGGTCACCAGCACTCGGTCCACGCGCCCGGCAATTGGTGCCGATACCCGCGCGTAGGACAGGTCGAGCTGCGCCGCTGCGACTGTGGCCTTTGCCGCCTGTACCTGCGCCTGACGCGCATTGCGTGCGGAGACTGCATCGTCATAGGTCTTCCGAGACAGGGCGCCAGTGGCAACAAGCCGCTCGGCACGATCAAAGTCGGCCTGAGCCTGACTGGACAGCACCTCAGCCTGCCGCAACTGCGCCGTGGCGGTGTCGAGCGCGACTTGGAAAGGCCGTGGGTCAATCTGGAACAACAATTGCCCCTTGCGTACCAGACTTCCCTCGGGCACGCTCACCGCGTCGACGGCCCCCCCACACGCGAGCGCAACTCGACCACCTTCGGTGCGGCCAAAAAGCCGGTGAACTCAGTTGACGGCGTGATTGTGCGCGTGATGGCCTCAGCCACAGGCACCTGCGGTGCCATCGGTGCGCCAGCTGGTGGTGCTGCTGGTTTACTTTCATCCTTGCCATCTCGGGCAGCCACCGCTATCCCCCCGACGGCCGCGATGACGCTAGCTACCAAAATGATCCTGATTTTTTTATGCATGGAAGTTACCTTTTTTATTACGGGGCTTCGGTCCATCCGAAGCGGTTCGCATATGTTTCTAAAGGCTAGCCCTTACAACCACGTCAAGGTCAAGCCTTTTTCGATGACCATGACGAGCATGGGACTGGACTACAAGCTCTGGAACCTTCCGGCCTCCCGGTGAACGCATGAGATGCAGTTACGGCCGAAAGGGACGCATCTGAGCCCATTATCCACGTCCGATCATCCCATCTATTTAAACTCGTTGTTCTAAAGGCATTCGTTTATCGCCTAACATCGATGTTTTCGGAGATCGATTTACAGATGAAGATATGGAAGGGCTTGGCGCCGCAACAACGGCAGTTCAAGCCCTCTGCAATACCTCAATGGGCATCCTGTACGGACACAGAGCTTTGATGACCTCCGTTCTGGCCATCGGCTGGCTCTTGGGCACCCTTAAAGCGGAGTAGGCGCAGCGCATTGAGCGTGACCAAAGCGGTGGCACCGGTGTCGGCCAGCACAGCAACCCAAAGGCCAGTGATACCCAGCACACTGGTGACTAGGAACAGGCCCTTGAGGCCAATGGCGAACACTACGTTCTGGTGGATGTTGGCCATCGTCGCGCGGGACAGCGCCACCAGGTGCGCAACGTCCGTGACGCGGCTCTTGAGCAGAGCAGCGTCTGCGGTCTCTAGGGCCACGTCGGTGCCGCCGCCCATGGCGATCCCTACATCGGCGGTCGCCAAGGCCGGCGCGTCGTTGATGCCGTCGCCGACCATCGCCACCTTCGCGTCGCGCTTCAAGTCGTTGACCAGGCGCAACTTGTCTTGCGGAAGCAACTCACTCTCCCACTCGATATCCAGCTTGCCGGCGATGGCCTGCGCAGTTCTCCGATTGTCACCGGTGAGCATGACCGAGCGCACACCCATCGCCTTGAGCTGGGCCACGCCTTCGCGGGCGTCACGGCGAGGTTCGTCACGCAAGGCCAACAGGCCCATGACATTCTTGCTTGCTTCGTCGAACAGAACCACCACCGTCTTGCCACCATCTTCCAGCTTGGCGATTTCCTGCTGGTGCGCGAGGGTCAGCGTGGCCATCTGCCCTGCATGGACGGGCGATCCCACGGCTAGCTTGCTGCCGTTCACGGTAGCGCGAACTGCCTTGCCCGGGATAGCGAATGCTTCGGTGGCTTGTGGAACCTCCACATCGAGGCTCTTGGCGTGGGCAACGATTGCCTTCGCCAACGGGTGATTCGATCCAGACTCGACGGCGGCGGCGAGCGCCAGTACCTGTTGCTGCTTGGATTGCCCGAAAGGCACGACTTCAGTGATGCGCGGCTTGCCCTCTGTCAGCGTGCCAGTCTTATCGAAGGCGACTGTGCGAACGCGACCAATGGTTTCCAAGGCGTTGCCACCTTTAATCAGCAAACCTCGGCGAGTAGCAACAGCCAGTCCCGAGGCAATGGCCGCCGGCGTTGACAAAACCAAGGCGCACGGGCACGCGATTAGCAGCAAAGCAAGACCACGGTACAGCCAAGTGCCCCAATCACCACCCATGGTAAGCGGGGGAACCACGACGATCAGCGCCGCGATGGCCATCACGGCCGGGGTGTAGTAACGGCTGAACTTTTCGATGAAGCGTGCCGTCGGCGCCTTGGAGGATTGAGCTTGCTCGACGAGCTGGATGATGCGCGAGATGGTGTTGTCCGATGCAGCCTTCTCAACCAGAACTTCAAGCACACCGTCGACGTTGATCGAGCCGGCAAATACGTCATCGCCACCGGCCTTTTGACGCGGCACGGACTCCCCTGTGATCGGAGATTCATCGAGACTGCTTTCGCCGCGGAAGATCTTGCCGTCAGCGGGCACTCGATCACCCGGGCGCACCAAAACCCGGTCGTTCACGCTCAGGGAGGCAGCGGGCACTTCGCGCTGCCCACCATTGGCGTCGAGCAAGACAGCAGTTTTAGGCACCAGAGAAGCCAGCGCTTTAATGCCGGCGCGGGCGCGGCCAGCGGCCACACTTTCAAGCAGCTCGCCGACCGCGAACAGGAACACCACAGCAGCGGCCTCCTCGGCCTCGCCAATCACGAGCGCGCCCAGCGAGGCGACAACCATCAGTGTTTCGATGGAGAACGGGGAGCCAGATATGGCCAGCGCGAAGGCTTTGCGCGCGAACGGGAGTACGCCAGCGATCACGGCAGCGGCGAAGATCCATTCGGCATAGCCGGGGATAAATTGAGCAACTGCATAGGCCGAGCCCATGAGAGCTGCTAGGCCCTGCACATGCTTACCCTTCTTCGTCTGCCACCAGCGTTGAGTGATAGCTGAGGGCACGCGGGCAGGCGCGGCAGGCGAGGATCCATCAAGGCGGCGCACGTCGGAGACGCCGAAACCCAGGCTTTTGATGGTCTTCTCGATGTCGCCAATATGTGTAGGACTTCCAGACGCGAGCGTCAGCTCAAGCGTTTCTGCCGTGAAGTTGATGCGGGCATCTGATACGCCCGCCATGCGAGCAAGAGCCGTTTCAATCTTGCCAACGCAGCTCGCGCAGTCCATGCCTTCCACGTGCATCGAAACGTTGGGTGGGTTACCAGGGGGCTCGCGGCGAGCGTGTGAGGTGTGATCATGTCCACTGCAGGAGCCGTGTTCATGCCCGCCGTTTGTCTTTTGCGTGTGGCCGTGCCCATGATCACCGCCGCAAGCGTGACCATCCTTGTGATCTTCGCTGTGGTCATGTGCATGGACCGATTGGCGCGATACGGCCGCAATCGAGAGCGACGACACTGGCAGTTCTTCCACACCGAACCCCAAAGTTTTGATTTTCTTAGCTACATCGCGAGCAGTGAAGCGGCTTTTCAGATTGCGAGTCAACGTCAGCGTTTCACTAGAAAAATTGACTTGCACGTCCGTCAGCCCATCCATTCGGGAAAGGGCCTTCTCGATTTTGCCGACGCAGCTCGCGCAATCCATGCCCTCCACACGGAAGCTCAGCTGCTCCCTAGCCTTGTCCTGGTACTCCGTTATTTCCCTTGTCATATCTACCTCCAAGTTCTCTGAACACTTTGCAAGTTAGGTTCGCCGCACGCCGCACATACTGCTTAAATATAACAAACACATGAACATACATCCATGTGTTAATCATTAAAAAAGAAGGCTGTTGTCCTTCTGTTTACGATCGTCTGTGGTTGTGGCGTGCGGCGTGCGGCGCACGTGCTTACAGTTTCGACACATTTTCAAAATGCAGATTGAATTTTAGCACACATATGAAGATATGTTCAATTATTTAATTCATGAAGTTAGCATGGTTAATTTCTACGCTCACGATGGGGGGGAGTGAAAGCTGGCGTCGGCTGATGAGGCCCAGGGGATTGAGTGCGGTCAGATTCATACAACCGTCACCCAAACATCACGCATGGGCGAAGTCGCGCTTACTCAGGACTGGGATGGCGCATTACAGTTGCTGACGGGCTGGCACCTCTCTTGCGCAATCGCGAAAATGCCCAGCAAAAAGTAGGCATCTTTGCGTTCGACGCAATTCGCAATCATTCCTCAGAGAAGTGACAGACCATGTCCTGAAACACTTGACTGATGTGCTCATCCGCGATGCCGTAGAAGATATGTTTCGCCTGACGTTATCCACGCACAAGTCGAGCTCCACGCAGGAGCCGCAGATGATGACTGACCAAGAATTGGGATAGATCGAGCGTTTCTGCGATGTCGCCCACCGCGACTGATCCGCGCATGCACTGTAGCAGGATCTTCAGGCGCGATTGATCTCCTAACAGGAGAAAAGTCTCAGCGAGAACAGCGACGTCACTATGAGAGAGCGCCAAGAGCTCTGGGGCCGAACGCTGAGCATTGGTGGCGCAATTCTGAGCATTGTCGCCATTGGCGTGTTTTCGAGAAGTCATGGATTTCTTGTCCCTGAGCTGCCAGCACTACGCTGGCTGCAGCATCAGTGTTGATGACCCGGGACGGAATGGTCGTGCTTATGACCCTTTTCATGGCTGTGGCTAGTGTCATGCTCATGTGGGGTGTGCCCTTGCGGCCCACCTGTCGGCTGCAAGCTGCAAAGGTTCTTTTCACCAGGAGAGTTCCATTCGATCCCGACCGTCACGTGCTCGATGCCAAATTGCTCTCGAAGCACCACCTCTACGCACTTGACCACGGTGCGCGCTTCCTCAGCCACACTAGGGCGAACGTGCAGCGTGGCCATCGTGCGACCAGAGGTAAGCTGCCATACATGCACATGACTGACGGCCGCCAAGCCAGGCACCGCGCCCATCAGGCCTTGTTCCACCTGCTCCGGAGAAGCGTCCTCGGGCGCACCTTCGAGCAAAATGTGGATCGATTTCGCCAGGAGCTTCCAGGCGCTGCGCAGGATCAGGGCTGCCACCAGCACCGACAGGATGGGGTCAATTGGCGTCCAACCAATGAGATAGATGACCACTGCAGCGACGATGGCACCGACCGAGCCCAGCAGGTCGCCCATCACGTGCAGGATGGCCCCCTTCACGTTGACGTGATCGGTCTCTCCGCGGGTCATGATCCACAACACCAGAACGTTTACCAACAATCCAAGCACGGCGACGATCATCATCGGGCCGGCAAGGATGGCGGGCGGAGCTTGCAGTCGCTCCCATGCTTCATAGGCGATCCATGCCACGATCACAAAGAGCGTCACAGCGTTCAGGAAGCCGGCGATGACCTCGAACCGAAGGTAGCCAAAGGTGCGCTTGCTGTCAGCTGGTCGGCGCCCGAACCGGAATGCCGCGTATGCCAGAGCCAGCGCTGCTGCATCGGTCAGCATGTGGCCCGCATCGGCCAGAAGGGCCAGCGAGCCCGACAGCACGCCGCCGACAGCCTCCACGATCATGAAGCCGAAGATCAGGAAGAAGGACAGCAAGACCTTGCGTTCGTTAGCGCCGGTCACTTTTGGAGTGTGGTCATGGTCGTGACCATGTTCATCGTGCGATTGGGACATCAGGGCCTCGCGCAGAAATTAGGTGGTTGACTGTACGTAAAATATAATACATGAACATATGTTTATGCAATGTATTTTTAGCAAACCATACTAAGGACTGCGAAAGATGAGTGGCGGCGATGCGGCTATTTAGTACGCCTATCCTCTTGGCCACACCCTGTGCAGGTCGTCCACAATCAGGTCGTGATGATGTTGGCCCAGATCCAAGTGCTGACGCAGATAGAGGATGACCCGCCGGAAGGTTCGGATGGTCGTGAGCCAGATCGGACGGGGCGCTGGCTGGCCAAAACCGCAGCGCGAGCACCACGCAGGAAAGCGCCTGAAAACATCTAGGAGATTTCAATCATGGACACGAACTTCGACGTCATCGTCATCGTCATCGTCATTGGCGCCGGGCCTGGTGGCGACATCGCAGCGATTCGCGCCGAGCAGTTAGGCATGAATGTCGCCTGCGTCGATGCCTGGAAAACCAAGGAAGGCAAGCCTACCCAAGACGGTACATGCAACA
Organism: Alteromonas sp. CyTr2; assembly: GCF_947311905.1. Lineage (NCBI taxonomy): Bacteria > Pseudomonadati > Pseudomonadota > Gammaproteobacteria > Alteromonadales > Alteromonadaceae > Alteromonas > Alteromonas sp. CyTr2. The sequence continues at coordinate 12,868 of NZ_CAMZMZ010000043.1, read as the reverse complement.
ACATCGGGTGCATCCCGTCAAAGGCGCTGCTGCAGTCGTCCAAAAACTTAGACCAAGCCAAGCACCACTTCGGCGCGCTCGGCATCATGTCCACGGGCGAGCTACGCATGGACGTGGCTGTGATGCTGGAGCGCAAGAATCAGGTCGTGAAGTCGAGCAACGAAGGCAAACTCTATCTGTTCCGAAAAAACAAGGTGCAGTTCTTAAACGGTCTGGCGTTTATGACTCGGGCCGCCGTCGGCCTTGAACTGGATGGGCGCGGAGCCGTCGTGGTGAACGGCGAATGGCGCACCAGCGTGCCCAGTATCTGGGCCATCGCCGATGTGGTGCGCGGCCTGATGCTAGCGCACATGGCAGAGGAAGAAGGTGTCGCTGTGGTCGAGCGCAGAAGGTGTCGCTGTGGTCGAGCGCATTGCAGGCCATCGCGGTCATGTCGATTTCAACACGATCCCCAACGTCATCTACACCAGCCCGGAAATCGCCTGGGTAGGTCGCACCGAGCAGCAGCTCAAATACGCGGGCGCAGCATATCGTAGCTGTACATTTCCGTTCATGGCTAACGGTCGCGCGCGTGCATTGAGCGAGACAGCGGGTCTCGTCAAGGTGATCGCAAATCCTACGACAGACGAAATCCTCGGCGTACATGTAGTCGGCCCGCAGATCAGCGAACTTGTGGCTGAGGCGGTCATCGCGATGGCATTCAATAAGGCCTCACTTGCGGTCGATAAGCGCGCTGAACTTCTGATTGATCAGAATTGGACCCGCATTCATCTCATTGAGTGTAGCCGCGGGCGGTCATACGGCCCCAGCTTGTAATAGATCGCAATCCGCATCGCAACGAGCGCTTCGCCCGCGGCTAATCGTCGTTGTGCTCTTCGACGATGTGAGTGGACATGTCCAGCAGCACTTGGTTCACATGCTTGTCGTCCACCTCATAGAAAATTTGCTTGGCCTGGCGCACCCCCTTCACAAGGCGGGCTCCACGCAGCAGCCGCAGGTGGTGACTGACCAGCGACTGCGAAAGCTCGAGGGATTCCGCGATGTCCCCAACCGAGGAGGAACCCTTCATGCAGCACAGCATTATTCTCAACCGAGACGGGTCGCCCAGTAGGCGGAAGGTCTCGGCCAGGATCGTAACGTCATTCTGTGACAAAGAAGCCAGATCGTCGCTTGCACCGCGGGGCGCGTTAACTTGTTTGCGTAAAGTCATTTCTCAAAAATTCCAACTCTCGAACAGCTACTCATGCCGTTCAGAATTAACGAGGCTGCGATAATTTGATCGCACTCGCCGACAAAGATCAGGAGACAGCCTGCGAGCCAAGGCGCGCCGCGTCTATGCGCAGCGAAATCGTCCAAACCAGCAGCGCTCAAAATAGGGCTTAACCTTACAACATAGTAACCCTCAAGTACCCTGTATGTCTAATTTCAATTTTGAGAAGACACCTTGAGCATGCCATTAACAAGTGCTGGTCGTGCCACCGTAGCAGCGATCAGCCTGCCCATCGAGGGCATGACCTGCACGAGCTGCATCGTCCGAATCGAGTGCGCCCTGACCAAGGTGCCTGTCTCTTGATCACATCTCATTGATCAAGAGACTTGGCTAACAGGTAACCTTCAAGGATGGTTTGTGGTAAAACTATCCTTCCCATAACCGCTCCCTGCCGACTCGTCCCGTCCTTTTTGAATCAAACCAACCCACTAATTTTCCGAGACTTATACAAACCCAATAAACACTTGGAGTTCGCTTCGGTACTTTTTTCTTTTCGACTTTTGACCACAGCAGCTTCCAATCACTCACAAACTTACTTGTTAGCACTGATTAAATAAAGTTGACTTTAATCATATGAATTTTAATAAATTAAAAATCAGGCCGCATGCGACCTCATCCTGACGACAAAGGTCTAGCTTTCGAGCTAAACTGCGTATTCCCACCCATGGCGATCACCTAATAACATTGAAGGGAGTCGAAAGTTTAAGGGCAGCTTTCTATGTCCTGCAGATGGGAAGTATCCGCGAGGTAGAGAGCCTTCAGTATTGGGCAGTCGGGTTTTTCATTTCCCGCGCAGCAAGCAGAGAGTGTGGTAAGAATTGATGCCATACGTTGAAATTCTTCAATTTTTAAGGTTAAATCATTAATATGAGATTCAACTATACTTTTAACATCTGCACTCTGACGCGAATGATTTCCCCAAAGAGAAAGTAACTCTCCTGCCTGTGACAGAGAAAAACCGAGATCTCGACATCGACGTATAAAATGTAACTTATAAACATCGGCATCTTTGTAGATCCGATAACCAGCCTCTGTTCTGGAGACTGATGGTATTAGCCCAACCTCCTCATAGTAACGAATCATTTTCGCCGAAACTCCCGATAAGCGGGCTGCATCACCAATGTTCATCTTCACCTCCCAAATGATTTTTACTAATACTGTAGTTAGCTTTAAGTAACATAGTTTCGGGTAACATTTATTGAAGGAAATTTCCTAATCCATTGAACCAAGTAACCATTAACCTGTTCCCAAAAATCTCACCAGCCCCCACCTAACTTCAGGTTAAACCTTCCCCTAACCGGAAGGTCAAGAGAAGTCGATAGATTTTTTGTATGATATTAAAATCTTGATCGTTTAGATTTCCCACATGGTTTAATAATAAATAATTCTTAAAGTTCAAAAATAAATGCCGACTTAATTCATCTGACTCCACTGATCATCTAGTGTTCAAAAAATTATCTACCCATTGAACCATTGCTTTAACCAAATCATCATCATATGCGATGTGCTGACCATGGCGCTGTTCTGGCGAGGGCAGCCTCAAGGTGTCATCGTTCATACTGATAGTTGGACCATTGCAGTTTTGAGAGTCAAATTCATTCATTAGAGATCCGATTGCATTTCGAGCTCTATCGAGTGATTTTGCTTCAATGAGTTCAGCAATAGTAAAGAGCACCATAATCATCGCAGCTTCTGGCCACTGTCTAGAATTAAGGCCCATAACTGCCATATACATCCCCTTATTTCTTTTTAATCAGTTTTTCCTCTACAGGACAATCCATTTGCATAATGCGGATTTCAGTTCGCCCCCCCCAGATTATTTAATCTTTGTAGGCGCAGCCGCGCAACAGTCTCCACTAAGGCCATGATCATCTTGATCATGCGATTTCTGGTCATGGTCATGGCCACAACCTTTGTAAGTAGGCTTATCATGATTTAGGTCTTTTTCAACATGCGAATGGTTGCAATCATTATGAACATACAAATGACCATTCGCCTTGTTCAATTCGCCTGATTTCTGAATCTTGCCTCCCACAACCAAGCTTAATTTTTAAATACAACTAGCAGCTTCCTTCCTACTAGAGTTTTACTTTTTTGCGGGACCACTTGCCCAATATGTTTACTATACTGACTACTGAAGACCCTAATCTAACTACAGAGTCAAGTTCAAACGAGGGATATATGAAAATTGGTGAGTTGGCGCGTAAAGCAGGCTGTCCGGTAGAAACGATTCGTTACTACTAGAAAGAAGGTCCACTGCAGGCACCTTTACGAGACATAGGAAATAATTATCGTCACTACGACAAAACCCGTCTTGAAAAACTACTATTCATCCGCCGCTGCCGTTCTCTCGATATGACCCATGAGGAAATTCGCGCTTTGCTGTTAGCAATCAATAATCAGGGTAAAGAATGTGGCCCGATAGATGCAATCATCAACGCCCACCTAATTCACATTCAGCATCGAATCAAAGAATTAGTAGCGTTAGAAGAGCAACGTAAGGAGCTGAATGCTTTTTGTAGCGCTGACCGCAGCATAGATAAATGTTGCATAGTCCAAAAATTGACAGCTGATGAAAGTGATAGCGATCTTTCCTTAACCGCACCAACCAACCATTTAGGGGGGCATTAGTGATGCCACGCGCTTGTTTAAAATGAAAAAAATGTGATGGTGTTAAAACTGCGTAGTCTTACACCATTATGGGCCAATTTAAAGTACTACATTTTGCCGCTCAGCTTATCTCCAGAGCGGCGCTGTACCGCTCCTCCTCGGTTTACGGTGCGGGCTTTGCCCGAAGCATTGGTTAATGTCCTAAGAATAGGACATTCTGACCGCTCATCCCCAGCACAACTCCGGATTAAAACTCGTAGTTTCTCAGTCATTTGACGTATACTTTCCATACGTCGTTCTAAGTCAGCAATGTTCTCCTGAGCCAGGCGTTTAACATCAATGCTCTGGCGAGATTTGTCATTCCATAACGTAAGCAAGCCTTCTATATCTTCCAGAGAGAACCCGAGATCTCGGGCACTACGAATAAAAACCAATCTATGAACATCATTGAGAGCATACTTACGATAACCTGACTCCGTACGCTCGGAGGCAGGGATTAATCCAATTTGCTCGTAATAACGAATCATCTTGGTGGATATTCCTGATTTACGCGATGCTTCTCCGATATTCATAAGCCCACCTTGTTAATGCTCAGCGTTAATGCTCAGCGTTAATGCTCAGCGTCCTCAACCAAAGGAGGCTGGAACCGACGCAGACGCAATGAGTTTCCCAGAACGAACACGCTTGATAGCGCCATCGCCCCTGCTGCAAAAATTGGAGAGAGCAGTATTCCATAAGCTGGGTATAGCAGTCCTGCAGCCACTGGAATCAATGCTGCATTGTAAGCAAATGCCCAAAAGAGATTTTGTCTGATGTTACCGATTGTTGCCTTAGACAATCCAATAGCATTAGGAACTCCCTGCAAGTTTCCTGACATTAAGACAACATCAGCTGACTCCACGGCTATATCTGTTCCTGTACCAATTGCAAGTCCAATATCTGCAACTGCAAGTGCCGGGGCATCGTTTATCCCATCGCCGACAAAAGCAACTTTACCGTAATTTTCTTGCAGTCGACGCACCGCTTCAACTTTGCCTTCAGGTAACACTTCCGCAACCACTTCATCAATATCTAATTGTTTAGCAATAGCCTGAGCTGTATTCGCATTGTCACCGGTAATCATGGCGACCTTGAGACCAAGCTGATGTAATGCCTTTATAGCTACTGGAGTACTTGATTTAATAGGGTCAGCTACAGCAATAATTGCAGCCAACCGACCATCTATAGCAACATAGAGAGGTGATTTCCCCTCATTCCCGAGGCGTTCAGAAATCCGGGAAAAATACGTTACCTCCAATGCTAACTCACGCATAAATCGATCAGCGCCTACTTCTACAAGGCTCCCTTCAACAGTCGCTCGTACTCCCATACCAGTGATTGAATCAAACTCAGTAAGCTCTGGCAGTAAAATGCCGTCTCCTTCTGCCGACTCAACAATAGCGCGAGCAATAGGGTGCTCAGAACGTGATTCAACTGCGGCAACTTTTGCTAATACCTCATTACGTTCAAAACCCTGAGCTAGTTCCAGATCTGTCATGACTGGACGACCTTCAGTCAGAGTTCCGGTTTTGTCTACAGCAACAACTTTGGCATCTTTGAGTAACTGTAGGGCTTCTCCCTTGCGGAATAAAATTCCCATTTCTGCACCACGACCTGTACCAACCATGATAGATGTCGGTGTCGCGAGTCCCATTGCACATGGACATGCAATGATTAGCACTGCCACAGCATTAACCAATGCGAAAGACAGGGCTGGTGATGGACCAAATACTAACCAAATCAGGAATGTAAAAAGTGCTGCCAACATCACAGCTGGAACAAACCACAATGTCACTCTGTCCACAACAGCTTGTATAGGTAACTTTGACCCCTGGGCCTGTTCTACCATCCGTATGATTTGTGACAGCATTGTCTGACCACCAACCGCAGTAGCACGCAACCTCAGTGCTCCTTTCTGGTTCACAGTCCCTCCGACAACTCCACTGCCAACGATTTTTTCCACTGGTATAGGCTCACCAGTTATCATCGATTCATCTATAAAACTGGTACCTTCACTTACCTCTCCATCGACCGGAATCCTTTCTCCCGGGCGAACTTCGATAATGTCTCCAAGCACAACGTCTTTGACAGGAATATCATTCATTACGCCATTACGGAGCACGTGCGCCTCCTTAGCCTGCAAGCCTACTAAGCGTTTGATAGCCTCAGACGTTCTCCCCTTAGCTCTCGCCTCCATAAATCGTCCCAAAAGAATGAGAGCGACAATCACTGCAGCAGCTTCGTAGTACACATTAACGGTACCCTCAGGCAAAAGGTATGGTACAAACGTAGCAACCACAGAATAACCAAAAGCAGCAATAGTCCCGACAGAGACCAGTGAATTCATGTCAGGAGCAAGCCGCGTAAGAGCAGGAATGCCTTTCATGTAGAATCGACGACCTGGAACCACTAAGACTAACAATGTCAATACAAACTGGACGTACCAGCTTTCCTGGATCCCAATGGTATTCATCACCCAGTGTTGCATTCTTGGAATCATGTGAGATCCCATTTCGAGAACAAATACCGGCAGAGCCAGTGCTGTTGCAATAACTAAATCTTTCTTTAATAAAGCCTTCTCTGCGTCCTTTCTTACTTCAGACTCATTACTGACCTGATTTTGGGTATCGATGACACGGGCTTCATAGCCAACTTTTTGAATAGCAGATATGAGATCGTCTATGCCAGCCACTCCGCGAATAGTTGCCCTCTCAGTTGCAAGGTTAACCGTTGCCGCCTTTACACCATCAACCGCTAAGAGTGCCTTTTCAACACGGCCAACACACGAAGCACATGTCATACCTTGCACTGAAAGTTCAACGGATGTTACAGGAACTTCATATCCTACCTTTTCAATTGCTTCGATTAACTTCAGTCGATCAACAGGAGCTTTAAGATGAATATCCGCCAGCTCAGTCGCAAGATTGACACTTGCGTTTACGACGCCTTCAACTTTGTTTAAAGCTGCTTCAACTCGTCCTACACAACTTGCACAGGTCATACCCTCAATAGGTAAGCTAACCCGGGCTTCAGCATTGCTGGAGAGCTGGTTTTTATGAATGCTCATGATGTATTTCTCATTGTTGGTTCAGATATTAAACAGTCTAGGGCTTACCATGATGGGAAGGTCAAGCGTATTATTTTTAACCTCATGAACACAACAAATGAAGCGCCATCATTCCTGATATTCATCCAGCTGTTTGGTAGTGTGTAACTCTAACTCAAAAGAAACGAGCGCCTAAATCTCAAAATATCAGGCTAGTAGCCTGTTTGAATGTGCTCCCTCAAGAAAAGCCCCGCTAACTGCCTTTTGCAGTGGCGGCGCTAGCATTCTTTTCGGTATTCATGGCCGCAGCTTGTAATCAAGCTAAGTGAATGGGAAACCTATTAACTGAAACGCCGTCATGGTAATCGGGGACGGGGTGGGATGACGCCCAAGCCGTCAGAAATCTGGCCGCTTGGGCGTTTTTTATTGTTATAAGGTGCCCAGTAAAACGGCGCTGATTGCTGGAATTGTTGTGCCAATGACTTCTTGAGTGCTAGCAACAACAGGTAAAGTTGCAGACATGACACTTTCAACGACTGTTGGTGTGTTGTAGAGACCCATACCGCCACCAATGCCCAAGGCAAAGGCCATCAAGCTTTGGCGAGCGATACCGCCCACAATACCCACCAGAACCATGGCTCCCGCTACGATCCGTCCCAAAGTACCTTGGGTCCAATCTTTTAGGGTATCCCACACATCGGTGAAAGCATCACCACCGGTGCCTGCAAATGAGGGCTCCGAAATCATTAACGCCATTAAACCAAGCGCACCAATGGTCATTAGGCGCTGAGTCTGAATGCTGCGAACTGCATTTGTCATTCGTTAGTTTCTCCGTAGATACTCAAGTTATCGCGCTTACCATCAGCTCCCGCTGAGGCTGAATCGCTTTGAGTCTGAAGTGGACGTAGCACTGGCGAAACCGTTCGAGGTGCTGACACCCCAATATCCCACCGGCGCGGTTCAATTTCGGTAAACACGTAGCTGGATAAATTCAGATCTCCACGGTCATCCTCCCAAGGCGCAATCCAAATCCGCATTACCCTTGAAGGAATGCGAATAGGTGCAGATTGCTGCGTCTCGGGTAATGCTGGATGGCTCAGCAGTCCTGTCTCTAAATCAGATTGTGAATACCCAGAGGGAGAACCAATTCGAGTCGCCACAGCATCAATCGTCTTGGGTGCAGCGCCATAACTGGTAAGCTCATAGACTTCACGAGCAGATAAACAGCGCACACCGTCAGGCATACCTGGGCATCCATATTCACTACTCCCAAGACCCAATGAACTACAGCCAGACAATAAGGTTGAGCCGACTGCCAATAAAAGTAATCCAGCTTTAGACCACTGTTTTGACTGGTGCTTTGGGTTGTTCTGCATTGATGTCGTCATGGTTAACTCTCCTCTGGATACACATCTTATTGTCTGAAACGGACTTCGATCGGTTAGCAACATGCAGGATTTTTTCATCTTCTTGCACCACCCCCTTGAGAAGTGGCCAACGACAACGAGGCACCACGAGTGACTATGACTTCAATTTTCCTTGCAGCGTCTACCTCTATGACTGGGAACATATTTTCAGCCATGTCCAAATAGAACTTGGCCACTCTATCCAATGCTTTACCTGTGCCTTTAATCGCAGCGCCTTGTAATGCTTCTTGGCTCATGACTTGCTGGTACAGCTGAGTATCACCGGCATTACCCGTCTGAATCGTCGGAACAGGATTTACATCAAATGCGCCAGCCAAGCCCTGAAGGAATCCGGCCATCATCGACTTGGCCACCAGCTGGCCTTGTTTCGACACCAATCGGCCACGAATGCCGGCTTTGCCGTCTTCACCTACAGCATAAGAATCCAGTCGTGTTTCAATGACGCCACCGTCTTCTCTCACACATGAAATGGTCTCGCCTCGCAAATAAGCACGCTCAGAGCTCAAATCACCGTAACCTGCGGCGATCAAGAAACACTCTTTGATATCCGCTCTAAATCGGTTGGGTAAAATGGCTTCCTTTTGAATCCTCAGCAATGCAGGAAAAGGTTCGCGTCTTGCGGACTCGTGAGTAGGTGCATCCAAACCTGTGATCAAAGTACCTGAGATGATGCTGCCCGCCGGTAAATACAAAGGCGGCGCTTCTTGCACAACAACCTCTGGTTCAGCAACCACTTCAGGCTCAATCATACGAATCGTGATTGGCGGCAATGGAACATCCCGAGCTCGTGTACCTTGGCCATTGGCTGGCTGCTGATAGAGCGGATCAGGAAGTGGCGCATTGGCAAAATAGTCGTCTGGGTTAGACGGCAATGGCTTTTCTTCTTCAGGCAATTCCATGGCAGATAAAGGTACTTCAAAGCGGCTATTTGTGCCTTCAACTGCTGCATCACCTCCAGCGCGAACATCATCAAGTTCCGCTCTAAGGCGGGCCAGCTCCGCATTGACTTCACTTGGTATAGAAGGCGAACCTGGGCTTAGCCGTCCTGAATCGACGTCACGACGCAAGCGCTCAACTTCACGACGTAACTGTTCATTGCGCTCACTGAGTAGTTTTACGTTCGCAGCCAAACTATCGACCCCAACATCACGAGTATTGGTATCCGTAAGAATGTGCCGGATCGTTTCCTGTCGGTTCCGACTACTTGAGTCATCGTCAGGATTAGGTGAAAACACCATCACCATAAGGATGAGACCACCAGCAATACCAGCAACCGATAGGCCCCGCTTCATGTTCGGGCTCATTTGTTCCCATTGTGCTTTCATCGTTATTCACCTCCCACAAGAAGCGAAGGTCGCTGACTTTCCACCGCTTCTTCACGATGATTGCGAACAACCACATACAACTCAGTCTTTTCACCCGGCAACAAGATATTGCGAGGCCAGTAGGCGCTTGCCACTATATCTGGTGCATGACAGGCTATTTCACTGGCTTCTATCGGCCCATCGGCAAAGCTTTCAACCAGTCCTACATAGACGGTGAAATAATGGCCTGTCACAATTTGCCCCTGCTTAAAACCAAACTTTAAGCCCGGCTGAAAACATTTCGGGCTTGTGTCAGTTTGGCCAGCTAAACGGATGTCATAGCCTTGTTGTAACTCATTTAGTGCAAGGCGTCTGAGTAAATCACGTAAGCTATCGACGTATGGCTGAGCCGTTTCCCAAGTGGCGGCTTTTCGGTTCACGACGCCCTTAATGGGCCACTGCTGACCATCAATCGCTAAGGTGATTTCACGCGGTGGAATACGACGAGGTACTAAGGTGACTGATAATGCGGGCGCTTCCTGACCAGGCGGTGTGATGTAAAGTGAAACCGGTGATTCTTTGTCCGTGGCCACATATACAACATTCCCCTTGATTTGCGTCTGAGCATCACTGGTTGTTCTCACCTGAGGCGATTCAAACGGCGTCACAATCCGATTCAGATGACCAAGTGCTACAGGGATCAGTTCATTAACCCCCGGTGTCATCAGTAACGTTGTTGGCACATCCGTTGAAACCGTATTGGTTTGAACCGGCGAATTTGCTGTAGCGGGCTGCTTCATCACACTAGCTGGCACAATCGGCAATTCCACGTCTGCATACGACGCTTGAGATAACAGGACGCCACTCAAGCTCATTGCGATTAAGTTTGGTGTTATCCATCGATTAATTTTGGTTCGCATCATTCACCCTCCGGTTTTGCTCTTGGGTCAACTTTTCACGAACGCGCTTCGTTCTAGCTTGCCCCTCATACGTATCCATCCAACTGAGCTTTGGACGGTATTGCTCAATATCGATGTCAAACTCATAGGTGCGAGTTTGGCGCTGTTCATCTCCAGATGGTCCAGAGACCAAGGAATAACCGGTCACAAAGACATGGCCGGTTTCATACTCATACTCCACCTGTCTGGGTTGGAATTTGAGCGTGACTCGGTCTTCTCGGATTTGCCTTGCCTGAATTTCCAGTGCATCGACCACTTGCTGGTACACCGCTGGAGAAAGCAGTGGTTCTATAGCAACCCGGATAAAGGACACATTACCCGGCGTCACGTTGCCCATAAGCTCAGCCAGGTAGAGCCCCCAGGACTCCAGGTAAGGTTGAGTGGCTTGGTTTCGTGACACTTCAGCCGTTTCAGACAAGGTTGGTGGTTGAATGGCCACTACGGTATTGCGAGAAAATGCCGCAACCGCAAGCAGCAAGTTAGATAGCACCAGCACTGCAATCAGAAACCGTTGCCATCGGTTCTCTAATTGCGTGCCTTGCCATGATTTTAAAAACACGTCGAACTTCACGGCAGATAGCTCCTGATAAATGGGTTAGGGATCGTCTTGGCTTTGGTTGGCAACAGTCCGGCCCAGTAGATGGCGTGAAGAATAAAACCATCTGGGCGACCATCACGAAAACGCCGATAGAGCTTGGTTGTCACCAACCCCAACAGGCATAAAACCAAGGCATTACCGGTAAAAATGCCGATCACTAGCCCCAACAGAATGGGAGCCATCTCATCGGCACTCCAAAGCAGGAAGTGCGGCGGGTCATCGATATAGGATGGAATACTCACAGGTTCCATAGTCACTCCTCGTTGTTTGAATTGAGAAGTGAAGAATGCCTTGGGATTGGCAGGTTCGGTGGTCAGCTAGATGCCGAATTTTTGAAGGTTTTGAGGGTTCTACTCAGACAATACTAACAATTGATCTTTTTGATGCGGTTGATATGATGAGGATATTGGTCGTGTCGAGACCAGCTGCCCACTTTAGCAAACCCGGACGGGACGACATGCATATCAAATTTATTTGGGTATACGGATTTAATGGTTGATGGGGTGAAGGTGCCCCATCAACCATTAAATCCGTATACCCTTTATTTTTAAGGCAAATGTTTTTCACTGAGAACACAGCAAAATGAATTAACGGCAGAAAAAAGGGCTCTTAATGACGCGGCAGGCTTCAGAAAGCATGCAAAATGCAATCATCGTTTAACAGAAAGGATAGATGCATACATGAACGCAGAAGAAGCATTACTTCAAATCTATATGAGAGAATTAGATACAAAGCGTCAAATAAAACATAATTCTAAATTTGACATATTTATGAGTACGGGGGCGTACCATTTAGAATTCGCTGTGTTGTCGTTGGCTATTAGCAAAGTAAATCAGGAATTAAAGAGTGCAGGTGTTGATATCGCGTCTTTCATAGACGAGATCCATAAATACATAAACGACATCATGGTAGACAGCATGGAAGGCTCGAACCAAGTTAAAGAGTTTGACCCGAACAACCCTAAGGAAGTAGAGGTGTCATGTTATAGCAGAACATTGAAAATGGTGAATGATAACCTGCTTAACCGTTACTACAACGCACTGCAAGCAGAAAGAATGAAGGAGGAGTTAGACAGAAAAGTCATTCGATTCCATAAAAAATGAAGACCTAAAGATATCAAAACGCATTCCTTGCTGAACAGGAATGCGCATGGACACTAATTGCCTTCTTCAAGGGCAGCGATTTTTGATTCTATGATCGGCAATCTCGCCCTGGCACCTCTGTGTCCTTTATCGACAGCTTTTGAATACCAGATTTTTGCCTGATAAAAATCTTGTTTAACGCCCTCACCTTTTTCATACAACACACCGAGCGTATAAGGCGCAATATCATGCCCTTCACTAGCAGCCTGCTTAAAAAGCGTGATTGCAGATTGTATATCGCCCTTGTCGAGCGCTGATGCGCCTTCAAAGAACGCGTCGTTCGCCCATACAGAAAAAGATAGAGTGAACGCAAAAGAGGACAAAAATAGCTTTCTTAACATAGGTGTTTCCCATACTCTAATTAAGCCGCTTTACGTGGCTTTTTGCTTCGCTTATTTTTAAAAGCTAAGGATATCTATCCGTTCACATTGGGCGCAAATATAGGCACATGTATCACTGCGCTTATCGCAGCG
>NZ_CAMZMZ010000042.1:0-31185 GCF_947311905.1 Alteromonas sp. CyTr2 | reverse complement strand
TCTGATCAGAGTCTGGAGGAATAGTTCAAAAAAATCCCCACTAATTACTTAGTAGGGATTTGTGTATAAGAGACAGGCTCATTGAGCAGGCTTTTTTTGTAATGTCTTAAATGCAAAAAAGGCTGGGTACGTAAGAACGTATCCAGCCTTTTCTAGCGGATGCTAGTACATCCGCTTCAGGCGCTATTAGCCGTTTACGAAGTCAACGCCTAGCTTGATGTCGCCACGTAGGCCTTCAAGCATGTCGTTTTTCGCTTTTTCTTCGAATGCGCTTAGCTCGCCGTATGGCAAGATTTCTTCAACACCGTTTGCGCCTAGGCGAACTGGGTGTGCAAAGAATGCTGCGTCGCCGCTGTCGTCAGTTTGTACATAAGTGTACTCAACCACGTTCTCACCTTGCATTGCTGCAACTAGTGATAGACAGAAGCGTGCCGCTGCTTGACCCATTGACAGGGTTGCAGAACCGCCGCCCGCTTTAGCTTCAACAACTTCAGTACCCGCGTTTTGGATACGAGTAGTTAGGCTAGCAACTTCTTCGTCTGTGAACTCTACGCCTTCAACTTGTGAAAGTAGAGGAAGGATAGTTGTACCAGAGTGACCACCGATTACCGGTACGTGCACAGAAGATACGTCTACACCTTTAAGTTCAGCAACAAACGTTTCAGCACGGATAACGTCTAGTGTCGTTACACCAAAAAGCTTGTTCTTGTCATAAACGCCTTTTGCTTTAAGCGTTTCAGCTGCAATAGCAACAGTAGTGTTAACTGGGTTAGTGATGATACCAACACACGCGTTCGGGCAGTTATCAGCTACACCTTCAATTAGGTTTTTAACAATGCCGGCGTTGATGTTGAATAGATCAGAACGATCCATACCTGGCTTACGAGGCATACCCGCTGGAATTAGAACAACGTCTGCTCCAGTTAGTGCATCAGCTAGGTCATCTTTACCGTGACCGGTTACTTTTACCGCAGTGGGGATGTGGCTCAAATCAACGGCAACACCAGGAACAACTGGCGCTACGTCGTAAAGCGCTAAATCTGAACCTGCTGGCAATTGTGTTTTCAACAACAAAGACAGCGCCTGACCAATACCACCGGCAGCACCTAACACGGCTACTTTCATACCATTTCTCCTATGGGATTACTTCACGTATTTAAACGGAACGTCACACTAATGCAACGCGGGGGAAAACTCAATCACCGGATCGTCTTATTAACGTTATTTATGGCGATTTTATCTCGATATTCATTATCATGAATGATTATGCAAAGAAATTGCGCAAAGTCTACCTGTACGGCACAATATACGCATACTAAATATAATTCCTAACGATAACCCTCAAAAAAGAAAAGAGCGCTAATGGCAAACGCAAAACAAGAGCTACTCATCAAAGCTTTTAAAGAAATTCTTAAAGCAGAAAGTTACGGTTCACAGGGCGAAATTGTTGATGCATTAAAAGCACAAGGCTTCGACAACATCAGCCAATCTAAAATCTCTAGAATGCTAAGCAAATTCGGCGCGGTACGCACGCGAAATGCCCGAGGTGACATGGTGTATTGCTTGCCTCCAGAGCTAGGTATGCCTACGGCTAAAAGCCCTCTTAAACAGCTGGTACTGGATATCGTTCACAACAACGTAATGGTAATCATTAGAACCAGCCCTGGTGCTGCACAGCTTATTGCGCGCTTGCTTGACTCATTAAGTAAGAAAGACGGAGTTTTGGGCACCATAGCAGGTGACGACACTATTTTCATCGCGCCAGCGGATGTGTCTAGAATCGAAGAACTAAGACAGCGTGTTGAAGACCTGTTTGAGAACGTTTAGGTAGCCACGCTATTAAAACGGTGCCCTCTCATTGAGGGCACTATATATTCTGCTGTTCGCTGACGCTAACTCAATAGCTTAATCAGCGCATCGGCTGCTGGTCGTGATGACGGCGGATTCTGTCCCGTCACCAGTAACCCGTCGGTACACACTTTTACAGCAAAATTGTCGGCGCTCTCATACTTACCGCCTTTTTTAACCAGTTCATCTTCAACCAGATAAGGCACTACGTCTGTAAGTTCCATTGCAGCTTCTTCACTGTTTGAAAATCCGGTAACAGATTTTCCCTCTACCAGGTATTTGCCATCAGGCGTTTTAACGTCCTTAAGCACAATTGGCGCGTGACATACTGCCCCAACGGGTTTATTAGCTGCGATAGTGTCTTCGATTAGTTTTATCGAGTGCACATTGTCAGAAAGGTCCCACAACGGACCGTGTCCCCCTGGATAGAACACCGCGTCAAACTCTTCAGCTCTCACATCTTCAAGCGGAATAGTCGACGCTATAGCGCTACGCGCCAGCTCATCTTTCGTATATCGCATAGCGTCATCGGTCATTGCATCGTCAGCCAGACTATTGGGATCGATAGGCACTTGCCCTCCCATGGGTGACGCCAAAGTTATCGTATATCCTTGGTCTTTAAATGCGTAGTACGGCGCAGCAAACTCTTCCAACCACATGCCTGTCTTTTTGCCGGTATCACCCATAATTTCGTGAGATGTCATTACCATTAGCATACGTTTTGACATAAGCCCTCCTTGCGAGCATTTAAAAATTTGTCGTCAATTACTTCGGCTAATGTACGTAGTTAGATCATTAAAAAAGCGGAGGATCGTTTGATTGCATGATTGTGAGATTAATGGCGGGCATAAAAAAGTGCCACTTCCTGTTAAGGAGAGTGGCACCTAACACTACAATAGGTTCACACCATTGGATTAGAAGCTGTACTTAACACCAACTCGGATTTGCCATAATGATTGCTCATTAAAGAATCCATTTTGATTAGTGTTACCTTCAAAGAACTCGTTGTACGTATATGTACCATCGCTATTTAGCGATGCATCAAGTACAGGAGCTGAAACGAATGGACCAATTTTACGAACGCCCCAATCATCATTTAAGAAGTTACCAACGTTCTTAAGGATGAAGTATGCACTTGCGCGATGACCTTTCATGAAACCAGGAAGTTGCTGGTCAATACGGAAGTCAACTCGAGAATACCATTCAGCATTTTCAGAGTTACGCTCAAGGATTTCGCCGCGAGCAAAACCACCTTCATCGATGAATGAGTTGAATGCACCTAAGTCGAAGCCTTCTGCATACGTCACGTTTGGATCATCAACTTCTGGGATGTAAAGAAGTGCATTGTTTGTTCTAAACTGCGCGTCGCCGATCGTGATACCGTCAAAGGTGTACGAGAATGGACGACCTTGCTGGCGAGATCCGAATAGCGAGAAGCTTGTTTTGTAACCGTCAACAATTTCAGTCGAATAACGCAAGTTAAACGTAAAGCGATGTGGCACTTCGTAGTTCGAAGTTGCGATACCAGGGTTTAACGGGTCTGATGAAGCAAAGTTAGTAAAGTTCGAGAACGCTACTGAACTTGCCATTGGTGTAACGTCTTCAGAGCGGTTGTATGCATAACCGAATGAAGCATCTAAACCAAAGTCATATTCTTTTTGAACAGCAAAAGAGATAGTGGTCGACTTGCCATCTTCACGAGCATTGGTAAGTACTAAGTCACTCTTACGGAAGTTACGGAAAACAGCGTCACCATCGTCATTAGTTCCAACTTGAATATAGTCGTAGATAGGTCGACCGTCAGCTGCAAAAGTAACGTTTTCTGTGTCCCAACCAACATTTATGATTTGTGCACTATCTTGCTTCTTGTTGTGAAGAATATCTGCTTGGAATACATAATCGCTGTCTGTTACCCAAGTGAAACCAAGATTGAACTTCCATTCGCTAGGAATCTCAAAATCAGGGTCTACGGCATTCGTTGAAGGCTCATTACCCAAAGATGGATCTGCATCAGCAACTTCATCAAACATCTCTTGAAGTGGTGAGTAAATTAGGCGACCACCATTAACCAGCGGAACCGTGTTACCGTTCTCATCGAACAACTCAAAATCACTGCGATAAGTATCAATATTTGTAATACCGTCGTTAGAGAAAGAGTTTGATAGCCAAACGTTAGGGTTACCACCAGAGTATAGGCCTACACCACCACGTACTTCCATATTGTCATTCAATGTATAGTTGAAGCCAAAGCGAGGCTGCAATAAATCAATTCCATCGAATGTTGAAGTGTTGTCATAACCATAGCGTTGAGCAAATACTTCATTGCGCTTAGGCTTGTCATCACTGCTGTATTTGTCATAACGAAGACCGAACAACAAAGTTAGGTCATCAAGGATCCACTCGTCTTGAACATAAAGCGTGTTCGTTTCATAAGAGAATCGTTGCGCTGCGTCCTGAGGATTATTTGTGCCAGCAGAGTTGTTGTAGTAGATGTCGTCAGCCAAACCAGCTTCAAAATCATCAATAGTTTCGAAACGGTATTCACCAATAGTATGTTGCATGAACAAGTTAAATGCTTCTAGCTCTTCATACTCATAACCGAATGTAATTGTATGGTTATCTAGGTAGTACGTACCAGCGAACTTGGCAGTTGTGCTATTCCAATCCATTTCGTTAGATTGACGAGAGTCATCTGGACCGAAAAAGACGTCTGCACCGTTTACTCTATCGATGCGAATTTCACCAAAACCACTGTCAGCATCTAGTGAGTTTTGACGGTTGGTAAGCTTGATTCGACCTAAGCGAACTTCGGTAGAGAAGTCGTCGGTCCAGTCTGAGTACAATGAAGCAACTGTTGAATTAAGCTTTGCACCTACTTCGTAGAAATGGCTATCTAAAGAAAGAGCTGTCGAGTAGTCATCAGATTGGTCGATTCTAAAGCCATCGTTATAGTTATAAACTAATGATGCACGGTGAGCGTCGTTGATGTTCCAATCAAGCTTAACAAGTACTTTCTCGTCTTCCACAGGCATTGAGCCAGGCGTACCGCCGATATCGTAATCGTAAACACGTGACGCAATTTCACGAATGCGATCGATATCTTGTTGTGATACTTGGTTACCTAGAGGGCCGTAAGAGAAGATTTGAGCGCCTTCAAGTTTTTCATAAGCACCAAAGAAGAAAAGTTCATCTTTGATTAGTGGAAGACCAACGTTTACACCGTAG
Organism: Alteromonas sp. CyTr2; assembly: GCF_947311905.1. Taxonomy (NCBI): domain Bacteria; kingdom Pseudomonadati; phylum Pseudomonadota; class Gammaproteobacteria; order Alteromonadales; family Alteromonadaceae; genus Alteromonas; species Alteromonas sp. CyTr2. The sequence continues at coordinate 26,112 of NZ_CAMZMZ010000042.1, read as the reverse complement.
CGCTTTTCAGTAAAGTCGCCTGTATCAACGTCTGTATCTTCTACTTTATCACCCATTAATGAATCACTAGTGTAATCATAGAAAGCACTACCGTGAACTTCATTTGTACCCGATTTTGTAACTGCGTTGATGTTACACGCCGTAAAACCACCGTATTGCACGTCAAATGGTGCAAGCTCAACGGTTACTTGGTCAATTGCATCGAAAGAGAATGGCATTCTAACAGTCGGATAACCATTTTGGTTCAAACCGAAACTGTCGTTCATACGAACACCATCAACAGTTAGTGCACTAAAACGTGGGTTACCACCACCACAGATGATCGCCTCTTCGCCGTCGCTTTCAGAAATACTAATACGAGGATCTACACGAACGATATCTTTTAGGTCACGGTTTGCAGAAGGAGCAGACTCTAAATCTTCAAGATTGAATGTTGACGCAGGACTTTTTTGACCGAATACGTCGTACCCCATTTGAGAAGCTGTAACTTGAATTCTTTCAACGTCAGCTTCGTCAGTTAGCGCTAAATTAAGAACTAAAGGCTCACCTAGTTGCAAATAAACATCACTTATGACTTTATCATCAAACTTATCTGAATCAAATTCAACAGTATAAGGACCACCTACGCGTAGACCTTGAGAGCTAAATTGCCCTGCGTTGTTAACTTGAACGGTTTTTCTGGCGCCAGTGGGGACGTGGGTAATAATAACTGTAGTTCCTGCTGCTGGAGCTCCTGCTGGACCAACTAGGCTACCTTTAATTGATGAAGACGTTTCTTGCGCCATTACAGCGGTAGACAACCCGATGGACAGCGCAACAGCAGCCGCAATACGGCTGAATTTAGCTGGAGAGTTCATGTGTGTGTTTCCCTTTTTGTTTAAAATTCTTTTTTATGGACTTGCGCAGGGCGTTGTCCCTATCAAGACCACTTACTATTCTAGTACCACGAAGAATTGTTATCGAGATTCATGTCAAATTTATTACAGTTTTACATTTTTGTTTAACACCAATTGCCCGACGCTAGTGACTTTGTAAAAAATTACTTGACCATGTAGTCAAGTTAACTTACTTGTTATTGTTGTTGTCTATCTGCAGCAATTGGACAGTGCTATTCTTGGCAGATGTGCGACTAATAAACAGCGTTTAATAAAAATCAGATTTACCTATAAAAATAAACTATATTTCAATAGCTTAACGATTTAAAATAAATTTACCTATTGCAATAAATAACCTTAACTGATGAAATCCCCACATAAATCGTTAATTCATTTGGTCGTTTTTTTGGCGAATTTTAGAATTGTTGCCTCCGGAAAGTGGATATTATTTGTCATCGTCGCTATCGCGTGCGGTACTTTTAGCTATTTACAAAAAAACAATGTTTATAGTGACATCACCCCACAAGCTGGTCAATTTTTATACTGCAAAACTAAATTAAGTGCGAATAGCGACATTTTTTCAGTGTATGTTACCGACGGTCGCATTGCTGAAATGGCAAGAGATAGATTGTGCGCTGACAGCACAATAAAGAAGCAATTCGGCGAAGTAAAAATTATCATCGGTCAAAGCGACTATGACACGTTTCGCTACATCAACCACGGCGTTGTTGACCTTGCATTAGTGAAAAAGAACGTGGTCGACGCGTTTGGCGCTGACCAAATATATGGGCTGTCTAAAGTGGCATCGCACCCTAATTACAGCGCCTTTTTCATTGCGTTACGCGAACGCCCGCAATTAAGTAAAGAATACTTGCTCGGTAAAAAAATTGGTTTATTAGATTACCCAAGTAGTCGCTCAGGCCACATTGTACCCAAAACTATCCTACAAAATTTAGGGTTAAGCGACACAAACGTATCAATTGTATATTACAGTTCCCATCAAGAGCTTCGCAGAGCACTGTTAGCAGGTGATGTTGACATTATTTCGTCTTATTGGGCTGAAGATGACAGTGATCGCTTTTCAAGAAATTACGCAACACCGTTACAAGAAAGCATAGGTGGAATGCAGTGGTACCTGAAAATGCAGACACAAAACACCGATTTGTTCTGTGCTATGCAGTCTGTTGTACATGAAATAGCAATGGCTCGCCCGCGACCATATTACAAAAATATTACACTTGAAGCGGGGTGTAACAAATGATCAAACCTAAGTTCAAATCGCCTGCATGCATAACGTTAAACTGGGCACTGCTATTTCTGTGCTTACAGACTATCGCGCTGATTGGCCAGTACTTTTCATTTAAGGCTGATATTCATGAAGCGCAAGATAAAGTCGAACGTCGTATAAGCCTAGACAGCGCATTTCTAGATGTGGGCAATGTAACGCTTAATACGCCGGTCAATCAGCATGCTATCTATAGCTATTTAGATAGATTAAATAGCGAACTAACCAAAGAAGGCTATCCTATTTTAGTGAGCCATATTCAGGAAATCAGCGTTCAATCTCAAGATTTCACACAATACCCTAACGTGACATCTACCTTACTGATAAATGCAGAGCAACGTATTGTACTTGAAATGCGCAGTAAGTCGTCATGGAGTGGAGTAGGATTTAGTTTTATAGCATTGCTCTGCTCACTTTTACTACTTCCAGTATTTTCTATTGCAACGAAAAAGCGTAAGAAAGTGTCGGCTGTTGAAGAAGAATTGCTGCCGCCAACACCGAAGCTCATTATTAATCTCAAAGATAAAACACTTTCAAACGGTGTTGATGACAAGGTAGTTGCACTACAGAATAAGCCATTATGTTTCTATACTGCTTTAGTTAAGTTTTGTATTGAGTACCCCAATCAGCCGCTTCCTCCGCATAAAGATGTACCACATGAACTTATGATTCTTGCTAACAAGAGCTTTGGTAGACTGATTGAACTTGGGCATACTAAACGCAAAAGGCCAGACTTCAACGCGAATTTAGACAAAACCTTGAGCGAGATCCGTGCAGCCCTTGATGAAGTGTTTGCCGGATTCACTGAAGAAAAAGAAATATACTATCCACCTCGGGCTCAGGGTGAGGGCTCTCGCTCGAAGCAGCATTCGTATGCATTACCGAGTATTAAGGATGACGATATAGAGATAATTGGTAACTAGCGATATTTTGACTTGTTCAGTTAAAAACTGACCACTTGGAGAACTTTTTGGTATTTTTTGTAAGCTGACTAAACGCCCTGCAATACCTTGAAAATACGATAAAGTTCTAGCAAAGACCGATCCAAAAACCGAGAACTTGTGAATATAACATTGATTCGCGAGGCCTAAACGCGTATCTTTGCACCAACAAAATCAGCTTTATAGTACTATGCAATCGCCACTTATTATTGCCATTTCTGGAGCTTCTGGCTCTGGGAAGTCTCTTTTTACAAAAAATTTGTTTAACGGTTTCAGTGCTCAAGGCCGCCCTGTTCAAGTGCTGCGCGAGGATCACTATTACCGTGCGCAAGATCATCTTCCCATGGAGCAACGTGAGAAGAACAACTATGATCACCCGAATGCCTTTGAACATGAGCTTTTAAAAGCACACTTGCAAGCATTGCGCGATGGTCAGCCTATTGACTATCCACATTACTGCTATAAAACGCATACGCGTTTGCCTGAAACTGAGCGTCTAAATCCTGCGCCAGTCATTATTCTTGAAGGTATCATGCTACTTGCTCGTACTGATCTACTTCCTTTGTACGACGTGAAGATCTTCATTGATACTCCTCTTGATATTTGTTTGATGCGCAGAATGATGCGCGACCTAAAAGAACGCGGTCGTAGTATTGAGTCGGTGGCAAAACAGTACGAAGAAACTGTTAAGCCTATGTATCATCAATTTATTGAACCTAGCCGCTTCACTGCCGACGTAGTAGTGACGCAAGGCGGCAAAAACCAAATTGCATTAGATGTGATCAAATCACACATTCAGCAAGCGCTTCTTTAAGGGAACATAACTATGGTGAGTTTACTGGGCATTGCAGTACTTCTGGGTATTGCCTTCGCGTTATCATCGGCGAAACGCAATATAAATTGGCGCACCGTTGGTGGCGCATTTGCTATTCAAGCATCCGTTGGCGCGTTTGTCCTGTATTCTGAACCTGGTAAAGAAGTATTGTTGAGCGCGACGCGTTTTGTCGCCAACATCATTGCTTATAGCCAAGAAGGCATTAATTTCTTGTTCGGTCCTATTGGCGACAAGTCGATAGCGTTTATTTTTGCCTTTAACGTGCTTCCAGTTATCGTGTTTTTCTCGGCGCTTATTGCCGTTCTTTATCACCTAAAAGTAATGGGTTTGATCATCAAGGTTATCGGTGGCTTTTTACAGAAAGCACTGGGAACTAGCCGACCTGAATCCATGTCTTCTGCTGCCAACATTTTTGTGGGCCAAACAGAAGCGCCTCTTGTGGTTCGCCCTTTTATTCCACACATGACGAGTTCTGAGCTATTTGCCATTATGGTGGGTGGTTTGGCGTCAATTGCTGGTTCAGTAATGGCGGGCTACGCAGGCATGGGGGTAGATCTTAAGTATTTGCTAGCAGCCAGCTTTATGGCTGCTCCAGGTGGCTTACTTATGGCAAAAATCATGTTGCCAGAAACCAGTAAGCCAAATGAAGATTTACATGACGTAGATGCGGAAGATACCGGCTACGCCAATGTATTTGATGCAGCCGCCAGTGGCGCAGCATCAGGCATGCAACTTGCGTTGAACGTAGGTGCAATGCTACTCGCTTTCATAGCACTTATTGCCATGTTTAACGGTCTTATTGGCTGGACAGCAGGGTTGTTTGGCTATGAAAACGTGACGTTTGAAGGGATCCTGGGTTATGTGCTTCAACCTCTTGCATGGGCAATCGGCGTACCATGGGAGGAAGCGCAACTTGCAGGCAGCTTTATTGGTCAGAAAATGGTAGTTAACGAATTTGTCGCCTACCTAAACTTCCTAGAGAACCAATCACAGCTATCTGAAGCATCTCAGGCCATTATCACCTTTGCACTTTGTGGTTTTGCAAACTTCTCTTCTATCGCTATTTTGATGGGTGGAATTGGTGCCATGGCACCAACACGCAGAAAAGAAATTGCGAGGCTGGGGTTAAAAGCTGTTATTGCTGCAACGTTATCTAACTTAATGAGTGCCGCGCTAGCGGGCTTTTACCTCTCTCTTGGTTAAATTTCATTAATTTGGACCAGTTGGTCAATATTTTACTAGACTAACTGGTCAGGTTTCTGTAAATTACGCGCAAATTCCTCGCGGGGTTGATTTATGTCAATTTCTGCGACTTTTTTCTGTAGCCCGTCTACCTTTATAATGCCGCAGTCAAAATATACGGGATAAAGTTATGCAATTAGTTGCTGTTGATTACCAAGCGGAAAACGCACAAGAAGAATTCGTGAAGTCACTTCGCGAGACAGGGTTCGGTGTTTTAAAAAATCACCCTATCCGACAGTCATTAGTTCAAGGTATTTACGACAATTGGCAGGGCTTCTTCGACAGTGAAGAGAAGAACGATTACCTGTACAACAAGGGTAAACAAGACGGATTTTTCCCTCAGAGCGTATCTGAGGTAGCCAAAGGCTTTACGAAAAAAGACATTAAAGAGTATTACCACTTCTATCCGTGGGGTCAGTGTCCAGAAGCGCTACACCCGCAGATTTCTCAGTACTATGAGGAGGCAAATACACTAGCGAAAGAGCTATTGGGTTGGATAGAAAAACATTCTCCTTCAGAGGTGAGCGATAAGTACAGTCAACCGCTAGGTGACATGATCAAAGATTCTGATCAAACTTTGCTACGTATACTGCACTACCCACCACTAAAAGGTGATGAAGAAGTAGACGCAATTCGCGCAGCTGCTCACGAAGATATTAATTTGATTACTATCTTGCCTGCAGCCAACGAGCCTGGATTGCAAGTACAAGCTAAAGACGGTAGTTGGATTGAAGTTCCTTGTGATTTCGGGAACTTGATTGTGAATATTGGCGACATGCTTCAAGAAGCGTCTGGCGGATACTTCCCATCAACTACGCATAGGGTTGTAAACCCAGATGGTGCTGACATGACGAAATCTCGTATTTCATTGCCACTGTTCTTACACCCTAGACCAGATGTTGTTCTTTCAGAACGTCATACCGCAGGGTCATACCTGCAAGAGCGCCTTCGTGAGCTGGGCGTTATATAAATTAAGTTCCTTTTGTAGTGTTATTCTTTTGCCGCAGCTAGTCTGCGGCTTTTTTTTAGCTGCTTGCTAACGTTGCCAGTTTTGAAGAATAGCGTTGCTTTTCTTGCTCATTGGGCGAATACCTGACCGCTCGCTCTAGATAACGTTGAGCTTCACTTACATCACCTAACTCGTGATAGGCCTTTGCCATCCCAAATAGAATCTCATGGCGCGCGTTATCAAGTCTTAGTCCTCTTTCGTAATGAACTATTGCCAATGCAATATCACCTGCCTCAAGTGCCTGTTCTCCTAAAATGTAATGGTAATATGGATTATGCTTCCGCTTAGCTTCTACCATTTGTGTTATTTTTAAAGCCTCGTCATCTCTATCTTGATAAGTGTAAAGAATGGATAAATTTTCCCATGCGGTTAAGTTTTCTTCATTTAGCGATAGTGCGTGTTTGTATGTCATTTCAGCCTGCTCATATTCATCCACCATTCTATAAAGCACACCTAAATTCACCCAGCTCTGCTGAAGTTCGGGAGCGACTTTTGCTGCTGCACGAAAATAGCTATAGGCCCGAGTGTAGCTGTTCGCCACTAAGGCATCCGCTCCTTTGTTGTTGTAATACATTGCTATTACTTTGTTTTTGGAAACGGCATTTCTTGGGAAGTAATTTCGCAGCATTTGTGGATCAAAATCAACGTCTGCCCACGTTCCTCCCACAGCTGCAACAGGACTTTCATTTGGCAATGAGAGTCGAAGGTTAATGTGCCCATTCAGTAAGCTATACCCTTCTCGTCGTGTCCAGTATTCCGGAATTTCCACCTCGTAAAATGTTGCATTGAGTCCAACGTGTTCTGCCAAAGCGTACGTCATAATAGAAAGAGACAGACAGTTCGCGGCTCGGTTATTAAATGTTGTATTTGCCGTTGTATTTGCGCTGTTACGATAAAGCATCCCATGATCAGAATGATCGAAAATTGCTTTTACTAACCCTTTTACATTCTTTTGCAGGATACTTTTTTCGTAAACTGCCCTTTCGGCAAAAAACTGTGCGTCTTCGTCTAAGTAAAAAATTTCATCTGAAGACTCTACTGGAAATAACGTATAGGAAGGAAAGAGACTGTCATTTAACAAAGTGGGCGCAGCTTTTACATGCTGATTATCTGTGGATTGGCAAGCGGCAAGCACTATGCATAACAGCAAAGGAACAGCGAGTCGAGCATTCATAATAGGCACCTTTCTTATTTACTCGATAGATTAAGTATAGCAGCGCGCCATGAATTTACATTTTATTTACAACCCAGTTTAAAGCTCGTTCAACGCATAATTTTACTCGCTTCCTTAGGTGCTCATACATTGCGACTTGGCATTACACAAAGTTAATCATCAAATTTCCCTGAAGTGCCGTAACAATTCTCAATTCAGTAGCTTTCAGTGGCGTAGGTCAGTAGTTGGCGAAACGAAGGATGTTGAATTTCACTTAACGTAATGTAATAGGTAAAAGGAAAGAATATGAAAAAGTTAATTAGTGCGTTCTTCTTAGTTGTATTGAGTGCCTCAGCGCTTGCCGGCCATCATGCCAAGGATGGGCATAAAGATATTGTCGACACCGCTGCAAGCAACGACATGTTCTCTACACTTGTCACCGCAGTTAAGTCTGCCGACTTGGTTACTACACTAAAGGGAGATGGGCCATTCACTGTTTTCGCTCCCACCGATGAAGCTTTTGCTGCACTGCCGGCAGGCACCGTTGAAATGCTATTGAAACCTGAGAATAAACAAACCCTTGTTAAAATTCTCACTTATCACGTAGTAACGGGTAAAGTCACAGCAAAAGATGTAGCTGGGCTATCTGATGCCACTACCGTTGAAGGAAGCAAGGTAATGGTCTCAACTGATATGAATAAGGTTATGATAAACGACGCAAATGTGATTAAAGCCGACATCATGACGAGTAACGGTGTTATTCACGTGATCGATACTGTGTTGCTTCCAAACGATGTTAAAGCGGCGCTGTAATCCCTCTTGCAAAGAAAAGCGCTGAAAACGAAAGCACTAAAAATTAGTGCTTTCGTTCATCGATTTATGCATGTGCTTCGATCTCTTCAACAAGTCTCGGCGTAGAAACATTAAACGGTTAGTTGGTCACGGGCATGTTTAAACAGGCCTTCGTTGTCATCTAACCAGTCGTCTGAATCCATTCAAGGAATAAAGAAAGGAGTTCACGTGTTCACAGTCTACACATATAGTATTGCGGGCCTTTTGCTTATAAGCTTTACCGTTTTCGTGCAAAACATCGTTGCCGCTATCGCTCACAGAAAACAGTCTCGCTATATTCCAGGGAAAGTCAGCGAGGAATTGAGTCATGATAGTTTCGTATTCAGAAGCCACAGAACATTTCACAATTCGCTCGAAAATATTCATCAGTTTACGCTCCCAGCTCTTCTTTGCATTTTTCTTGGCGCATCAACCAGCATACTTGCAGCACTTGTTTGGATTTACGCGCTAAGTCGCATCATTCATATGGGACTGTATTACGCAATCGCTACAGAAAAAAATCCAAGCCCGAGAAGCTATTTTTATATGATAGGCACGCTGTGTACCTTCGGCGTATTTGGTCTTGCAGTGTTTAATTTGTTTTCCTAGAAACGATATAAAGTAAGAAGATAAGAGTGAAATTGAACCAAATGGTTAAATATTAAACTTTTGGTTAATCCACATTTTCTAAAATTAGGCGTACTCTTGAACCTGAACACTCACCTTTGTGTTTAGGAGTACTTGTGTATATTGAACAAGTTGGCGACCGAACTTTAGCAGATTGCAAAGTACTGATTGTCGACGACCAAGCCAGCAGCAGACTTGTTCTGGAAACTTTACTTGAAGACACAGTCGCCTGCGCCTCTGTGGGCTCAGGTAAAGAAGCAATTGAATATTGCAAGTACCATACGCCTGACCTAATCCTCATGGATGTTTCAATGCCCGAAATAGACGGGCATCAGACCACCGCATTGTTAAGAAAAAAGCCGTTGTGTGCTCACATTCCTATTATTTTCGTGACCTCTTCGTCAAGTGATGAAGAAGAGTCGAGATGTTGGGAATCAGGCTGCGTAGACTTTGTGGTGAAGCCGGTAAACGCTTGTACCCTACGCAACCGTGTAAAATCACACATCAATCATAAGCTTAGAAACGATTTGCTCGAAAAGCTTATCTATGTAGATAAGTTAACAGGTGCCTACAATCGCCACTATTTAGATGACTATTTACCCCGTTTAGTGAGAGATGGGTTACGTAATGTTACTCCTCTCTCCTTGGTTATTTTTGATGTTGATCACTTTAAACTGTTCAATGATATGTATGGTCATATAGATGGCGATAGCTGTTTGTGGAAGGTCAGTAAAACGATCAACGACGCCCTACTTCGACCCATGGACAAATTAGTGAGAATTGGCGGTGAAGAGTTTTTGGTTATTCTACCTAACACCGATGTAGACGGCGCGAAGGCTGTCACTGAGCGCTTATTGCGAACGGTTTATGACCTGAATATTCCTCATGCAGCATCTGAGTATGAACGCGTTACGCTAAGTGCTGGCTTAGCCGTCAAGCATGCTGATGACAATAAAACTATCGACTACGTCATGTTAGAAGCAGACAAAAATCTGTATGTGGCCAAAACCTCTGGGCGAAATCAACTAGTGGCGCCGACAGCAGTAAGCGCTGGCAAAATAAAAGCACCGAGTCATCCCACAAAACTTAAGGCCTAAGCGCTATAGCTAGAATTGCCTTGTCTTCGACGCTAGTGCAGTACTCCCAGCCTAAAACGGCCAACAGCATTCGTATGAGCCAAAGACTCGAGTGAATTCTCCAAAGTAATTCCCAATTCATTTAGCTGGGCGTAAAACAACTGCATTGTCGCTAGCGCGTCATCTAGTGCGTTGTGTTCAGGAAACGCGGGTAAGTCTAACCGTTGCCTACAAACCGTTAGCGTTGCACTATTACTCGGTAGCACCTGATGTTGTTTGTTTAACTGATAAAGTGCGAGCTGAAGTGTATCAATATAGAGTACTTCCATCTGCGGTAATCCACACCGTTTGAAGGCACTATCAAGCGCCATCAAATCTAATCGCGCATTGTGAAAAATTAGAACATGTGTCTTCAGTAGTGGTAGCAATGAATTGATGGCGTCTGCCAAGCCTTCGCCTTGTTGCAAAATATCTAAGGTCAATCCATGTATTACAGGGCTTTGTCCTAAGTCCGCTGACGTATTTATAACGTGATAGCCACTGGAGGAAAGCGCAATTTTTCCAGCTGAACCACTTACATAACCAATCGATGTAATTTGAGTTGTCACAGGGTCTAACGATGTGAGTTCTAAATCAACAGACGCCAAAGGGGTGTCGCCCAACGTTTTATCACGTAACGACTTTCTGAATTGACGATTCCCAAACAGTACCGATGCACAGGCTTCGATTATTCGCGTTATCATGGGGCTAACTTACGCCGCCAGAGAACTTCATAACCATTGCTTGATTGGTTCGCTCTATAGCCTTGAATGCGGCTTTTAGCTGATGCTTTTCTATCGATGATAAACTTGAAACCGACACACGATTGTCCGTTACTTTATTTTCCAACTGATGACGCCAACGCAAACGATTTAAGAACAGCCAAATATCACGTAGGTTAGTCGCATCTCTTTTTGAGAGCTGTGAATTTTCCGATAGCGCGTCTAACCGGGCAAGTGTATTAGGCAACGTCACGCCATCAGCTAGCGCGTATATACGGGCGATATTGTTGATTAAGGCCACGGCTCGGGTTTTAAGGTCGATCACGTCCTTCTCTTTACGGCCTTTTTCATAAATGAACTTTTGAAACACGGAAAGCGGAACCGATATTTCGTTACTATTTCTCGTAAGCGCTGCTAAGAACATATTTTGCTTCATCAAGGGGGCCCTTTGACGCTGCAACTGCTTAAATAAACTTATATCCCCGGCTGCGCAGCGAACATCAAGAAAAATATTAAAGTGCATAATCGCATCTTTAGTTGGTGCTTTTACCCATCGCTTAGCTTCTTCAATGGCTTCTTCAAGCGAGAGTCTAAGCTTAGGATTACTCGCCATAATATTACCATCGCACAGTTTAATGCCGCATTTGGCCAAACCGTTACACACATAATCAGCCATTTTTGCGAAATATTCAGCTTGCGTTTTGCTTGGCCGCTCAGCAAGAAGCAGTCCATTGTCTTGATCCGAACCCATCGTCTGATCCTCTCTTGCCTGTGATCCATAAACAAGCCACGCAAACATCATGGGGGCTTTCCCGTTAGCCTGTTGGAAAAAGCCAATAAGCTTTCTTGTCATAATATCGGTAGCTTGAGATAAAATTTTGCCAGCAATGTCATAGTCCCCTGCTTTTTTCGCATGAGCAGAGAAATAATGCGGCAATTGCCAGGATAGCCGTGTTAATTCGTAAAGGTTTTCCGCTTTGCTTAGCTCTCCAATTATAAAAAGAACGTTACCACGCTGATGACGAATAATATCGCTGGCTGTCACCATACCCAATGGCACAAGGGTTTGCTGGTCGATAACCGGTAGGTGATGGATGTTCCTTTCGGTCATAAGCGCCAAGGCATCAAATAGCGTTCTATTTCCCATTATCTGCGCAGGATTAGGCGTCATTATATGGCTGACTGGAAGATGAATACCGAGAGAGGCGGCAACCACTCTTGAACGTAAGTCTCGGTCGGTGATAATGCCAATAAGCTTATCTTCTCGTGTAACCAGTAATGACGATACCTTTTGAGTTGTCATAAGCTGCGCCGCAGCTGTAATTGAGGTTTCTACGTCCACCGACACGGGAGACTTATTAATAACATCCTCAAGCCCTTTATTAAGCCACATGGAGTTGCTATCGGAAATAGCATGGTTTTGAAGGGCATTATTGCGCAGCCCATCAAAAAAATTTCGAATTGCTGGCAGTTCAAATAACGGGGTAACAGCAGACGCTTCAAAACAGTAAACCAGACCTGGACTGTCTACACTGATGCTTAATGAAAAATTACGTTTTTCCATTATATTGGTGTAGCCGAAATAGTCGCCCTCACTTAAATGGCGTAAAGGGGCATCTGAATCTTGGACGGAAAACTGTCCATTTTGAATAAGAAAAAGTGACGCTTTTCCCTTTTGCAGGTCGCCCACATTATCCGCTGTCAGGTAAACCAATTCAGTATGTTTTACTAGCTCAAGCTTTTGCTCTTTATCCAGTATGTCAAAAGGTGCTGAAGTGTTGAGAAAGTCTTCAACTTGTTTAGCCATCGCAGTCATAGGGAATGTCCAGTTCACAAAAAGAAAAAACCAACCTACTCACTTTCGCCAGTAGATTGGTTTTATTTTGCTAAAGCCTATCTTAAGGCAACATTAGTTTAGTGCGCTGATGCTTCACCCGCACCCTTAGGATAACGAATGCTTTCAACCAGTTCTTGGATTTCTTCTGGCGCTTCATCTGTTGCTTTGAACACAAGGAAAGCCACAATGAAGTTCACCATCATACCTAATGTGCCAATACCTTCAGGAGAAATACCAAACCACCAGTTGTCAGGCGTATTGGCCGCTGGGTTTACAAATTTGAAGTAAATAATATAAGCCGCAGTGAAGGCAATACCTGAAATCATACCAGCAATAGCACCTTTATCGTTCATGCGCTTGCTGAAGATACCCATAATAATTGCCGGGAAGAAACTCGACGCCGCTAAGCCGAAGGCAAATGCCACCACCTGTGCAACAAAGCCTGGCGGATTGATACCGAAGTAACCTGCTATGACAATGGCCACCCCAGCAGCAAGTCGCGCATACATGAGCTCGGCTTTATCGGTTATGTTTGGCATAAAGTTTCGTTTCAGTAAATCATGGGAAACAGAGGTTGAAATAACCAGCAGCAAGCCTGCAGACGTTGACAATGCGGCTGCCACACCACCCGCTGCAACGAGTGCAATAACCCACGCAGGTAAGTTCGCAATTTCAGGGTTAGCCAATACCATGATATCGCGGTCGACTTTCATTTCGTTGCGCTCGTCACCCGAATAGAACATCTTGCCATCACCGTTCTTATCTTCATATGAGATAAGGCCAGTTTGTTCCCAGTTTTTAATCCACGACGGCGCTTCTTCATAGCTGGTTCCCGTCATTTCAGGTCCATTAATGGTTTCGATCATATTCACACGGGCAAACGCTGCTAGTGACGGTGCTGTGGTATATAGAATTGCGATAAACGCTAGTGCATAGCCTGCAGATTTACGCGCATCGTGCACTTTAGGCACAGTGAAGAAGCGAACGATTACGTGTGGAAGACCCGCTGTACCTACCATTAACGCAAAGGTGATAAAGAATACATCAATGGTACTTTTTGTTCCTGAGGTGTATTCGTTAAAGCCTAACTCGACAGACAAATTATCGAGTTTCTGCAGCATATGCACCCCCGAACCGTCTGCTAAGGTCGCACCAAAGCCGGTTTGCGGCAGGATATGTCCTGTTACCATCATAGAGATAAATACCGCCGGTACAATGTAGGCGAAAATCATTACACAATACTGTGCAACTTGCGTGTAAGTAATGCCTTTCATACCGCCAAGTACGGTGTAGAAGAACACGATAACCATACCGATAACCACGCCAGACACAATATCAACCTCTAAGAAGCGGCTGAATACCACACCTACGCCACGCATTTGACCTGCAACGTATGTAAAGCAAACGAAGATTGCACAAAATACAGCAACCGTACGCGCGGTTTGTGAGTAGTAACGATCCCCAATGAAGTCAGGTACCGTGAATTTGCCAAATTTACGTAAATAGGGAGCTAAACAAAGCGCAAGTAGAACATAACCACCTGTCCACCCCATTAGATATACTGCACCGTCATACCCCATAAATGAGATAAGACCCGCCATTGAAATGAACGAGGCTGCCGACATCCAATCTGCTGCCGTTGCCATCCCATTCATAACGGGAGGTACGCCGCCACCTGCAACGTAAAAATCGTTAGTTGAGCCTGCGCGAGCCCAAATAGCGATGGCGATATAAAGCGCAAACGATGCGCCAACGATAATAAACGTTAAAGTTTGAACGTCCATGATTTACTCCTCATCTACGCCGTAGCGTTTGTCCATGGCGTTCATCTTCGCCATGTAGACAAAGATCAATGCAACAAATACGTAAATTGCGCCCTGCTGCGCAAACCAGAAGCCTAATTTAAAGCCAAAGAATTGGATTTCATTTAAGATATCGACAAAAATAATGCCGGCACCGAATGATACGATAAACCAAACGACTAAAAGCTTGGCGAGAAGAGCGAGATTCTCCCTCCAATACGCTTTTTTGTCCTCTTCGTTTCTAAATGCCATTGTTTCACCCTCATGTCAGGTTAATTGATTGTTATGATTTTACATATTCCTAACGCCCGGCTTTGTTAACGTTATTGCTGCGTGTTACGTGGTTGAGGAAAGACAATCACAAGCAGCAAAGTCAAGCATTTAGGAGCTCGCGTATTACTCTAGACCTGCCTTGAAAAATTCAAAATGAGACCATGGTCGTAGGTAGACCATGGTCGAAATGATTATAATAGCGACAGCATTGTTAAAACTAAGTTAAAAGGAACGTTATGGTTTTTGGTTGGGTAACACTTGCAGTACTGTACCTCTTCTTGCTGTTTTCACTGGCGAGTTGGGGTGAAAAGAACTCGCCCACCGCTAGAGCACTAACGTCACATCCCGCTATATATTCGCTGGCCCTCGCTATTTATTGTACCGCATGGACTTTTTTCGGCATGGTAGGCCAAGCAAGTAGAGACACTTGGATTTACCTGCCAATCATGCTTGGGCCTATTCTCGTTTACGTCTTGGGTTATAAGTTTATTTACAAGTTAACCCTCGTCAGCAAGAAGCAACACATCACTACCATTTCCGACTTCATCGCGTCGCGCTATGGCAAGCGCCAAACCGTAGCTTTGGTAGTTACGCTTATCGCGCTCCTTGCCACTATTCCTTATATCGCGCTTCAATTAAAAGCAGTGGGCGCTACTTTCCAACTTCTTACTCAGCAGCCTAACAGCAACGGCATTATTATTGCCGCCACTGGCTTCATCGCGGCATTCGCAATATATTTCGGTACCCGGCAAACGGACGTCACCGAATACCGACGGGGCTTGATGCTGGCTATCGCCTTCGAGTCGACCATTAAATTGCTGGCGTTAGTGCTGGTTGCCATTGTTGGTTATAGTGCGTGGAAGCGCACCCAGTCTGGTCCATTCTTCGAAAGTTTCACCAATGAAATAGCCTTGGCGCAGTTTGGTTCGTTTACTTTCATCGCTCAAACTATCATGGCGGCAGCGGCCATTGTTTGTTTGCCTAGGCAGTTTCACGTTGCCATTATTGATAATCTAAGCCTAGGTCATCTGCGCACGGCAAGGTGGTTATTCCCTCTCTACCTGACCATTATTTCAGCGGTAATTCCTATTATCGCCATTGCAGGCAAAGCCATTTTTGCTGGCGCTAATATCGAGCCCGACTCTTACGTACTGTCGCTGGCTGTATTTTCAGAGTCAGTTCTTCTTCAAGTGATTGTTTTTGTAGGCGGGCTCTCTGCCGCAACAGCTATGATCATTGTGGCAACACTCACACTGAGTACTATGCTCACCAACGATGTGATTCTGCCGCGTATTCTTGCATTTACAGGCAATACCGATGACAAACAGGACGTGTCGAGCAAAATCAGGCTTATTCGCCGTATCGTCATCGCGTTTATCTTGCTTATGGCGTTTTTGTACCACCAGCAAATGACCAGCAGCCGCTCGCTTCATTCAATTGGGCTTATTGCGTTCTCGTTAGTTATCCAGCTTATGCCAGCCATTGTTGGCGGACTTTACTGGAAGCGCGCGCATGCGCACGGGGTTTACGCAGGGCTAATGGTGGGACTAGTGATTTGGGTGTTGTGGCTTGTACTTCCCATCGTGAGCGAGCAAGTTTCACAAATGGAACAAAACGAACTCATTAGCCAAGGCGCTATGATTAGCTTAGCGGCAAACAGCTTTGTTTACATACTCTTTTCACACTTTGCACCGCAGCGTCTTATCGACAGAATGCAAGCTGAAGCCTTTGTGTCTCCTGCCATTTCCACTAACAATACCGTTAAAGCGCAGGCAACTAACGTGACCGTCTCCGATCTTATAACGCTATTGTCGACCTTTATGGGATCCGGTCGTTGTCAACAATTGTTGGAACAATATCAGCAACTCAATAATTGCCAATTAAAGCACGACGATACGCCAAATGAGTCGTTTTTATCATTTTGCGAACGCGCCTTGGGTGGCGTTATTGGCGCGTCGAGTGCCAAAGTACTACTAGACAGTGCATTGCGTGGTAAGAAGATGGACTTTACCGAGGTTATCAACTTCTTCGATGACACAACGCAAGCCATGCAATTTAATATGACTGCACTACTCACGTCACTTGAAAACATGGACCAAGGCATTAGCGTAGTCGACAAACACTTAAATTTAGTAGCGTGGAATAAACGCTATGCCAACCTCTACCCTTACCCAGATAACTTGTTGGCAGTAGGTACGCCCATAGAAAAGCTTATTCGGTACAACGCTTCACAAGGTGAGTTCGGCACAGATAACGTAGACGGTGAAGTAGAAAAAAGGCTGGCTCATTTGCGCTCTGGTATGCCCCATCGTTTCACGCGACAACGAATGGATGGACGGGTTATTGAGATGGTAGGTAATCCTTTACCTGGCGGAGGCTTCGTAACAAGCTTCAACGACATCACCGGACACGTGGAAATACAGCAAGCGCTTGAAGAATCAAACATTGATCTTGAGGCTCGTATTAAGAAGCGTACTGAAGAAGTACACTCCATAAACGCCGAGCTTCGACTTGAAATAGAACGGCGCTCTGATGCCGAGAAAGAACTGATAAGGGCACGAAAGGCTGCAGAAGATGCCAATGCCAGTAAAACCCGCTTCTTGGCGCTCGCAAGCCATGATGTTTTGCAGCCGCTAAATGCGGCCAAGCTCTACGTGAGCGCCCTTGAAGAACAAGAACTGACTGAGTCAGCGCTAGCCATTATTCAAAAGCTTAGCCATAGCGTGACGTCTAGCGAAACACTGATTGGCACTTTGCTGGATATTGCACGCTTAGATCAAGGTGAAATGAAACCCGATATTGAGTCTATTGATGTAAGGACCCTGCTGTCACCACTTGTGGACGAAATGGCAATGCGCGCGCGGGAAAAAGGACTTCGTTTTAAAGCGATTATACGCCCGTGCTGGGTAAAAGCTGACAAAACGTATTTATACCGAATAACCCAAAACTTGCTTTCAAATGCGGTGAAATACACGGAAAATGGCCGCGTTTTGTTCATTATCAAGCCTGTAAAAGACACCGTTTATTTCAAAGTTATCGACACAGGTATTGGCATATCTACCGATAAAAAAGACAGTATTTTTGGTGACTTTTTCCGCGCGAACGAAAGCAAGGAACACGGTATAGGTCTCGGCTTGGGGGTTGTTCGACGTTTAAGTCTGCAGTTGAACAGCGATATTAGTGTTACCTCGAAAATAGGCAAAGGCAGCTGCTTTGCGTTTAGCTTGGATAAAGCTGAGCCAAAACAGGTATCCAACGTTACAGCAAAGCCCCGCAGTACAACATTTACAGGCATGGACGTGCTTTGCGTGGACGATCAAAGAGAGAACTTAGATGCCATGCAGACCCTATTACAGAAATGGGGAATCAATGTGGTGCTTGCGAACAATTGGGATGACGCGTTGAAAGTCTGTGAGACTATTCAGCCTCAAATCTTACTCATGGATTATCAGCTCAGTCATGACAGCGAGAAAAATGGGCTAGCTTTGATTGAAGAGATTAGACATCGACTTAATATTGTGGTGCCAGCAGCGCTTATAACGGCGACACCAGATGAAAGCTTAGTTACACAGTGTAAAGCCCAAGGCGTAAACTTCTTAGCTAAACCGCTAAAACCAGCGAAACTGCGCGCACTACTTCAAAGTATGACGCGCTACATCAGGGAAGCGAAAAACGTGTAGCTAGTAGCTCGCTGCAGGTTTTTCGCTATATGTGTAAGGAAAGACGTCTAGAGTAATTCGTCGTGTGGTTTACTTTCTTCAATTTTAACCACCGGCGTTTCTACGCTCGACTTTGCCACCACTTTTCCCATTGCTCCCCACTTCTCTTTAGGGTTGAGCAAAACAGGACGGGTTAAAATTAGGTTATTAGGATACATGAGAGTTTCACGCTCAGCGGTAAGCAAGCGCGTGCTAAACGGCCCTACATCGGCAATCACACCTTCAATGAAGTTATCGCCGTCGAGAATGCGCACATAATTACCTCTGCGATAGGCTACGTTTGTGAGCAAAATAAAGTACGCAGTGATGTTACTGATGAGTGACCAACTAGCAAAAAGCGCAACACCGGTTACCGTGATGATAGAAGTGGAAAGCACTAAGAGCCCAGAAAAATCGATCCCCCATGCTAGCAACAACAAGGCTAACGATACTGTAGCGACAATAACCCGTGCAGCAAAAAGCCCTTTAATAGCACTATTTGATTTTAGCTTTGACTTTACGATGTTGGTTTCTAATTTTGGCAGCAACTTACGAGACATCGCCAAATAAATTAGTAAAACCAAACCACTCCACACGACATTTGACTGGTACTGAGTTAACCACGCCAAAAACCCATGCCACCACTCATTCATTAACACAAATCCTTACATTTTTTCGTTAAGCAGACTGACCTTAAATTCTGATTTTACGTTAAAAAGGCCGACGCGCTCTAATGCTAACGCGAAAAACAGTCAAGTTCATGCATTAAAAGCAATCGACACAACAAGAATTATTCGTAAGACACCCCCGAACACTTACATTAGTATGCGCGCAAAAATGACTTGTCTATTTAACAATCACGTTCTAACGTGGTAGTAGATTGGTCGATAAAACGACAAAATAAAACACAAACTACAGGCTTTTTTATAATGCGCATTGCAATTCTTTCTAGAAATCCTCGTCTTTACTCTACTTCACGCTTAGTCGAAGCTGGGCAGGCTCGCGGGCATCAGGTTGACGTTATCGATACCATGCACTGCTACATGGATATCACCAGTGCGCGACCGTCAGTTCGCTATAACGGTAAGCGACTACCCTATTACGATGCAGTGATCCCGCGAATTGGCGCATCGGTTAGCTTTTATGGCACATCAGTCGTTCGCCAATTTGAAATGATGGGCACATACAGCCTTAACGAGTCGGTTGCTATCAGCCGCTCTCGAGATAAATTGCGTTCATTGCAGCTTTTATCACGTAAAGGCATAGGTATGCCGAGAACAGGCTTCGCACACCACCCTGATAAAATCGATGATGTTATTAAGACGGTTGGCGGCGCCCCAGTGGTTATTAAGTTACTTGAAGGCACGCAAGGTATTGGCGTGGTATTGGCCGACACGCAAAAAGCGGCAGAGTCGATCATTGAAGCCTTTATGGGTCTTAACGCCAGTATTTTAGTGCAAGAGTTTATTAAAGAAGCGGGCGGTGCAGATATTCGTTGCTTTGTGGTAGGTGGAAAAGTTGTAGCAGCGATGAAGCGCCAAGCAGCACCTGGGGAATTCCGCTCTAACCTTCACCGTGGCGGTCAGGCAAGTTTAGTTCGCCTAAGTCCAGCGGAACGCAAAACAGCGGTAGATGCGGCTAAAACGATGGGACTAAATTGTTGTGGCGTAGATATTCTTCGTTCGAACAACGGTCCAGTCGTTATGGAAGTAAACTCTTCGCCGGGCCTTGAAGGCATTGAGAAAGCGACCAATAAGGATGTCGCCAGTATGATCATCGAGTTCATTGAAAAAAGCGCAGAGCCGCACAAAACAAAAACCCGTGGAAAGGGCTAGCGCCCTTTAACCTTTGCTATGCAATAACGTAAATATAGGAAAACGTTAGTGGTAAATGATGTTTTAAGAATTGGGGGTGAAAACATTGCTCCTGGCGAAACAAAAAAGATTGAGTTAGAAATGCCGCCGTTGTACACGGCCACCAATATGAGCATTCCGGTTTACGTTAAACGAGGAAAGCGACCAGGTCCCATTATGTTCGTCAGCGCAGCCATTCACGGTGACGAATTAAATGGCATCGAAATAGTAGGCAGACTTATCCGCTCAAAAGCGATTGAACGCCTAAGAGGAACCCTTATCGCGGTGCCTATGGTTAATGTGTACGGCGTACTAAACCAGTCTCGTTATTTACCCGATAGACGCGATTTGAATCGCAGTTTTCCAGGGAGTAAAAAAGGTTCGCTTGCCGGTAGGTTAGCCAACTTGTTTTTTAAAGAAGTGGTAAGTAAGTGCGATGTCGGCATTGACCTTCATACCGGCGCTATACACCGTAGTAACTTGCCTCAGATTCGCGCTGACTTAGACGACCCAGAAGTACTGGAAATGGCAAAAGCGTTTGGCGTACCTGTACTTCTTAACGCAGAGTTACGCGATGGCTCTTTGCGCGAATCGGCCAGTGAAAGTGGCGTTAAAATTCTGCTTTACGAAGCAGGCCAAGCGTTACGTTATGACGAGTTTTCTATTCGTGCCGGCGTAAGAGGCATTATTAATACCATGCGTCATTTGGGCATGCTAAATAAAAGCCGCAGCAAGGGCCACAGTATCGAACGTTTTATAGCGCGCCAAAGTGGATGGGTTCGAGCGCCAGAAAGTGGCTTTGTGACGCATCTAGCACAGCTAGGTGACCATGTTGAGAAAGGTGACAAACTGGCCATTATTGCTGATCCGTTTGGCAATTATTTAGACAGCCTTGAAAGCCCTGCAGAAGGTGTTGTAATTGGTAAACAAAATATTCCGCTTACCCAAGAAGGTGAAGCGGTATACCACATTGCATACTTTTCAGAGCCTGATACTGTTGCAGAACACGTAGAATTATTACAAGACAATTTATTGCCACCAGAACAGGGTCCTGTTTTATAAAATTGGTAGAAAAACTGATGAACAATAAAAAAATTGTTGGTGCGGTAGAGCTGTGCGATTTACCAAAACTCGCCATCTCTGATTTGAACGTACGCGTTGATACAGGGGCGGCAACGTCTTCACTTCACGTTGATAACATTGAAGAGTTTGATCAAGACGGTGAATTATGGATTAAATTTGATATTCATCCGGACATTCACAACGTTGAACGCGTGGTTCGCAGAGAAGCACGTGTAGAAGGACAAAAACGCGTAAAAAGCTCAACGGCTACACTTGAGAAGCGCTATGTTATAATTACGCCTATAATAATGGACGGGTACCAGTGGGATATTCAGTTAACCCTAACGGACCGCTCTGAAATGACCTATTTGATGCTGCTCGGAAGAGAAGCAATGAGTGGTCAATTTATTGTAGACCCCGAACACGACTTTTTGCTGACGGGGAAAGACTAGCAATACAAGTTTGCCAATGGTTATTCAACGTTAATACCTGCGGCAACTTGCAGTAAGGCATGCGTTTAGTGCATGAAATACAAAATATGGACGTTACGAAAAAAGCCCTAAGTGTTGCCGCTTTGCTGTTGAGTGTATTTACACTATTGAGTGCTCATGCTCAGCAGCAAAACACAAATGAGGTAAGTACTGACTTACCTCACACCGTTCTCCGCTTGCCAAATATTCATCCTGGCCGAGACGCCGTATACGCCTACGCTAAACGTCTTCTCACAGAATCACTGCGCGTTACTGAACCTCAATACGGTTCTTTTGAACTGATTGTCAGCGACCAAGAAACGGCGCAAGAACGTCAACTACGCAGCCTTGAACACAACATGCTAGACGTGACGTGGAGCGTTACCTCGACAGAGCGTGAACGTCAGTTCCTGCCCATTCGCATTCCCATTATGGCGGGTCTTTTTGGTAAGCGTGCACTGCTGGTCAGAGAAGGCGATACGCGACTTAAAGAAGTAAAGTCATTAAACGCGTTACGAGCATACCGCGCGGTTTTGGGCTACGACTGGCCCGATACGAAGATATTTCGCGCAAACGATATCCCAGTGTTGGAAACGACCTACCGGGCGTCATTTCGCATTGTTTCAGAAGGCTTCGCCGATATGTTTCCGAGAAGCGTAATGGAAATCAAAGAGGAACTCTCAGACAAAACCCTTTCTCGCGGCCTAACTATTGATGAACACCTTATAATATCGTATCCAAGCCCCATCTTTTTCTTTGTAGGAAGCGACAATCAGGCATTAGCCGGGCGGATAGCTGAAGGTCTGTTAAGGCTCTTCGAAACGGGTAAGTTTCAGGAGCTACTGTTGGCTCATGATAACTTTAGAGAAGGTATGGCACTTACCGAAGGGCGAACGGTTATTGAAATTGACAACCCTTTGCTAAGTGAACAAAGCCGCTTGGCATTAGAAAAGTTCTTACCGGAATTTGCTACCTCAGAAGCCGTGCTTAAGTTCGACGCTACTGAACCGGCGGCTCCAACTCAAGTTGTGAAGCAATAAGTACCGCTTGTGTGCGGTTGTTTATGCCCAACTTTTTAAAGATAGCAGTAACATGCGCTTTAACCGTAGCCTCTGCGATATCTAAATTAAAGCCAATTTGCTTGTTCAGCAAGCCGTCTCGCATGTAACAAAGCACTTTGTATTGCGAAGGCGTTAGCGAGGCAACTTTGTCCGCTAATTCAGAGAACTCTTCATTCACCTCATCAACGTCTTCACTTAAGTTATCAGGTAGCCATACATCGCCATCCAGAATCGCTTCTACGGCGTTTGCAATATCTTGCGCACTGGCAGTTTTTGGGATGAATCCTAGCGCGCCCACGCTAATAATCTTTGAAATAAGTGTGGTGTCTTCTGTGCCAGAGACTACGGCAACAGGAAGCTCGGGAAAGAGTTTTCGAATATGCAGTAAGCCAAACAAATCATTGCTACCCGGCATGTGCAAATCAAGCAACAATAAGTCGATATCCTCGTTGTTGAGAATATCGACTGTAGTGTTAAGGTCTCCCGCCTCTTTGAGGGTTAAGGCTGGAAGTGACAACGACAACGCGCCTCTTAGTGCATCGCGATACAGCGGATGATCATCAGCGATTAGAAGGGTTATCATTGTCTATATCCTTAGTTTCTACTTATTTAGACGTTCCTCTATCAGTGTATCAACAACCGATGGATCCGCCAACGTAGATGTGTCACCTAATTGCTCATGCTCATTGGCGGCAATCTTACGCAAAATACGGCGCATAATTTTACCAGAGCGGGTTTTAGGTAATCCGCGAGACCATTGGATCATATCAGGTGTAGCAATCGGGCTTAGCTCTTGACGCACCCACGCCTTAAGCTCTTTAGTAAGGGCTTCATCTGCTTCAACCCCTTCATTTGGCGTTACGTAAACGTAGATACCCTGCCCTTTGATATCATGTGGGAAGCCAACAACGGCAGCCTCAGCCACTTTAGGATGGGCAACAAGTGCACTTTCGATTTCAGCGGTGCCCAAACGGTGTCCAGAAACGTTTAGCACGTCATCTACACGACCGGTGATCCAGTAGAAGCCATCTTCGTCGCAACGAGCACCGTCACCGGTGAAGTACACACCTTTGTACGCGCTAAAGTAGGTGTTAATAAAGCGCTGATGATCGCCATAAACCGTTCGAGCTTGGCTAGGCCAGCTGTCTTTAATAACAAGATTACCTTCTGCTGCCCCTTCAAGCTCATTACCGTCAGCATCAAATAGCGCAGGCTGAATGCCGAAGAATGGACGAGTCGCTGAGCCAGGCTTCAACTCCGTAGCGCCAGGTAAAGGCAGGATCATGTGTCCACCTGTTTCTGTCTGCCACCATGTATCGATGATAGGACAACGGCTCATACCAATTACGCGGTGGTACCATTCCCATGCTTCAGGATTAATAGGTTCACCTACTGTTCCTAACAGACGAAGCGATGAGACATCACACCCTTCAGCTGGAACATCTCCGTGGGCCATTAATGCGCGGATAGCAGTTGGCGCGGTATATAAACTATTTACTTTGTATTTTTCCACTACCTGAGCAATACGCTTAACGTCTGGATAGGTTGGTACACCCTCAAAGAACACTTGTGATGCGGCGTTCACCATAGGGCCATAAACCATGTAGCTGTGGCCTGTGATCCAGCCTACATCAGCGGTACACCAATAAACATCGTCTTCTTTGTAGTCAAAGGCATATTTAAAGGTCATCGCAGAATATAAGAGATACCCGCCCGTGGTGTGTACTACACCTTTTGGCGTTCCAGTAGAGCCTGATGTATAAAGGATAAACAGTGGGTCTTCCGCGTTCATTACCTCTGGTTCACACTGCGCTGACACGCCATCAACAGCGTCATGCCACCACACATCGTGCTTAGCATTCCAGTCTACTTCTCCTCCTGTTAGCTTATGAACTAAAACATGAGTAATAGACGGACACGCATCACCAGACAGTGCTTTATCCACATTCGCTTTCAGTGGAATACTTCTTCCAGCACGACGGCCTTCATCAGCAGTAATCACGACTTTGGCGTTGCTGTCGTTGATACGATCGGCAATCGCGTTAGGTGAAAATCCACCGAAAATCACCGAATGTACTGCACCAATTCGGGCACACGCTAGCATGGCGTAGGCAGCCTCAGGTACCATCGGCATGTAAATCGCAACACGATCACCTTTTGCTACGCCCATTTCTTTAAGTGCATTCGCTAATTTACAAACTTCATAGTGTACTTGTTGATACGTGATATCTTGGCTATCTTCTGGTGAGTCGCCTTCCCAGTGAAAGGCAACTTTTGTGGCATTGTTAGCCAGATGGCGGTCAATACAATTATAGCTGGCATTTAGCTCACCATCTTCAAACCATTTTATCGACACATCGTTTTCGCCAAACATCGTGTTTTTAATTTTGGTTGGCTTTTGATACCACTCAAGCATGGATGCGTGCTCAGCCCAGAACGCTTCAGGTTGCTCTACAGATTGCTTGTACATCTCGTCGTATTGAGATGCGGTTAAATGGGTAGACTGAAGAATGTTCTCAGGCACAGGATAAGTTTTGCTGGCGGTCATATAGATTGCCTCCAATATCAATGATGTAAATTCTTGTTGTATGGTGAAACACTCTAGCCATTCACCCACAAAGCAAAATGAGACTTTGGTCTTAGCAGCATACAACTAAGGTTCTACTAGAAAAGTATTACGACTATAGTCTTATGCGACCATTGGCTTATTTAATTTTGAGATAATAAGTACACAATCAGCAATGTTAACGTTGAATTTACATTTATTTAACCACTTTTTTGGAACAGACACGATGAAAGCTAAAATAAAAAATACGGCTACAGCAGTAGCGCTGTGCCTAGCAGCATCTACCGGTGCAGCGCAAGCAGCAACAATCGGCGACACAAGTGTGAAATTCACAGGCTACATTAAAGTCGACGCTATGGTCAGTGACTACTCAGATGGCACCATTGCATCGGGTAGCGTAGGTCGCGATTTCTATATTCCTTCACTAACACCTGTTGGTGGCGTTGACGAAGATCCACAATTTGATGCTCACATTAGAACATCGCGATTCCGCTTTGCTACTTCAACACCAACCGCTGAAGGCGATACCATTAACGGTGTTTTCGAGCTCGACTTTTTAGTGACCGATGGCGGCGATGAGCGCATCAGTAACTCTTACGTTCCTCGTGTTCGTCACGCATACCTGACCTACAAAAATTGGTTGGTAGGTCAAACATGGACAACTTTCATGGACGTAGGTTCTTTACCTGAATCTTTAGACTTTGTTGGTACGACTGACGGCATTACCTTTGGTCGTCAAGTTATGGTGAGATATACCAACGGCGGCCTTCAGCTTGCCCTTGAAAACCCAGAATCAACCATTACGCCATTTGGCGGTGGTAGCCGAATTACGAGTGACGACAGCAGCGTTCCAGA
>NZ_CAMZMZ010000041.1:0-31499 GCF_947311905.1 Alteromonas sp. CyTr2 | reverse complement strand
ACATTAAAAAATCCGATACCAGAGACTGATATCGGATTTTGAAGCCTTAAAAAGATCGGTCAACCGATCATGAAAATTTTCTTAACTGATCGGCATTAAGCCATTGGCTCGTTTTTTTTTTGGAATGCTTTACTTGAATTGCAGCTTAGTTGACTACTTAAATTCAGTTGAAAGGTGGTCTGAAAACACCGTATTCTTGCAGCACTTACATTGTCTACACAATCGCATATTCACCCAGTGGCCGGCTACAATTAGCGCTGCACCTATCGCGATGGTAAAGGGTTCGTAGTGATGCCCAAAAATATCTTTGTGCCAATAAATAGCGCCACCCGTAAACAGCAATGCAAGCGGGTAGTATTTGCCATGATAGCGAATTGCACCGCTAACCAAGGCGACTGCACCTACAATTAACGAAAAGGTTAATATCGTTCTTTCGAACCACACTTGTGCAAAAAAGCTAGAACCGATCAGCGGCAGCAGAGGCACCAAAACAGGTAGCGCGAGGCAATGCAACGCACACAAGCTCGACACCCAAATGCCAAGTTTGTCTAGTTTTGTTGGATTCTCGTCAATTGGAGTCATTACCCTAATTACCACCGTGAAAAAATGAGTTCGCGAACTATTCGCCAGAGACGTTATATTATAACAGACTCACAGAAATGAGAAACGTTCCCACATTAAATTTTGATCTTAACGAGATGAAAATGAACTAACTACGTATAAAATGGGGAAAAAAAGCTATTCGTTTGGCGCTGTGCCTAAGCGCTCAGCAACGCCTTTTTCTGCGGAGCTGTGCATTAGCCCACTGCTATGTAAGGCATTTTCTTCGGTCATGCTTACCTTGCTATCCTTCACATCGGCGTTATTAAGCGAAGCCGTTTGATTGCGTTCTTTGCCAAACTGCTTTGCCACTTTTGGTGCATGCGAAAAATAGTCGGCTACTGAGGTAAGGGTTAAACCTTCTTTTTCAAGTGAGGGTAAATGAGTTTTCAAGAAATCGACGGTTTCTGGGTGGGGATGACCAATCACAACAACATGACCATTCTTTTTAGCAATACGTTTCATGTGGTTGAACTGCTTAAGTAAGAATGCAGGCTCAAGCTTATGGTCCAGAAAGACCTGTCTACTTGCGCTAGGCACACCTAACCGCTGCGCAATTTCTTCACCTTTTGTGAGTACCGTGGTTCGGCTATCCACAAAAAATAAGCCTTGCCGCTTCACCTCTTTTAAGAGCGCTTCCATTCCTTTTTGCTGCCCCGTGAACGCACTTCCCATATGATTATTCACACCAACCGCGTTCGGCACGCTCTTCATTGCCTTTCGCAAATTGTAAGTAATGGCACCTGCGAACATGTCAGTGGTTAATCCAAGGGGCCCCATGTCCTTTCCACTTTGCGCCTGCATAGGCATATGCAGCATAACGGCCCTGCCTTCTTGCTCAGCGCGGAGCGCAATTTTAGAAGCCAGCGGCGTTTGCGGAAGTATAGAAAAGGTAATTTCTTTAGGGAGAGAAAAAGCAGCGACATCGGACGGCCTGTATCCCAGGTCATCTAATATTATAATTATGTCTGACTTTGCTTTTACTTGAAGGCTAGTTAGCCCGCATAAAACAAAGATTATACAAGGCATTAGCAGACGCAAAAGCATCTAAGTCACATCCGTTTTTCATCATTATTATTAAGCGCACACTACACAATGCTGTGTTTTTTCTAGAATACCAACAACTGATTAAGTTTCAACTTAGTTTCTGTCAATCTAGGATTAACCTGCCTAGTCTAGCCAAGAGCTTGGATTTAGCGCCTTGCCTTTATGACGAATTTCAAAGTAAAGGTTAGGATATTCCTGACCACCACTTCGGCCCACAAGGGCTATGCGTTCACCTTGCCTGACATCATCGCCAGCTTGCTTTAGTAACGCTTGGTTGTGACCGTAAACACTCATATACCCTTCGCCATGATCGACAATAGCGACCAGACCAAATCCGCGCAACCAATCGGCGTACAACACTTTTCCAGGCGCAATGCTGTTTACAGGGTCGCCCTCGGCACCATCTATCACAATGCCTTTCCAAGACACTTGCCCTTGGCGGCGACTACCGAATAAGTTTCGTATTCTGCCTTTTACAGGCGCTGCCAGCTTACCTTTTAATTTGGCAAGTCCATCCATACTCACTTCGGCTTCACGGGCAGCCCGTTCTGCGGCAATCCGCGCAGCTTCAATAGCGTCTTTCAGCGCTTTTTCATCAGCTTGTAGCGACGCAATACGCTGGTTTTCAGAGGCTATGGTTTTGTTTATTTTCTTAAGCGTTGCTTTTCTATCGTCTTGGCGGGTTATAAGTACTGCTCGCTGACCTTCTTGCTCATCTTTCAAAGCGGCAAGTGACAAGGCTTTTTCGCTAAGCTCTGCGTTAACTTCTTCAAGCCTAGCAACATTGCCCCTAAAGCTCTCAATCTCTTTTTGGCGCGCTTTTGCCACGTATTGATAATAGGTAATGACACGCTCGAAGGTTCGCGCGTCATCTTGGTAAAACAGCATTTTTGCATAGTCGTAATGCCCCGCCATAAATGCACTTTTAAGCTGGCTCGATAAAAGTGACTGCTGTTTACGGATAGCCGTTTTAAGCCCTTCTTGTTCTTCTTCGAGCTTCGCTTGTTCTTGCTCAATATTTTTAAGTGACTGTCGGGTGCTGGATAGTGCTTTCGCCACTTTAGCGATTTCGAGTTCAGAGGCCTTCAGCACATTTTCCAATTCCTGTGCACTGGCTCTATTGTTCTCTAATACTTGCTGTCGAGCGCGCAATTCGGCCTGTAACTCAGCTAATTTTTCTTTTTGACTATTCGCACCGCCTTCTTGTGCAATAGCACTACTTCCAATCGGCATAATTGCAAGGGCAACTATGCACCCAATGATTGAAAGAAATAATCGTACTGACATACGTGCGCCTAGAACCTTAACTTTTTCATTGATGACTTAATGTGTTTCATCGTTGCTGTTAACAACGTTTTCCAGTGTATCTGACGCTCCTCCATATGCCCAGTGCAATTTGTTCGTAATATCAATCATCTAAAGTATTTAGCGCAAACCCGCTATGACTGACATTCATCATACTGAAAGGTAAGCTGGTTTCTCGCCCATTTTTCTATATACTTTGCACTCTTTTCATGGTCTGTAGACAGGGTTAGAGGTAATGGATCAACTAATTGAATTTGCTAGCAACAACTTTATTCTTGCTGGTATTTGGGTTGCGCTGATTGCCATGTTGATATTTAGCTATATCAGTGCATGGACATCTTCAGTAAAAGAATTAAGCACGCACGAAGCAACGGTTTTAATGAACAAAGACGATGCGATAGTGCTAGATACACGCCCTGCGAAAGAGTTTAAAGCTGGCCATATTTTGGGTGCCAGACAAATTAAACCTGAAGAGTTGCGTGAGAAAAACTTCAAGAAACTTGAAAACAGTAAAGACAAACCCATTATCGTAGTATGCGCTATGGGTAATCAGGCTCGTGGTACAGCAAATGCGATGCTTAAAGATGGTTTCGCGAATGTGAGTGTATTAAAAGGCGGAATGAACGCGTGGCAAAGTGCCAGCCTTCCCGTTTCTAAATAACAGGTAACCTTTATGAGCAAAGTAGAACTTTACACCAAGGGCCACTGCCCTTACTGCCACCGTGCAAAAGCATTGCTAACGCAAAAAGGTGTAGAATTTATTGAATACCCAATAGATGTTAAGCCTGAACTGCGCGACGAGATGATTGAACGCGCAAACGGCGGCTGGACTGTTCCGCAAATTTTCATTGACGATCAGCACGTTGGTGGCTGTGACGATATGATGGCTTTGGAAGCACAAAGCAAACTAAATCCAATGTTGGGTTTGGCGTAAAGCGTCAGCGCATACAGCAACGCACTACATTAAATTAAAACGACAATTAAATAGGAAATACCATGGCTGACGAAAATCAGACAAATAACGGCGAAGCAGCGGGCGCACAAGCGCAACAGAGTGCTCAGTTCAATATTCAGCGCATCTACACAAAAGACATTTCTTTTGAGTCTCCAAACGCGCCAGCTATTTTCACTAAAGAGTGGAAGCCTGAAATTAAGCTAGACATCGACACTAGCACTAACAAGCTAGAAGAAAATGTATTTGAAGTTGTACTTTCAGTTACCGTTACGGCAACGCTTGGTGAAGAAACAGCATTCCTTTGTGAAGTGCAACAAGCAGGTATCTTCGCTATTGGCGAAATGCCAGACCAAAACAAAGCGCACACGCTGGGCTCGTTCTGCCCGAACATGCTTTTCCCATATGCGCGTGAAACCATTTCTAACTTGGTTAACCGTGGAACATTCCCTCCACTTAACCTAGCGCCTGTAAACTTCGACGCTATCTTTGCAGCTTACGTGCAAAAACGTGCACAGCAAGCGCAGGGCGAAGCGCCAAAAATGGACGCCTAATTAGGTGAACATGAAAGGCGTGGACACGAAGTCGCATTCGGTTTCAGAGTCTGTTTCAGTATTAGGGGCGGGGTCTTACGGCACCGCCCTTGCTTTTTGTCTTGCCAGAAATGGCAACCCCACACTGCTTTGGGGCCGTGATGAAAAGCACATTGCCGAAATGGAAGCGAACCGAGAGAACGCTCGTTATCTTCCAGGCGCAACATTTCCAGATGCCCTAGTGGTAAATGCCAACTTAGAAGAAGTGGTAGCCGCCAGCCAAGATATTTTAGTGGTTGTACCTAGCCATGCATTTGCGGCTATGCTTCAAAGCTTAAAGCCATTGCTTAAACCGCATCAACGCATTATTTGGGCGACCAAAGGACTTGAGCCAAAAACTGGCCGTCTGCTTCGCGATGTGGCAGAGGAAATACTGGGTACCGACTATCCCCTAGCCGTGTTATCAGGCCCTACTTTTGCTAAAGAAATGGTAGCAGGCTTACCGACTGCAATTTCGCTGTCTTCCACTGACGATACGCTGAGTGACGAATTTGCAGCAAAGCTGCATTGCGCAAAGTCGTTCAGAGTATACAAAAACTCAGACTTTACTGGCGTTCAGCTTGGTGGTGCGGTTAAAAACGTTATCGCTATAGGCGCGGGCTTAGCCGATGGCCTTGGCTTTGGTGCAAACGCGCGAACGGCGCTGATCACCCGAGGTTTAGCAGAACTTACCCGTTTAGGCGTGAAGCTGGGTGCAAATCCAGAAACCTTTATGGGTATGGCAGGTCTTGGCGATTTAGTTTTAACTTGTACAGACAATCAATCACGCAATCGCCGCTTTGGCTTGGCATTGGGTCAAGGCAAAAGTGTGGATGTTGCTATCGAAGAAATCGGACAAGTGGTTGAGGGATATCGCAACACTGAAGAAGTGCACATTTTATCTAAAAAAGTAGGTGTGGAAATGCCTATTTGTGAACAAATTTATGCTGTGCTTTATCACGGAAAATCCCCTAAAGAGGCGGCCTTAGCCCTGCTTGGTCGAGACCTCAAAAAAGAAGCCTAATGCACAAAAAAGCCCTGTTCACAGGGCTTTCGTATTGCTGCTTGAGAAAATCTAAAAGCTATGACGAAGTGATGTCGGCGCCTGCGCTTTCTCTGTAGGTGGCAATGACAGAAGAGAGTACGGCTTGATAGCTACTGATCACAGATTGCCTAGCCGAGAAAAAGCTACGTTGAGCATTAAGCAAGTTCAGAAAGTCAGTGTCACCAGCTTTGTAGCGAATATCCGCAAGATGATAAAGCTGCTGATTGTTCTCGAGCGAGGCTAACGCGTAGCGGTAGTTTTGTTGATTGAATACCAAGTTAGTTTGGCTATTTAACAACGCTTCTATCGCGCTAAGCACCGTCTGCTGATACTGTAAAATCGCCAAGTCAACATCCGTTTTTGCCGCCTTCTCTGCAGCTTCTAACCGTCCCCCGTCGAACAGGGTTGCTGCTGAGCTTACTGCTGCGCCTAAGGTCCACCCTTGCGCTAAATCTAAAAGATCACTCACACCAATATCTGCACTTAAGCTCATGCCTGGAAGACCTGCCACTGACGCTTCGTAAAACGCTAAATCAGCCTGCTTAAATTGCGCTATAGCTAACTGAACATCTGGACGCTGCTTCAATACCTCAGCGCTTAATATAGGTGCCACTTCGGGCAGTGAAAAATCGGTTAGCGAAAGGGAAAGCAGCGCTTTTTGTTCAGGCGTATTAAATTGCATAGATTCATTACCTAACAATACCGCTAATGCCCGCTCATTAAGCGTTAAACTATTGCTCAGTCGCAGCACCTCCGACTGAGCACTGATCAAGGTATTGCGCTGTTGGGAAACCTCAATACCTGAGGTATCCCCCTCTTCAAAGCGAATTTGAACTAGGTTTAGCAGCGCTTCGCTAATCTCTACGTTTTGCATCGCAATAGACAGCCGCGACTGCAGTGAAATCTGCTCAAGAAGGGTATTTATAAACAACGCCTGGGTGTCTAACAGCGCATCGGTAAACTGATACTGTGCAGTATCGATACCTAACTGACGACTGCGCTGCTGAGCTTCTCGTGTACCCCATATGTCCGCGTCATAACTCAACCCCAGTCCACCTGAGGTAGAGTGGCTTGAACGGCCACTATCTAGGTCTCTTCCACTGCGTCCAGATGTCCTCGCCGTTATAGTCGGAACGTCACCTGCATTAACTTGTGCTAACAGAAATTGCGCTCGTTTTACCCTCTGCTCGGCTTGATTAAGGGTTAAATTTTGGCTTTCAAGCGTCTTCATTACGGGCGCAAGTTCAGCCACCTCGAACACCTTCCACCATGATGTTGTTATTTGACTAGTCGCGTCCACAGACTTCGCTTTTTGTAGCGCCTGCGTGTCAGTTTCGGGCAACGTTGTAGAAGGTGAATAAGCGCAGCTTGCGGTCAGCACGATACAAGAGAACGCGCACAGTAATGAACGAGCGGCAAGAGACACAGAAAAACGAAAAGAATGCATGGCGTTACTCCTCTGCCAACGCGTCAATAGGATTAAGCTTTGATGCTTTTTGAGCAGGGGCGTAACCAAAAATGAGCCCTACAGCGAGAGATGTGACAAAAGCCAAAACGGGCGGCATTAGCGTGTAGGCGACAGGCACACTGAATGAAGCAACGATAAGGACAACAAAATAGCCCAGAAGAATGCCGAAGATACCACCCAAGATACACACTACCCATGCCTCGATATTGAACTGGCGCAATATATCGCGAGGTTTTGCGCCTGTGGCTATGCGTAGTCCAATCTCCCTCTTACGCTCAGATACGTTGACCAGCATGATATTCATTACACCGATACCGCCAACAAACAAAGATATGGCAGCAACAGACGCCAAGAGCCAAGTTAACGTGTCTTGCGTTTCCGTGACCGCCTCTACCAGTGACTCTGTGGTACGCACCATCACGTCTTCTTGTCCGTGACGTTCTACCAACAGTGCCAGCACATCATCTTTTACCTGAGTGGCTACTTCGGTACTTTCTGCCTTTATGGTAATGCTGCTTAAGTAATCCCGACCAAATACCTTCAAACGGCCAGTTGTAACCGGAATGAGCACTTCGTCATCCATATCGTTACCACCTGCACTGGCGCCCTTAGAATGAAGTACACCTACGACCTGATAGAAGGCATTTTGCATCAAGATGTACTCGCCTACTGCCCGATATTTATCTTCAAACAGGGTCTCTGCTACCGTATCTCCAATTACCACCACAGGTGCATAATTTGTTACGTCTTCATCGCTGAAAAACACGCCCTGCGCCATTTCCCAGTCTTTAGCATGAAAGTAGTCAGGTGTGGTGCCTGTAATACGTCCTGAAAAATCGTTTTCGCTGTATCGGATGGTTGCCCTTGCACTTCTTTCCGGGGCGACATAAGCCACACCCGGAACACTTTTCAATGCAGTGGCATCGGCTAACGTCAGCGATGCAATATCACCGGATGAGCGCATGTTTCGTCCACCCGGCCTAATCGAAATCAGGTTAGTGCCAATGGTTTCAATACGCTCTAGTACCTGCTGTTTACCTCCCTCACCGATGGCCATCATGGTCACCACTGCCGCTACTCCAATAATAATTCCCAAGAGAGTGAGCAAGGTTCTAAACCAATTCATTCTAAGGGCAGTGAACGCCATAGATAGGGCTGAAAAAAGTGAGATACTTGGAAAAGGTTTGATTGCCGGTACCGGCGTGGGCTCTTGAGAATGTACGTGCTGCACTGAAGCCGCATTCTTTTCAACTGATTCACTTGTGCTAGGCGCAGCGGTTTTGGTATCTGTTACAATTTTCCCATCAAGCAAGTGTATTTGCCTGTCGGCATGTTCAGCAACTGCACTATCGTGGGTGATAAGAATAATAGTTACCCCTTCTGCGTGTAGCTCGCGAAGCAATGCCAGTAACTGTTCTCCGCTGGCCGAGTCAAGCGCCCCGGTGGGCTCGTCGGCTAGTATTACTTCTGCACCATTAATTAAG
The DNA here is from genome assembly GCF_947311905.1 of Alteromonas sp. CyTr2. Classification (NCBI taxonomy): domain Bacteria; kingdom Pseudomonadati; phylum Pseudomonadota; class Gammaproteobacteria; order Alteromonadales; family Alteromonadaceae; genus Alteromonas; species Alteromonas sp. CyTr2. The sequence continues at coordinate 23,026 of NZ_CAMZMZ010000041.1, read as the reverse complement.
GCTCGCGCTACCGAGACACGCTGTTGTTGGCCACCTGAAAGCTCTCCGGGTTTGTGCTCTTTTCTACTTGAAAGGCCAAGCTTACCAAGCAGCTGTTGCGCTTTTTGAGTGCGATCTTCGCTAGACGTACCGCTGTATATTGCTGGCAGCGCCACGTTTTCAGTGGCATTTAGCGACGACAGTAGTTGATAGCGCTGGAAAACAAACCCAAACGTTTTCAAGCGAAGGGCAGAGAGTTGGTCTGGGTTTAACGAAGACACTGACTGCCCGTGAATACGGTACTCCCCTTCTGAAGGGGTGTCTAAACACCCTAGGATATTCATCAAGGTCGACTTACCCGACCCCGACTGCCCCATAATGGCGACAAATTCCCCCTTATCGATTGATAATGAAACCTTGTCTAATGCGGTAACTTCAAAGCCTTCCGTTTTGTAGCGGCGTGACACGCCATCAAGTTGTATTAACGACATATTAGAACCCGTCACGGCGGCGAGGTGGGCCTGATGGCGGCTGCCCACCCGGCACTCTGCGCATGCCCGCGGCCGGCATTGCGGTGCCGTCTGCTAGACCCACAACCACTTCATCACCTTCTGATAGGCCTTCTATAATTTGAATATGGGTTCTATTTTTTATGCCTACTTTTACTGGCGTGCGAACCACCTCATCGCCCTGTTTAAGCATCACGAATTGATTGCGAGCTCGTCCTTTTACTGCCGCTAACGGCACAGAAAGCGCGCCTTTCACCTGCTCCTGCACAAAGAACACTTGGGTAGTCATGGCGTCCATTAAAGTGCGTTCAGGATTCTCAACATCGATTAGCACTTGGTATAGCACTACGTCATTAAGTACAGTGGGTGTAGGTAGCACTTGACGAACGGTAGAATGGTAGAAGGTTTTGTTATCGCCCAAGGTAGAGAAATAGACTGGCATGCCGCGCTTTATTTTCTGCACATCGGCTTCGGACACTTCTGCGCGTAGGGTCATTACTGATAAATCGGAAATTTGAAGCAACACGGGGGCGTTTTGATTGGCATTCAGGGTTTGCCCCTCACGCACCGGTAAGGTCGCTACAGTTCCGGATATTGGCGCAAATATCTTTGCAAACCCGAGCTTAGTAATATCCCCTTCCAGCGAGGCTTCGTCGGCTTTAATCTGTGCGATGCTCGCCGTGATCTTGGTATCGATAACTTTAAGGTTTGTATCGCTGCTTACGACTACATCTTGGCTGACTGCATTTTGCTTAAACAAATTTTGATTGCGTTGCGCTCTCACTTTGGCGAGTTCTCGCTCTGCCCGCAGCTGAGCCAGCTGTGCTTTTTTGCTGTCCAGCGCCGCTTGAGAGTTCTGTACTTGTGTTTCAAATACACGGGCATCGATCTCTACCAGCAAATCGCCTTCTTTAACAATATCCCCCTCTTCTACGTGAATATTGTCTACCTGACCTGAAACCTGCGCACCTACCTCTACGTAGCGCTTGGGCTCAAGCTGACCTGTAGACACCAAATTTAATTCGATGTCTCGTATCTTTGCACCTTGAAAGAGATATTCGGTATTTGTCTGAGGTGAGTATAGCCATGCATAAACAGCATAAGCGGGCACAAACACAATAATTGCAATGAGCAGTACTTTAATGGGTAGAGGGAGTTTCAAAGCATTCGATCCATAAAAAAAACTGAATGCAATATAGCGAATGTAAAGATTCGCCACGAGAGACAATCTTTACATTTACGCTATCTTTACAGACATTTTTAAAGGCTGAATAAGCTTTTGATTTGAATGGTTAAAAGAGTTTTTAGCAAAACAGTAAGCGTTAAAGAAAGTACTAACGAGCACCCTCGTAACCAAACTGACGCCAGCTTTCATACACAAATACCGATACAGCATTAGACAAGTTCATACTACGACTGTCTGGCAACATAGGGATGCGAACACGCTGCTCTGGGGGAAGCGATTGAATATAGTCGTCTGGTAAACCTCGGGTTTCCGGTCCGAAAATTAACGCATCGCCTTTTTCATAAGACACATCGCTGTGAAACGCTTTGCCTTTCGTTGTGCAAGCGAATACCCGTTTTGGCTTAGCATCATTCAGGTAAGCGTCTAAATTGGCGTGGCGCTTTACGTGAGCAAACTCGTGATAATCTAAACCTGCGCGTCGAACGCGTTTATCGTCCCATTCAAAACCCAAGGGCTCGATTAAGTGCAACATAAAGCCACTGTTTGCGCATAAGCGGATGATGTTTCCCGTATTAGGCGGGATCTCTGGCTGATAGAGTACGATATCGAGCATGCTTTTTTAAATTACCTTCACAGTTAACAACTCGTTTATTTTATACCGAAACGCCATTCTTCATCACCCTTGCACACACTTTTATTACCTGTGAAATAGAAAGCGCTGCTCTTAAGTACGATCACCAAACTAAATGTTAGCTGCGGCTGCACTTATGTAGACGAGTCTTTTGTCAAAAAGTCGAGAATACGCGCCACAGAGCGCTCGCGAATGTCGTCAGACTCGGTGAATAGCTCATGGTAAGCGCGGGGCACTATTTCAAGTTTTGCATTTGGCATAAGCTGCGCCACGCGGCGTTGACGGTTATTATCAATAATCGCGTCATCGTCTGCACTTAATACAAGCGAGGGCGTTGTAATAGCGCGTGCGCTACTTTCAATTTTGTTCATAGCCTGATGCGCCGCTGCCAACCACTCTGTAGTTACGCCACCAAGCTGAATATCCTGTTCTTCGTCATACAGCTCACGAAACAGGGCATAGCGGGTTTTGCTGTGGGTGAGCTTATTAAGTGAAAAAGGAAACGCGATATACGGGGTTTGACCAAAAAAGTACCCCGCATCTTTCTTTTTCATCCTGTTTACCGCAAGGCCTGTGCGAATTAAGCCATTCGCCAACCAATTGGGCAGAGCGGGTTTAATGCCAAACATGGGTGAAGCTAAAACGGCTTTTGAAAACAAATTCGGAAGACGCAGCAGCGTGAGTGCACCAATGGCGCCCCCCATCGAATGGCATACCAGCTGTAACGGGCCTTGCTGCAGTGGCTTTACAATAGTTTCTACGAACATAACGAAGTCATCAACGTAGTCGTCAAAATCGGCAACATAACCATGCTGAGGGTCACGGGTCATCCTGTCTGACAAGCCTTGGCCTCTGTGATCTAAGATGAATACGGCGAAACCATTTTGATAGAGATCGTAAATGAACTCTTTGTACTTTAAATAAGATTCGATTCGACCAGAGCATATTACAATGGTAGCTCGCGGCGATTCTGGGATACAGTGCGCAAAGCGTACCTTGATATTGTCTTTCCCAGAGAAGTGGCCCTGAGTAACACTGTTTTGCCAGAAGGGATTGATATACGTGGCAAAAGTGCTGGCTAAGTTATTTTCAGACGTGAACGTCCAGTTCATAAATACCCTATTACAGTCAAATTGCGCTCTTTGTTAGGTTACGGAGTGCTATCAACATTCCCAATCATAACTTGGGAAATGACATAGTAACTCGTAGCCCACCGCGCTCAGCAGGTTCAGCGATTATGCGTCCATGATGCAACTCAACTGCCGCTTTTGCAATGGATAAGCCCAAGCCTACGCCTCCTGACTCACGCTCTCTGGCAAGAGTTGCCCTGTAAAACGGAGAAAATATACGCTCACATTCCTCAATGGTTAACCCGTCGCCGTCATCTGTAATGTGAATACACCAATGCTGCGCATCTTCGCTAAACGCAATATGCGTGACGAGTTTGCTATGGCGTATGGCATTGCGAAGAACATTCTCGACAGCGCGACAAAACATCATGCTGTCAATGACTACCGTCTTTTTGGGTATATCGTCAATTTTTAACTGCTTGTTTTTGTTTGCCACTTCAAAGTTAGCGTCGGTAAGCACATCGTTGAGTACTAAAGACAAAGCGTGTTTTTGCATGTTGGCTTCGCCAGCTTCAGCACGACTAAGAGTAAGTAATTGGCTTACCAGCGCTTCCATACGATCAGCCTCTCGCTCAACACGAGATAACGTGGCAGGGTCTACATTTTGCTGATGGGCAAGACCTAGCGCCATTTGCAGTCGCGCTAGGGGTGAACGAAGTTCGTGAGACACATCGGCCAATAATCGCTTTTGTGCGCCCCACATTGATTCGAGCTGTTCAGCCATTTTATTGAAATCGCGCGCCAACTGACCTAACTCATCCTGACGCTTGGCAGCCTTGCCCACCCGCGTTTGCCAGTCGCCGCTTGCTAAACGTTTTGCTGAACCCTGAATGTGCAAAATAGGGTTGGTCAGCGTTTTAGCAAATAGCCAGCTCAAAAGCGTGGTAGTAATAAGTGCAATCGCCAAAAACAGCAGAACCGGAGGAGTTTGCTTTTCGGGCATATCTAGCTTTACCGCAAAAAGCGCAAAGCGTGAATTGTCTCGCTCGAAGAAAACCGGGCCGAGAATTTTGAATGCGCCGCGCTTTACTGCAATCGGGGAGGTTTGATTTACCAAACGCAGTAAATCTTCTTTATCGTTGTCACGAAGCGGAGGGCCTCCACCTGAAATAAGGCGGTTGTCGCGAATATCTACCGCAACCAGTCGACCTCTCACGCCACGTGAATTGCGATCTAGCGTCTCATGTAACGGTAGGTCCTGAAAGCGCCCACGCTGCATCCGCTCAATGGCTTGATTTAAATCTTCTACTTCGCGAGGCTTTATTTGCACAACTTGAAGGTCTTCAAAAAAGAGGCGACTTCCCCAAATGGCCAAAAGCGATGTAACAATGAACGTTGCCCAAAACCACAGAAACAAACGGCCCATGATGGCCCGCGTTGGGCTGATGCTGCGTAACAGTTTTACCATTAATGGCTTCCAACAATTAACATGTACCCTACTCCGCGGATGGTTTTTATTTTTTCATCTACGGCTACTGCACTGATTTTCTTTCGCAGATTGCTAACATGCATATCAATGCTTCTGTCAAAAGCTTGCAGTGGCTTGCCGAGTATCTTTAAGCTTATTTCTTCTTTCGTTACCCGCTGAGCGGCATTTAGCATTAGTAAGCGCAAAATTAAAAACTCAGTTGTGGTTAGCGTTAATTCCACATCGTCTACTTTAGCGAGCTGGCTACTTGGGCTTAAAAAGATGCCATTCACAAATAAATCTTGTTCCACCGCTCCTCCCGTTGAGGAAAGATTATGACGACGCACAATCGCTTTTATTCGCGCCACCAGCTCACGATGGTTAAACGGTTTCGGTAAATAATCATCGGCGCCCATTTCCAGACCTAAAATGCGGTCGTAATCATCGCCTCTCGCTGTCAACATAAGTACAGGCGTGCTATGGCTGACACGAAGTTTTTTCAACACATCGAAGCCATCCATCTTTGGCATCATCACATCCAATAAAATAAGATCGTAATGTCGTCCAGATACAGCTTCAGATAACCCTTCTTCGCCGTCGTTACGCACTTGCACTTGATAACCCATACTCGACAGGTACGTGGAGAGCATTTCAGTTAGCTCAAGGTCATCATCAATAACAAGGATAGACTGCAAATGAAAATCTGAACTCATGGTATTAAACTCTTTAACGGTTGGAACTGCTGACCTTTGATTCATGAAAGTGCCTGTAATTTTTATAAACTTCAACCTGCGCTTGTGGTGAGTCTGGTCTAAATTAAACGAAAAACACTGACAAACGCATACTATATCTTTTCAGACCTTTACAATTACAAAACGGCATCACCTTTACAGAAGCTTTACAGTGTGTTGACTGCTTTTTGTATTTATCACGCTAGGATTAGCGTGTCCGAACAAAAAGGAGACGACAATGAAAAAGTTATTAATTGCTAGTGCAACTGTAGCGGCGATTAGCTTAGGTGGACTTGCGTTGGCTCAGCCAGCAGGCCCTGGTATGCGTCACCACGAACCGGTTAAAGAAATTGTTAAACACCTTCGCGGTTTAAGCTTAAGCGACGCACAACGCGAAGAGATAAAAACACTCATAAGCGCATTTAAAGACGCTAACCCTCGACCTGAAAATCACGATAGTGAGAAGCCAAGTTTCGATTTTGAAACTGCTTCTGAGGCACAAATCAGCACCTTTATACAAACTCAACTTGAAGAGCGTGAGTCGAAACACTTTGCGCTTGCGCAACTACGCCACAATATTTTTAACGTGCTAAGTGAAGAGCAGCGAGCGAAAGTCTTGGCACGCGAAGAAAGTAGAGATCAAAAAAGAGCGGCGAAAGGCGATAAGCGACGCAACGCGTCTGACGAGCAAAAGTCACAATTTGCAAAACGTATGGATGATGAAGGCAAAGGCAAAAAATTCCGTGGTCACGGTAAAGGTGAAAGAGGCGACAGAGATCACCAGCGGGATGGCACGCCGTTTAAAGGCATTGACCTGACCGATGATCAGCTGGCAAATCTTGCTGAACTTCGTGAATCATTCAAGGGTACATCCAAAGCCAATAGAGAAACGTTGCGAAGCTTTAAGGATGCCCAGCGCGATCTGATTAGAAGCTCGTCTTTCTCACAAGACTCTTGGAACGCTCTTGTTGCCCAGTACAAAGACGACCTTGTCAGTGCTGGTGTTGAAAAAGCCAAACAGCGCCAGGCCATGTTTGCAGTACTAACGCCTGAACAGCAAGCTGAGTTAAAAGCGCAGCGCGAAGAAGGTCGAAAGCTACGTGACTTACTGCGTTCTTAGTATTCAGTAACACCCTAACCCACCGTAAAAAGTGCTGGCCTTGGCCAGCCTTTTTTATGGCTGGCTTCCAACCTGCTGACTTTCTTTTAGCCTACGTTTCGCCGAGAGAGTTAACGGCGTGACAAAATCACCAATATGTACGCTATCACTACCTGACTCCGCTTTGAGTAAACTGACGTCATCAGAAACTTCGTACACCTGCAAAGTCAAAGTCTTCGTTGAAAACAGTCCCGGCTTTCTTGATAAGCCCAATGCAGGCAGCGCCCGTTGCTTAACCAATGAAAACTCATCGCCCACGGCTAACCCACTATTTTTACCCAGATCTATAGCAATGTAGTCAGGCGAGATATCAATGACCTGCGCATAAGTCGTTTCGCACTGAAGTGCCGCGTGAATGTCAGTAATAGCAGCGTGTACCGTATTGAGGACCATGCGGCCAAAATCACTGCGCCACAACAAGCTGTTGCTCATATCCACCGAATAATGTTGAGAAAAGGGCCAATCGGCCTCGCTGTGATAGCTATCATTAAAAATCACCTTGGCTTTGAAAGTGTCGAGCACGTAAACCTGAACGGTAAAATTCCGGCGAAGCGCAACACCATCAGTTTCAAATACCGAGGTAGCCTGCGACACCTGTTCGAAAAGAGAAATGTCCTTTACAAACCCGAATACCACAAACTGCTGCCCATATTCACTTCGCAGAAAGGTCGACATAGCCGTTAAATCAATGTCTGACAAACTGGAGGTTAACCAGGTGTTAGCGTTAATAAGAGAAACAGGAATCTGGCTTACATCTCCACTTTGATAAAGACCGTTGAGTTGCTGAGCAAATCGTTGAGACACGTGACTGCCAAATGAATAGAGCATGCCAGTCGCGGCCTGTTGGGGTGATGTTAAAGGAAATTCTGTCACTAAAATGCGATGGGCAAGTCCGTTGTTAGTGCAATTGAACAGAGGCGTAATGTTTACATTCACCACCACTGTAAGCGCGTCGTCTTTGAGTGTTTCGCTTATGATCTCTACTCTTTGAACTCTGCCCTGAGAACGAATTTCGGCTTTGCTGGATAGGAGTAGCCCGTCTACCGTGATATCCTGCGCGGAAATGGTACTGCCACTGCGAAAAGCCGCGTCAGCAATGGCATTTTGTATGGCGCTGGTTCTCACGTCGCTAAGTTCTGCGCCAGCGAGTGCCATTGTAGCTTCACCCTGTACCCATTGAGCCCATGCGTGCTGAGTAACCAAAGAAGGAAGTAGTACCAGCAAAGCAGTAAGACTGATGCGTAAGCTTGGCAAAATAGTGCCTTTCATCGCGCTTATCCAAATATTGAAAACAGCTTGCCAATCACCGTTCGCTGCTGATTATCTTGCAGCTCACCCGTACCGCTATACTCAATTAACGCGTTGCCGACTTTTGAAGACAATACGGTATTACTTTCATCCACATCTTTTTTTCTTACCTCTCCTGAAAAGCGAATGTATTCTTTTCCTCTGTTCATCATTATCCACTTTTCACCCGTTACCAGTAAATTCCCTGCCGGCGTTATTCCCGTAACATACACGGTAATGCTGCCACTCATCGAATTTGACTGCTTAGTTTTAGCAGAGCTGGCGAACTCACTGTCCTGTTCGTGCTCCACCTCAACGTCATCTTCGTCAATTCGAATTCCCCCCACTTTTAGTGTGACGGGAGACAAATCAAAGGATGTGTTTTTGTCTGTATTAAAATCGAGCGACTTCTCCGACTGCGTCTGTTCTTCAAGCTTAACTAGAATCATATCCCCCACTTTGAAGCTTGCGTGGCGTTCATAAAGCCCTACAGAGTGCTCAGGATTAAATAGCGACCCCGTGGGTACATGCAAGGTCGACGTTGGCTCCATCCTAGGGGGTGAGTAACGGGGATCGCCAGGCGACGGCTCTTCCTCAACAGGCTTTACAGCTCGTTGCGACACATTTGGGTTGGTAGGGCTACTTTGAACAACCTGTTCTTCGTCAGTGAGTGTTTGGGCACAACCACCAAGTGTAAAGATTGCGATTAGTGTGTGTATATGGCATCGAACTTTCATGACATTGCTCAGTATTAGTTTTTATGCAGTGTGTAAATTAAGTGCCATCCATGACCTAACAGGAGCAAGTGTAAACGAACAAATTAAAAGAAATCTCGTTCACTTGACTTATTTGCAAAACCTTTACAAATCAAATATATGCCTGCGGGTAAGGGGATGTTATGGCCTTAGAAAACACAACAACTAACACTGCTGAAAATGGCGTCAGCGCACTACTTTCAAAATTTGGTTTACATACTGCTGACATTGAAAGTAAATCGGCAAATTCAACGGAAGTAGCCAATGAAGCGGCAACCAGCGGCCAGTCTTTGCCGTCTTTGTTCGCATCGTTACTCGCAATAGAGAATCAACCGAATGAAGCTGATGCAATCGACAGCAAAATATCAGGCGAAGCTAATCTCTCAACACAATCTAATATACTTACCGGCACAGCCAGCGATGTTCAAGGCGCATTATCTTTGCTTTCTGGTACGAGTAGCGTCAATGGGGTTTTATCAGATGATGCAATTGCCACCATGCAAGGCACGCTGTTAAATGCATTGCAAAACAATGTATTTCAATCGCTAGTTACCAACAATGATACGTCCGTAAATGCTACTACTAGCGTTCTGGGAAATGGTGATAGCAACGCGGCTGCCAATAATCAAAGTGATACTACTCCAACACTCTTCGATAATTTGTATTCCGGCGCTTTCGGAGACGATGGGCTTGATCTTAAAGACGGATTTGATGCGTTAAATATTGCAAATCACCTACCCATAGTTTCGGATATTTATGAAGCAACCACGTCAAATCACACGGCCGCGGCAGCAAGCTTGGCGGGAAGTTTTTTATATGGCGGAATAGGCGGATTAATGTATAACGCTATCGATTTGACCGTAGAGAATGTGACAGGACAAAGCATCTCAAACAATATGTGGTCGATGGGGCAGTCTTTACTCGCGTCAGTTTTTAGCAATCCAAGCATCGACAGTAAGGTAAGTGCTAACATTTCAGGTGCGCCACAAACGCAGGCGAGTGATGCCACCGCATCTATTCAGACTGATGATATAACCACCGGAATAACCAACAAGGCAGCAGATGCTGCCTACCAGTTCGTTCAACGAGGTTTCAATTAACCTAAAGACCAGCTTCTGCCCACCAAACTACAAGGCCGTTGATTTAACCAATCTTAAAAATTCGGTTTAACTGGCTTGTAGTCGGGTGACAGAAAAAGCGGCGACGTTATTACTAGGTCAGCTGTGTGGCGGGTGTGCAGGCAACTGGTACATTCCATACCGAACACAGTCGTAGCAGCGCTTTAACGTCAGGGTCGTGAGGCGCTGGGTTTAGCGGATCCCAGAAAAAGAAAAGTGCATCTAGCTTATTCTCAGCGATGAGTGCTCCTATCTGCTGGTCGCCCCCAAGCGGGCCACTTTTGTAGCGCGTAACTTCTAGCCCCGTTTCATTGGCAATTAAACCGCCTGTTGTGCCTGTTCCCACTAAATTACACTGTTTGAGCACATCAATGTGCTGCTTAACCCAAGCAAGTAGCTCAGGCTTTTTATGATCGTGCGCAACAAGCGCCAAGGTAAGTTTGCCCATTTTATTTTCCGAGTTAATCCTAACAACCAATACTCACGGCCACTGTCGACATACGGTAACAATTTACCAGCTTTGCATGGTTAGACACTGTAACTAGTCATATCACGCATTAATGATGAACGACGTGCATTACTGGTAAACATTTCCACTCAACCATGCCATACAGTGAGTATAAATATTCAGTTCTATTGCGTAACTTGTCAACTTACTGTCACAACTATAAATATATTATTAGTTATATTTTTTGTGGCGTAGTCGCCGCAACCACCCAATAAAATATTTATACATTTTTATTGCATAAACATTCAGATTAGATACACTAGTCGACGGTTAAAGCATCCAACTCATAATTTTGAGTTGCGACTTGATAGGAATTGATGATGACACAACCAACTCGCGTTGTTGGTTCAACCACTGGCAACGATAAAGAGTTTACCTCTCCCCTGGCTGGCTACACGATGCATAGCGTACGACGATGCGTGCGCCTTTCTATGCTTTTGCGGTAGCACACTTTTTACCTTTGTAATGTGGTAGCGGTTAGGCAAGGATTTACGCCCAACCAGTTTACAAAGGTAAAAAGTGTTTTTTTTTCTCCTTTTATTGAATTTTTGATTATGTACAACGTTTCGATTATTGGTGCCAGTGGTTACACAGGGGCACAACTTGTTCAGTTAGTTATTCAGCACCCTAAACTTGCATTAGCGGGGACTTACGTATCTGAGAATAGTAGCGATGCGAGTAAAAATATTGCAGAGCTTCACGGCAACTTGGCTCACGTTAATGCCACACTGACGCCTATTTCGGATGCGGCATTAAAAGAAATGGCTGACGGTGTCGATTTTATCTTTCTTGCCACACCGCACGAGGCGAGCCACGACTGGATGCCTGTCCTATCTTCGGGCAAAGCCAAAGTGCTCGATTTGTCGGGTGCATTCAGGCTAAAAGACACCAATGTCTTCGAACAGTTCTACGGCTTTCCACATACGCAAGAGCAAAGCTTGGCTCAAGCTGTTTACGGCCTTGCCGAGTGGCACGAAGCGCAAATTGCCTCTGCCGACGTTATCGCTGTGCCGGGTTGCTATCCCACTGCGAGCCTTAGTGCACTTAAACCTCTTGCTCACAACAATTTACTAGATGAAAGCGTACGCCCCGTAATTAACGCTGTTTCCGGCGTATCGGGTGCAGGTAGGAAAGCCAGCCTAACCACAAGCTTTTTTGAAGTTAGTCTGCAGGCATATGGCGTGCTAGGTCACCGTCATACCCCTGAAATTGAAGCTTACTTGGGTACCCCCGTTATCTTTACGCCGCACTTAGGTAATTTTAAAAGAGGAATTTTGGCGACCGTAACCGTTAAGGTTAAAGCTGGTACCACCAGCGCACAACTTGAACAAGCGTACACTGACGCCTATGCTGATAAACCCATTGTGCGTTTGCGCAAGAGTTTTCCAAAAATTGATGACGTTGCTCATACCCCATTTGTTGATCTGCATTGGAAGTTAGATGAAGCATCTGGATACGCAGTGATTACCGCTGCAATCGACAACGTAATGAAAGGTGCTGCCTCTCAGGCAATACAGTGCCTTAACATAATGACGAAACAACCAGTAGAGACAGGGTTAGTACTATGAGTGTTTCACCAATTGTAATTAAAGTTGGCGGTGCATTACTCGACGACACCGCCGCAATGACACGTTTATTTCTAAGCGTAAAAGACGTGCAGGCCACACGCCCCGTCGTAGTGGTTCACGGAGGCGGACCATTAGTGGAAACGCTAATGGCGAGTCTTGGTCTTCAAAGCACAAAAATAGATGGCCTTCGGGTTACGCCCGATGAACATATGCCTTATATCTGCGGAGCGCTTGCAGGCTCTGCCAATAAGCAACTATGCGCAGCGGCTTTGGCTTCAGGCTTAACCCCTGTTGGTTTGTCGTTGTTAGACGGTAATATGGTGGTGTGTGAGCCTCTAGCTGACCAGTATGGTGCCGTGGGCGTGCCGTCGACAGCAGACGCATCATTTCTAAAAAGCGTATTAGCCCAGTCAACACTACCGGTTATCAGTTCTATTGGTTCAAGCCCACAAGGCAGATTACTAAATGTAAACGCCGACCAAGCCGCAACGGTTATTGCCGAGCTTCTTAACGCTGAACTTTTACTCCTTTCCAATGTTGACGGTGTGCTTGATGGCGACAAATTGCTTATTAGCGAACTTAACGCAGCAAGCATATCGAAGTACGCAGATGAAGGCGTTATCACCGACGGGATGAAAGTAAAAGTGGATGCGGCACTCGCGTCTGCAGAGAATTTAGGCCGCGCAGTTTACATCGCGAGTTGGGCCGCCGACATCAACGACATTTTAGATAAGAAAACGGGCACGCAAATACTGCCCTCAGCCCTGACAAATACACCGTCAAAAAACGCTGATTTACCCCACACCGACTTTACAAAAGGCAACGCCGGAGAAGTACAATGAAACAGGACCTACTAACCTTTGCAGACTGGACACCCGACGCAATGAAAAACTTGCTGCAATTGGCTGTAGAAATTAAACAAGCCCCAGCAAGTTACAGCAACGTGCTAGCGGGGAAGTCAATTGTTGCCCTGTTTGAAAAGCCGTCTTTGCGAACCCGCGTTAGCTTCGATATTGGTATCAACAAGCTTGGCGGCCACATGGTGTATTTAGATGTGCAGTCGGGCAAATTAGCGGGCCGTGAAGACGCAGTAGACACCGCCGCTAACCTTGCGTGCTGGGCTGACGCCATTGTTGCTCGCGTATTTTCTCACGATACGCTAGAAACCTTTTCTAAGGCGGCAAACGTGCCGGTTATCAATGCGCTGTGCGATAAGTACCACCCATGCCAAGGCCTTGCCGACTACCTCACAATGTTTGAACGCTTCGGCAAAACCGAAGGTCTTACCATGGCCTATGTAGGCGACGGCAACAATGTAACCCATTCTCTGTTAATTGTTGGGGCGCTTCTAGGTTGCAACCAAGTTGTAGTCACGCCAGAGGGGCACGAAGCGGCACCTGAAATTGTGGCGCAAGCCAAAGCGATTGCCGAGAAAACGGGTGTATCGATTGTTGAAAGCACTGAGCTTAGTGCTGCTAACGGCGCAGACGTTATCTATGCAGATACATGGCTTTCAATGGGTGACGAGACGCCACTTGAAGTGATCAAAGAAAAGTTCATGCCTTATCAGGTGAACGAAGCGTTGATGGATGCAACCGGTGCTAGCTACGTTATGCACTGCCAACCTGCCCATCGCGATTTAGAAATTACGGGCTCGTTGATTGATAGCGATAAATCGCTATTAATGCAGCAAGCCGAAAATAGAATGCATGGCCAAAACGCCATTCTTACTCAATTACTTAACGCTTAAAAAGACGCCTAAAAAGACGCTTAGAAGGATTATTTAGATGCAAAACGTTAAAAAAATCGTGCTGGCCTATTCAGGCGGGCTTGATACATCAGCCATCATTCCATGGCTTAAAGAAAACTATGGCTGTGAAGTTGTCGCGTTTGCAGCAGATGTGGGTCAAGGTGATGAAGAACTAGAAGGGCTTCATGAAAAAGCTATCGCATCTGGCGCAAGCGAATGCCACATTGTTGATTTGAAAGAAGAGTTCGTAAGCGAATATATCTTCCCAACTATTACTACTGGTGCAGTTTACGAAGGTGAATACCTACTGGGTACGTCAATGGCACGCCCGGTCATCGCCAAAGCGCAAGTTGAGATTGCGCGCAAAGTAGGTGCCGACGCACTATGCCATGGCTGTACAGGTAAAGGTAACGATCAGGTCCGCTTTGAAAGTACCTTTGCTGCCCTAGCCCCAGACCTTACGGTAATCGCGCCATGGCGTGAATGGGACATGGTAAGCCGTGAAGATCTATTGGCTTATCTAGCTGAGCGCAATATTCCAACCACGGCATCAGCAACCAAAATTTACAGCCGCGATGCAAACGCATGGCACATTTCACACGAAGGTGGCGAGCTTGAAGATCCATGGCAAGAGCCTACCAAGCAAGTGTGGACCATGACCGTTGATCCTGAAGATGCACCTGATACTCCAGAGCGCGTAACCCTGTCTTTTGACGAAGGTAAACTGACTCATGTTGATGGTGAGGCACTCTCGCCGTATCAAGCGCTAGTTAAACTTAATACTGTTGCTGCGGCGCATGGTGTTGGACGTATCGACATTGTTGAGAACCGCCTTGTAGGTATGAAGTCACGCGGCTGTTATGAAACCCCAGGAGGCACCGTACTGCTTAAAGCGTATAAAGCCCTAGAAACTATGGTGCTAGATAAAGCTGCGCTTAAATACCGTGAGCAGATTGGTCTTGAGTTCTCACACGTGATGTACGACGGCCGTTGGTTCACTGCCCTTAACGATGCACTGCTTGCTGGCGCTGCGTCTTTTGCTAAGAAAGTGACAGGCGATATCGTGGTTAAGCTTTATAAAGGCCAAGCTACGGTTACCCAGCGTAAATCGCCGAACAGCCTTTACTCTGAAGACTTTGCCACCTTTGGTGCTGACGATGTTTACGACCAGAAGCACGCTGAAGGCTTTATCCGCCTGTTCAGCCTTTCAAGTCGTATTGAAGCACTGAAAAAACAAGGTGAACAATAAGCTTTACCTACAAAAGTAAAGCTTAAATCAGAACAGCATTTAAGGAGCATCACATGGCGTTGTGGGGTGGCCGGTTTGAATCCGGTGCAAGTAGTATGTTTAAACAGGTTAACGATTCGCTGCCGTTTGACCAAGTTATGGCAAGCCAAGATATTCAAGGCTCTATCAGTTGGTCGCGTGCGCTGCAAAAAGCAGGCGTATTGGCCGTTGATGAACAAGCCCAGCTTGAGTCTGCATTGAGCGAGTTAAAAGCGAAAGCTGATGCAGGTGAACTAGACTTTAACGCATCTAGCGAAGAAGACATTCACAGCTTTGTTGAAGCAGCGCTTATAGAGAAGCTTGGTGACATTGGTCGTAAGCTTCATACCGGGCGTAGCCGAAACGATCAGGTTGCCACCGACTTTCGCTTGTGGGTACGTGAACATATTGCCTCACTTCGCGCTGATGTTTTAGGTGTAGTAAAGTCGCTTCTTAATGCCGCTAGCCGTCATCAAGAAGCGATCATCCCAGGTTACACCCACTTACAGCGTGCACAGCCTATTCACTTTGCACACTGGTGCTTGGCTTACGTTGAAATGCTAAAGCGTGACTTAAGCCGTTTAGACGACTTGAAAGTACGCATGAATCAGTGCCCTT
The DNA here is from genome assembly GCF_947311905.1 of Alteromonas sp. CyTr2. Taxonomy (NCBI): domain Bacteria; kingdom Pseudomonadati; phylum Pseudomonadota; class Gammaproteobacteria; order Alteromonadales; family Alteromonadaceae; genus Alteromonas; species Alteromonas sp. CyTr2. The sequence continues at coordinate 7,422 of NZ_CAMZMZ010000041.1, read as the reverse complement.
TAGGTTCAGGCGCATTGGCAGGTACTACTTTCCCTGTAGACCGTCACGCCATTGCTGAAGAACTGGGTTTTGATTCTCCATGCCTTAACAGCCTAGACGCTGTGTCGGACAGAGACTTTGTGCTAGAGCTTTTATTTGTAGCCAGCACTAGCATGATGCACTTGTCACGTCTTGCCGAAGACATGATTTTCTATAACTCTGGCGAAGCAGGATTCTTACAGCTTGGCGATAGTGTAACCTCTGGTTCATCGCTTATGCCGCAGAAGAAAAACCCTGATGCGCTTGAATTAATGCGCGGCAAATGTGGCCGTGTGTTTGGTTCTTTGCAGGCACTATTGGTTACCATGAAAGGCCTTCCACTTGCGTACAACAAAGACATGCAAGAAGACAAAGAAGGCGCTATCGATACGGTTAATCAGTGGCATATTTGTTTATGTATTGCCAGCGAAGTGCTTGATTCACTGCAGTTAAACGAAGAGCGCTGTCGTGTTGCGGCAACCCAAGGGTTCTCTAACGCCACTGAACTTGCCGATTATCTGGTAGGTAAAGGTGTACCGTTTAGAACAGGCCACGATATTGCAGGACGAGTTGTGCTTCAGGCCATTGACAAAGGCTGTGCCATTGAAGATTTACCACTAAGCGACATGCAGGCTATTTGCGATAAAATTGAAGACGACGTATACCCGGTACTACAGCTAGAGTACGGCGTGAATCAACGCAATATCTTGGGCGGCACCAGCAAAGAAACCGTGACGAAAGCACTGTATCAAGAGCTGGAAGACTTGGATAAGCAAGGGTAGCGACAAGGAACTGCTTAGATGGTATTAGCGCATCATGACGGCATAAAACTGTTTCGCAGTTCACTGCCCTATATTAATGCTCACCAGGGAAAGACCTTCGTATTGATGTTCGGTGGCGAAGCCATCGAACATCCTAATTTCCCTAATATTATTCACGACATTGCCCTGCTTAACAGCTTGGGCGTGCGCGTGGTCGTAGTGCACGGTGCCCGCCCACAGATTGATCAGCGCGTTGCCCTTCGCAACATCGAAGGTCGCTTTGAAAGCGGTGTACGCATTACCGACAAACAAACCCTTGAGTGCGTTAAAGATGCCGCCGGCTCGGTACGCTCTCAGGTAGAAGCCTTATTGACTATGGGGCTACCAAACTCACCTATGCACGGCTCGCAAATACGCGTGTGCTCGGGCAACTTGGTCGTTGCCAAGCCAATGGGCGTGCGAGGCGGCGTTGATTTTGAAAACACCGGTTTAGTGCGCCGTATTGATACGACCGGCATTAACGATCATTTAAACGATGGCTCAATTGTGCTGCTATCGCCTATGGGCTATTCATCAACGGGAGAAGTGTTTAACTTATCTCACGAAGATGTAGCTACGCAGGCGGCTATAGCCCTTAAAGCTGACAAACTTATCGTATTTTCGAATTTTGATGGTGTATACAACCGCGAAGGTCGTTTACTTCGCACCATTGAACGCCCTCAATTAGAACAGCTTATCATGGCAGGCGACATTACCACCGAAGATACGGTGTTAAGTGCCCTTACCACCAGCGTTGCTGCAGGTGTTCCCCGTGCCCACTGCATCAGCTTTGAAAAAGACGGCGCCTTGCTTCAAGAGCTGTTCACTCGCGACGGTACGGGCTCGTTAGTAATGGAACATCATTATGAACAACTGCGTGCAGCGACCATCGAAGATGTGGGCGGTATCTTAAAGCTGATAAAACCACTAGAAGAAAGCGGCGTATTGGTAAAGCGTTCTCGTGAGCGTCTAGAGAACGAAATTAACCAGTTTATAGTGATAGTGCGCGACGGCATGATCATCGCCTGTGCAGCCTTGTATTTATACCCTGAAGACGGCTGTGCCGAGTTAGCCTGCGTGGCAACCCATCAAGACTATCGAGGCAAAAACCGTGGCGAACGGATTTTAGATGAAGTGCGCGCCCGTGCTAAAGAAGCCGGTATTAACAGAATTTTTGTACTGACCACAGTTACCGCACACTGGTTTTTAGAGCAAGGGTTTGAACCTGCTGACATAAGTGCGCTACCTGCCGTGAAGAAAGAGCTATATAACTTCCAGCGTAATTCTAAGGTGTTCACTTTGAACGTGTGAGGAAATCTTTTTTAAAGCGTGCATGCTATGGCGTACTTATCCCAGCTACGCGATAGCATTTGCGTGTTCAGCGCACATACCTTTTCGCTTAGCGCCAATTATCAGCAAAATAAATAGTCAAAATATTGCATTTTATTCATGCAAAAGGTTTACTGGTTTGACCAGATGAGTTCACGAGACTTTCCATGTCGAGCACTTCAAAGCAATACGCTACCGCCACTAGCATCCAAGTAGAAGATATCACCATTGTCTGTGCGGATAACACGCCGCTTGCAGCTTCCCTTTTCTCTCCAACCACTTCCCCTAAAGCTGCAGTTATGATTGGCCCTGCAACGGGTATAAAACGGCAATTCTACAGCGCTTTTGCCGCCTATTTATGTGAACAAGGCTTTGGTGTTATCACCTTCGATAACAGAGGTATTGGCGGTTCGGTAAAAAGCAGCGTTAAACAAAGCGATGCGACGTTGGTAACATGGGGCGAGCAAGATATACCAGCGGTGCTAGAGACATTGAAAATTCATTTCCCTAACGTCCCCTACTTTCTTGTTGGTCATAGTGCAGGTGGTCAGCTGCTGGGTTTGATGCATAATGTGCACGACCTTACTGCCTTTTGTAATTTTGGTAGCTCTTCGGGCAGTCTGAGAAACATGCGTAAAAGCTATTTGCTAAAAGCCCATTTCTTCATGAATTTCTACATTCCCGTGAGTAATTTACTGTTCGGCCATACTAAATCTCAGTGGGTAGGCATGGGAGAGCCACTACCTAAAAAAGTGGCCCGCCATTGGCAAAAATGGTGTAACGGTAAAGGCTACGTAAAAACAGGCTTTGGCAGTGATGTTAACGAGCACCACTACAACACCATTCAGATACCTTCTAAATGGCTGCTCGCCAGCGACGACGATATTGCTAATATTCATAACGTTCACGATATGATTAGCGTTTTCCCCAATATGGAAGCAGAAGTTGAGGAGCTAGATCCACAGGCCTGTGACGTAAAAGAAATAGGTCACATGAAGTTTTTTTCCCGTAAATGTCACCATTTATGGCCTAAGGTTACCGATTATTTTAATCAGTATGTGTGAGTCAACACGTTGTTGCGGCATCGTGACAACGTGATTCTGTTTGCTAACAATACTTACTTAGAGAATACGTTGTATCAGCACGAAATTAGTAACCGTTTTACTTGGAACAATTGGAAAGAACGTGCGCTTCAAGCCATTCGCCTGCACGTTTTCGCCCGTATAGCAACTCAACAGCACAACTTTGTTGTGCTACTTTGGATTACGCTTGTCCAGTGCATATTGAACAGCCATCCGTGCAAGACCTGCTCCAATGCCAGACACCACAGCCCAAGTAACGGCTTCTTTAAGGTCTGTATTTTCACTTTGTTTATCTTTAGATGCAGGTTGATCAATTACCTTTTCCCAAGACTTTTGCAGCGTTTTTCTCGCAAGAATTCCTGCAGACGCTGCGGCGAGTCCAATGCCTACGTTCGTAATGAACTGTTTATTACTCACGGTAGCCTCCATTAGTTTTGTCCGCTGATGTGGCTAAAGATAAAAAACAGCCGCCTACTACCAAACGACTAACAGCTGTCTTTTTCTATTCGTAATATGAAGTTTAGATCAGGCAGTGATTCAACTTTTGCCCCTAACCAAATTCATGACAACTGAAATAATCAGTAAAATAACGAAAACACCAAATATAATTTTGGCAATACCCGCTGCAGAGCCAGCGATTCCACCAAATCCTAAAACCGCAGCAATTAATGCGACAACTAAAAATATTAAAGCCCAACGTAACATAATGTATCTCCTTATTTCATCATTCAAAGTCGTTCAGTATTCTAGTAGCAAACCATGGGCCTATTTGAGACTTGATATTAGCTATCACGCAGCCCATAAGGCTTACAGGCTGATTATAGTTAATGAAAGGAAATGCGTTTTATCGCTGCCGTGACTCTTATTTCAAAATATTCAGGCTTTCTTACCTTTAAAATTGTAAATATTTCTCGAATACAAAGAATCAGAGTAATTTTCATTAATTAACTCTGATTCCCCCACAATTACTATTTATTTGCTACCGCTTTTCTCACCCGTTCACCATAGTCGCTATCAGCTAGGTCGTATTGAACGAACATTGCCTCTTGAACGTCCTTAGTAGCTTGGCTTAAGCCGTCAGCAATGTTGTTTACCAGCTGCTGTTTTTGATCTTCACTCATAATGCGGTAAAGGTCACCGGCCTGTGAGTAGTTATCTTCGTCACGGTTATCGTAAATATCTAACCATGCGTCTTGCTCTAGCGGCATAGGCGGCTCTTGAACCTCTGGTGCTTCAGCCGGCTCACCAACTCGCGCGCGATTATTTGGATAGAAGTTGGCTCCACTTCCTGCAAGTGCTGGGTTAATTCCCGCAAAGGCTCCATCTCGTTGATAATTGTGCACTGGACAACGCGGCGCGTTTACCGGTATTTGGTTGTAGTTTGCACCAATACGGTATCTGTGCGCATCTTGATATCCAATTAGTCGCGCTTGAAGCATTCTGTCTGGCGACGCACCAATACCCGGTACCAAATTGCTCGGCGCGAACGCTGCTTGCTCAGTTTCTGCAAAGTAGTTATCAACATTACGGTTTAACTCCAACTGCCCTACTTCAATTAATGGAAAGTCGCTGTGAGGCCACACCTTCGTTAGATCAAACGGGTTAATGTGGTAATTACGCGCTTCCTCTTCAGTCATAATCTGCACATTCACGGTCCACGATGGAAATTCTCCGTTATCAATGCTTTCGACCAAGTCTTGCTGAGCGCCATAAGCAGGCATCTTTGCCGCTTCTTCGCTAGTTAGCGTTTTAATACCTTGGTTAGTTTTAAAGTGCCATTTCACCCAATAGCGTTCGCCTGCGTTATTCCAGAAACTCAACGTATGAGAGCTATAGCCATTCACATGACGATATGAAAGTGGAATACCGCGATCAGACATCAAGATTGTCGATTGGTGTAATGACTGAGGGTTGTTCGCCCAAAACTCGTACACGGCCTGCGGATCCGGCAAGTTCGTACGCGGGTTTTTCTTTTGACTGTGAATGAAGTCAGGAAACTTGATGCCATCTCGTAAGAAGAATACCGGGGTATTATTTCCTACCATGTCCCAGTTTCCCTGTTCGGTATAAAACTTCACTGAGAAACCACGAGGATCACGGGCATAGTCACTTGAATCCTGACCACCACCTACGGTAGAAAAGCGCAAAAACACATCGGTTTTCTGCCCTTCTTTCTGCAGGAAGTCTGCGATCGTGTAGTCAGATAAGCTTTTAGTTAGCGTAAAGGTGCCATACGCAGCACTGCCCCTTGCGTGAACTACGCGCTCTGGAATTCGCTCGCGATTAAAGTGCGCAAGCTTCTCAAACAAATAATGGTTGTCGAAAGTCACCGGCCCGCGTGGCCCCGCTGTTCGACTCTGATTATCATTGGCAACGGGCGCACCATTGCTAGACGTTAGCGTAGTAGGTTTTATAGCTGCACCTGAAAATGGACACTTACTCATTGCGAATTCCTTCTGTTTATTTCTCACCGATTTTTAGTCTTACTAAAATTGGGTGTCAGTGTGTGATTAAAGAAATGGTGTTAATTACGCTTTTCGTTTAAAGAGATAGTCGCTGATTTAATAAAACAATTAAAGTAAACAAAATAGATAGTTCTAATCGTAATTACTGAATCATTGTCCAAAATTAGTTTCATGCTTAGGATGTATTGATGTGGTGACATCGAGACAATGAATACGCGAGGCTTTTTAGGTCGCTGTATTTAATGTCAGGTAAGCGTTAAGCGGCGTCTCGCCTGTTATTAAGCCAGCACAAGGACGCTTTAAGGTCACAGCACATTTGTCTCTCTGCGTATTACTTTTTTGCAATGAAAGTCTAGCTTAGATCTTTGTCTGTAACTAAAGAGACAAACGTTTGTCTAATGCAAAGGGCTTGAGACATGGCAAAGCCACTCATCTTCATTACTGGTTTTTTAATGCTGTGCATTATCACTTTTGCGTCTTGGAAAACCTTTGAAACATTAAGCCATTTCAACGATAAAAATAACGAGCTTTCTTTTATGGGCAGCTCAGGATGGCAATGGCACAACAAATCTCAGGGGCTTCAAATAAAACGAGTCGATGGCTATTTGCCTGCGCTGAGAAAAGTATCTAAGAGCAAAGAATATGCATCGCTCATTACTATTACAGAAAGCGGCAGCTATCGCGGCTTTGTGTTTTTCGACCAAGATTGTGAAGAAGGCGCTATTGTCTCTGAGAAAGTAACTTACGCCGATACCAAATCACCACAAATTAAAGTGTTGCACTGCCTTCATGGAAAGCTGGTGTATATGAAAAACTGGTCTGCAGTGCCTAACAAACGCTGGCGAGGCCGCGTGGGTAATTTTGAATTTAATGAAGCTTTGAATGAGTGGGATTTCACGCCACTTCAAAAAGCCTATTTAAAGAGTGTTGCAGAGCTCATCTGAAAATTGGGGTCAGAGTACTTTTTTAAGCTATCGGGCCAGAGTAAGTTTTGACCCCGTTTTATGTTGGTGCCCTACGTTAGCCATTCTGATGCTAAAAAGATGACAAACATAATTAAAGTACTCTGACCCCGTCATTTGAGTAATGTACTCTGACCCCAAATTAAATGTACTCTGACCCTGAGGGATCCCCACGAATTTAATTCCATGTGCCTGCGGTCCAGGCCCCGTCGACTATGGAGCTGTACCATTTGAGTGCAGCTTTCCACTGTCGCATAGTAAATCGTATTCGACAAGCGACAGCCCTGAGTCCAAGGTAATGGAATGACAACACGCTCCTGGTTTCAGTATTGGCTTGGAAGCGCCGATGCTTATTCGATGAGACAAGTATTATACCCAGTAATATAGCTACGAGTGACGCTAACGTCGTCAGCAATACCAGTATTGTTAGACGCTGCTTTTTCACGCTTTTATTCTGTTCATAGCCAAGCCCGAACTTCGTGCTTTTCATGTCTCTAAAGCCTTCTTCAATTTGCATTCGTTGCCTGTAAATGGCCACTACTTGTTTCGATAAGCTTCGGTGAGACGCCAGTGTTGTGGCTAATAGCCACGGGTCTTTCGCCCCTTGCGCATGGGCTTTTGAGCGTTTTGAGGCTTTACGTGTACCATCTGGATTTGAAGCATGACGCCCTTTAGATTTCTGTTTAAAAAGAACTAACGTACAGGCAAAGGGGTTACCTCTAGCTATTTGGCTGTTATCAAAACGCTTAGGTCGACTGGTCGCTTG
>NZ_CAMZMZ010000040.1:0-33895 GCF_947311905.1 Alteromonas sp. CyTr2 | reverse complement strand
TGATCACCAAACGTCATGAATGTTCCTATCTTTTTTATCTCGCTGATATCGTTATATTATTTGTGGGGATACCTCAGGGTCAGAGTACATTAATACTTCTAATACTCCTCGAAATCGAAACAGCCCTTGACTCAATGATTGCGGAATGAAAATGTACTCTGACCCCATTTCTTTAAAAGTGATAGGCGTAGGATAGGTTCAGGAAGTCTAATCCGGGGTTGTCATTGTTGAAGCCGCCGTTTGAAAAGTGCATATAGCGCAGTGCGACATGTTGTTTCTTATCGATCTCTACAAACACACCTAATCTGTCTTCGAACTGATAGTTAGATCCAATATCTTTACCAGCGACTTTCTGATTACCTATGTAACTCGCTCCTATCCCCGCTTCTATATATACGGGATATTTGTCATAGAGCGTTGAAACCTGTTTCATAAATACAGGAGTTAATGACGCGCCGTAGCTAGTACTATGTGTATCGTTTTCACCATACTCCCACACTACGGCACTCACTTCCCAGTATAGCTTTAGGTCGCCAAACCAATCAGTAGTAAGCGTTTGTTCAAATGGCCTGTACGCGAAGCGCATACCATCGATATCGTCAAAGCCGTGCATATAATCTACACTCACGGTTTGTTTCGCTTGTACGCTACTTGCGGTGAAAATAATGAAAAAAGAAAATAGAAGTAGTGATGCCTGTTTCATAATTGCTCCTTGATCTGGTAATCAACAAGCAAAATTTTTTCCAATTAAAAATTATCGTAATTTCAAAGAGATAATGAAAACTAAATGCCGAACTATTCCTGCTGAGTAGTGTAATTTACTGACACTGTTGAAGCTTTTACAAAGATGTCCAGCGTGTATCTGCGCTTACATGTTGCTCTTCCATCAGGCGCTCGATCAGTTGCTTTGTATCTTCAATACCATACTTCGCTTTAATTTTATTTATGCTTTCAGATTCTGAAAGTATAAATGTATTGAGCTCGGCAATGATCTCGGGGTGTCTTAAGGTTGATAGCGAAAATGAGACAACGTTGTGTGGCAGGGTTAAATCAGCGGCAAATGGTCCCATTTGCGGAAAGCGACGAGCAACGTTTTTAGCGGCATTATATTCCACATCTAAAGCATCTACTTTATCGCTCTGTAGAAGATTAAGCCCATCAAAAATACTGTTTACGCCTGTTACTTTAACGGTACCGTTCTTAATTTGCTGTTCCCACTTTACAGGGGAAAATCCGTCTGGCGTGGCAAGTTTTGTTATGTGAGTAATTCCTTTACCAAGGTTATCTGTTTTAATCAAAGTCACGGCGAATGTTTCTGCCAGAGGTTCAGAATACACTTTGTTGAGGCTATGGGTTATTTGGTCATACCAACTGGCGTTATCAGGAAAGACAAAGTCTACATTGCCTTTTTTCAATTCTATCTGAAGGCGTTTAACTGGCATGCTCAAGTATACAAAGCGATGTCCGCTTTGCTTTGAGAATGCTTCAAGAATAGCCCAACCCAACCCCTTTTCATGATCCGATGAAAAGTTGTAATACGGATAATATTCAATATTTTGAGCGCCTACGATATAGGTGTCGGCTGAAACAAAAGGACTTGAAAGTGTGCATGTAACTGGCAATACCGCCATTTGCACAAAGCGACGAATACTATTTCCAAACCTCTTCAATTTTCAATCCTTGTTCTATCAAAAGCTTCTGAGACAACTGCTCGAAAGGGGTTATTCCGTATTTTGTTTTTATACTATCAATTAATTCTGGATTTGAGGATATGAACTTATTAAGTTCACTAATAATGTCTTGATGATAAAGCGTAGATAGGGAAAAAGGAATTTCATTATGTGGAAGCGTCAAATCTAAAGTAAATGCATCTTGCTCATATGATAGAGGAGCAGATCGCTGGCTAACGAAATACTCTAAATCTAACCCGTCTACACGTTCTTGGTACAAAAGCGCCAAGCCTTGTTGAATATCCGTAACCCAAGTTATTTGGGTACGTTGGGTGTCTATTCTTTCTTGCCAATTTACCGGTGTGAAGCCTAACGGCATGGCGAGGTTTTTTATCTTTTCGATGCCTTTCCCAGCGTTCTGTCGTTTTACAATTGTCCCCGTTACTGCGCTGGTTAATGGGAGGGAAAAGTACTTGTCATTTGAAGTGGTAATGCTGTTATACCAGCCTCTATTATCAGGGTATACAAAGTCAACATTACCTTTAACTAACTCGAGTTGAAGCCGTCTTATAGGCAAGCTTAAATACACAAACTCGTGTCCCGAAGCTTCAGAAAAAGCTTCTAAAATTGACCAGGCAACCCCTTTATCTGTGGATGATGCAAAATCGTAATGGGGGAAATAAGCTAAGTTTTGTGCGCCAATCACATATTTTTCTGCATAAATATTAAGGCTAAACAAACAGCCAATAAAAAGCCCAATACATCGCATCATTCTACACTCCAAAATGACTACAGCAATTTACAATATACAAATAAATTATCTTTGAAGCATTTCCTTGAGAGGAAGTTTTTTAATACAAAAATAAATCGCGTATCTATACACCATAATTTATCGTTTTGCGGGTGTAAAATACTCAGTGAAAATCTCTTGAACTTAATGACAGCTTTTCGAGCCAAGGCGTACGATCAATAAGCTTACCTGCAATGATATGAATAACTCCTTCTTTGGAGCGTTCGATAATACCATTTACCTGTAGCAGTTTAGCCTTTAAGAATGTTTGTTGCTGAGCACGAGCGGTGGCTTGCCATACCACAACGTTCATATTGCCTATGTCATCTTCCAAAGTCAGAAAGGTAACGCCTGCGGCAGTGCCTGGCGCTTGACGACCTGTTACTGCGCCAAGCACTTTTACAACTGATTTATTTGTCTTGTCTTTAAGCGAATTGGACCAGCTTATGTCTTTAAGCTTATGTTGCTTTTTGAGTAACGAAATAGGGTGGTTATTTACCGATAAGCCGGTTGAGGCATAGTCTTCAAGTAAGTTTTCTGCCTCGGTCGGTGAAGCACCCAGAGGTGTGACGTTTTTATCTGCATAAAAATCGTCAGTATCAAACAGTGGTAAATGCGTTTGGGTATCCATAATTCGCCAACGGGTTTCGTATCGGTTGCCTGAAATAGTGCGAAGGGCATCGGCGCTAGCCAGTGCCTCTACTTCATTACTTTTAAGCGATAGTTGCTGTAATTGTTCAACATCGGTATAGCCCTTATCTGAGCGGTTTTCCACGATAAGTTGAGACGATGCTTCACTTAAGCCTTTAATAAGCTTAAGGCCAAGCTGAATGTATTTTTCTTGGCCTTGTACCACCAAAGAATGCTCAACGTCAGACTGGTTAACACAGGGCGCCTCTACCCGTATGTGATGACGCTTAGCGTCTTGAACTAACTGGGACGGGGAATAAAACCCCATGGGCCAGCTATTTAACAGCGCTACGTAAAACTCAACGGGAAAGTAAAACTTCAACCAGCAAGACACGTAAGCTAATACGGCAAAAGACGCTGAGTGAGATTCAGGAAAGCCGTAACCTGCAAAGCCTTTTATTTGTTCAAATAAGTTGTGGGCGAACGTACTGTCATAGCCTTTGTCCGTCATACCTTTAATAAGCTTGTCTCTGAATTCAAAAATTCTACCGTCTTTTTTCCAGCTCGCCATAGCGCGCCGCAGCTGGTCAGCTTCTCCGCCACTAAAGCCTGCTGCAACCATGGCAAGCTGAATCACTTGTTCTTGAAAGATAGGCACGCCCATGGTGCGAGACAGAACTTTCTCCACATCTTTAGATGGGTAGCTAATGGTTTCGTTGCCGTGTCGACGTATCAGATAAGGGTGGACCATATCACCCTGAATTGGACCTGGCCGTACAATGGCTATTTGTACGACCAAATCGTAATAGCGACGAGGTTTTAGCCTTGGCAGCATAGACATCTGAGCTCGTGATTCTATTTGAAAAACGCCTACCGTATCGGCCCGACAAATCATATCGAAAACCTGTTTGTCATCTCCGAGCTTAGTAATGAACGGAATACTGGTTTCAACAGGGTATTGTTTATTGATAAGCGAGAATGCGCGACGTATAGCGCTCAACATCCCAAGCGCCAGTACATCCACTTTTAAAAGGCCTAAGGTTTCAATGTCGTCCTTATCCCACTGAATAATAGTACGCTCTTCCATCGCGGCGTTCTCAACAGGAACAAGATCGTAGAGCGGCCCTGCGCTAATAACAAAACCGCCTACATGTTGCGACAAATGTCGGGGCGTGCCCAGTAAAGCTTCGGTAAGGGTAATTAACTGCTGCACCCTAGGCTCTTCAGGGTTTAACCCAAGCCCCGCCAGCTGAGATTTCCACGGAATAACGCTGTCTCGGCGATTAATCTGCTTTACCACAAAATCAAGCTGTGATTCGCTAAAGCCCAGCGCCTTGCCCACATCTTTAAAAGCCGACTTAAAGCGATAGCAAATAACCGTAGCCGCGATAGCGGTTCTTTCCCGGCCGTACTTTTGATAAATGTATTGGATGACCTCTTCACGGCGTTGATGCTCAAAATCCACATCAATATCTGGCGGTTCGTTACGCTCTTTGGAAATAAAGCGCTCGAACAGCACACTTATTTGCCTTGGGTCTACTGCGGTTATTTCCAAGCAATAGCACACTACCGAGTTGGCCGCAGAGCCGCGCCCTTGATACAAAATACGTTGTCGCTTGGCAAACTGAACAATGTCGTAAATGGTTAAAAAGAAATACTCATACTCTTGCTCGGCAATAAGCGTAAGTTCTTTTTCTATGGTTTGGCGAATATCAGGGGTTATACCTTCAGGAAAGCGCACTTTTATACCGGCCTCTACACGTTCCCGCAAATACGAAGTGGGCGTATACCCTTCAGGTACAAGCTCCGCAGGATAGTGGTAGCGCAGCTCTTCTAAAGAAAATGTGAAAGCGTGAGCAAGGGCATTGGTATTGGCAATCCATTTCTCAGGGTAAAGCTTCTTAATTTTTTGTACGGTTCGCAGACTACGCTCTGCATTACTCAACGCATCCCGACCTATTTTGTCTACACTGGTATGCACGTTAATAGCATGCAATACATGTTGAAGCGGCAGTCTGTCAGCGTGATGCATGAGTACACCTGTACAGGCAATAACAGGGAAAGAGTAGGCAGACTGCAGATGATTGTAATGCGCAAACCTGTGGTGATCCCTTCCGTCTAATAGGCGCTGAGCGCCAATATAGGCATCAATACTAGGGTGTTTTTGCAGCCATTCAGCCCAATGCTTGTCTTTAGCTTCTTTGCCGCTTGGTAGCCAAATGAATTTGCAATGGCGAATGGTACGCAAGTCCCACTCGGCCAGTTGGTATTCACCTTTATCAGAGCGACGCCTCGCGTTAGTAATAATTCGGCATAGTTCGCTATAGGCCGCTTTGTTCGGGCACAACAGCACAAAAGATAAAGTGTCATCAAATACAAAGTAACTACCCACAATAAGCGTAATCGGTAGGCCCTGATGCTTAATTTCGTCGAAAGCCCGTACCACCCCCGCTACTGAGCATTCATCGGTAATGGCAAGCGCGTCGTAACCAAGGAAAGAAGCCGTGGTAACAAGCTCTGCGGGGGAAGAGGCACCGCAAAGAAAGCTATAATTGCTTTGGCAAAAGAGCTCACTGTATTTCATGATATAGCCTTTACCTTTTTCTTTAACCGCATACCGCTAACAAAAAAGGCCCTGCACCCACCAGCGGCTCTCTTCATCTTTAAACACTAAAAGCCTTACGCATTGCTCAGTTTGGGCGATGAAATAATCACGCTTTGTTGGGCTGTCATGCCACCACTCACTGTGTAATCGCACGGGGCCAAAGCAAATTTGGGTAGCCTGAATAAGCGGTTTAGGTACATCAAAAGTGAAGGTGGGCGTAATGTCACTGCTATAAGCATAATTACGGGTGCAGTTACCGGTGCTCGACTCCGTCACCGTCATATATTCAAACTGATGGCTGTCGGCAGCGCGAGGTTGAAACGTACTGTTATCGCCTAGCTTCGCGTTTAAGCGCCCAATTAATTGCTTTTGTGCAATATCGTTAAATCTGTCGCTAAAAAAGTCGCCATTCTGCGTATCCATTTCTTCAAATTGCTGACAGGTAAGCGCAATGGCTGTAGCTGGCTCAGGCAACACCAGATTCTCAGTTTTAAGACTAAACAAGGGCAGCCAACTTTGTACTGAAGACTGAGGCAGTGCCGAACGTATATTAATATCCATTACAGGTGCTTCTCTGAAATGAATATGTACACTGATGCTGGATGTATATAAGTTTCTTGCCCGTAAATAGTGAGACAAATGCTCAAACTGCTGGCTGACAAAAGGGGTTAGATGCTGCGTGTTTTCAATATCAAAAGGCAATAGGATAAAGTTATCGAAGTGCTCCAAAGGCCTAAATAATGTAACCCGTGGAAAGGTTTCTCCCCTTAACGCAGTAAGATACATAATAGTGTTATTGTCAAAGCGCCGACCCAGTTCTTGTACCGGCATTGCCAACAGCTGTTGTACGCAGGAAACGCCCACCCTTGCCAACGAGTCAATGACTTTAGGTGATAGAGCCGTAATAGAAAGCGGGCACGTACTTAGCGCTTTTTTTATGTCATCGGATGTATGCAAGTAGGTATTAAATTTATGAAGCGCTAATACTTTTGCGGCCTCAATTGTCCATGCGCTAGCAAAATGATAACGAATATCTGCTTCTGCCAGAGCTTGGGTTAAAGTTTTCCACAGTGGCTTATGACCGCCATAGTAATGAGTTAGGTTATCTAGCCTTACTGCCAGACCGCTGAAACTATTTGAGTGAATGTGGTTGTCTAATACGATATCAGAAGCCAGTGGATAAAGCCGATGGGCTAACTGCGTCAGCATATGCTTTTCGGCTTCTTCACTGAAAGGCAGAATATGCACGTAAGGGCATAACGCCGCTGCTTGGGCTAGCCCATGCCCAATTTCAATGCCTTCTTTTTTCGCAATATCATTACACTGCGTAATTTTGTTTGTTTTACTGCAGTACACTGCAACGGGAGTATTCGACGCTAACGCTGAATACTGGTTGTTAGTTTCGTGCTTCGGCAATTGGCTATGTGCACGCTTACTTCTAGCCGCTTTGATATGGCTGTCTAAAGTTAGTTGATAGCAGTAAATATAAGCCCACAGCATCATTAGCTCACAGAGTGTAATGCCTGATCGGAAAGCGTGTTGTGTGCCATGGCCCATTTAATGGCGTGATTGTCGGGGGTCCACCGATGGGAAATAACAATGTTATCTTTGGGCCACCCATGACGCTGCTTGCGTATGTTCACCGCCAAAGCGTGGGGTTTACCCTTTAGCGCGATATCCAACGTAATGGGTAATGCACTGTCGCTTTGATTCGACAGGTTGGCTTGTGAATCACTTAAGCTGGCCTTCGGATAACCTAACTGTGATGCCTGCTGTTGCGGTGGAGTATACAGTAAGCACAGCGCATCATTATGCGTTGCTGCTACCTGTAGGCGTCGTGCTTCTTTTTGATTTACAGCATTACTCCACAGCACTACGCAATGGCAAGCCGTACTTTTTAAACATTGCTCTGCTGCCCACAACGACTCTTGTTCAGAACTTGGTTTTACTACCAGAACTTGTTGCGCTTTAAGCCCCAAGTTTTCTAACCACGGCGACTGTAGTAGCCCGGGAGGGTTAATAAATACCACCAGCTTATGCGTACGGTGTTGGCATATAACCTGTTTAAAGAGTGAAAGTTCACCCATGCCGGTTAACGAAGAGATACGGACAAGACCTGTAGATGTAACGCCACCGTTAAGTGCTTTATCCAGACGCGGAAAACCCAGTGAAAACTTGGTTTCACTTTGTCTCTGATCTCTGGCCCGCCAAATATGCGGGTGGTTATTAAGCACGGATAACGATTTATTCATGGCACTCAAAATAAACTGTATTTTTATACAGTATTATAGTGCAGCAATAACCCTTTTCAAGACAAAAGGTTTTTGACTTGTTGTTTTAAACGCTAACTTACTGATTAGTTTGGAAAGGTAAAAAGATTAAACTTTTAAAAGAGTGGGAACATGGCTAGGGTCGCAGGCCTTACTACATAGCAAAGCAGACGACCCTGCCATACAGTTAGCGCTGTATAAGCGCTAACGAGAGACATAGAGTAAAATGTTACTCTTCAGATGGTTCTTTTTGAGCCTTTGTAGTCGTGCCACTTACTGTTGCTGTAACGGTTTGGCAAAAAGCAATGAAGCCGTCGGCCGTATTTTTTGACCACACCATACGTACGTTGCTAGGGAATGCTTTCACCACCTCACGAATTTCCTCAAGCGTCACTTCTTCATTAAGCAGCACCTTATTCAGTGACTCCTCAAATGACATCCCTTTCTCACAACAGGCCATGACGATAGTCGAAAAGTTGCGCATAAGCGGGTGCAGCGCATTGTATTGAGTTTGGTCGATAAGGCGGCTTTTATAGGCACTTTCAATACGCGCAGTAAGATTTTTCTCTAACGCATCTGTAACAAGAACAAGGTTGCGATAAGCATACGTAACCTTGTTGTTGGTCTGTTTATTCGAGTGACGCAATAGCGCCAGCTCTTTCTGTAAATTCTGCGCTCGCAGCACAAAGTAAATTAAAAACAGGATAAGTAATCCAATAACACCAAATGCAACGATCATGTTTATTGTGCCTTTTGTTCTTCTATAAACGTATTGATGTTTTGCTCCAAGATAAACAGTGGAACTGAGCCGTTTTCTAACACGGCGCGGTGGAATTTACGCACATCAAAACGCTCGCCTAATGCTTTCTCTGCTTTCTTGCGAAGGCCTTTAATTTTGATTTCACCAATCTTGTAAGACAAGGCTTGCGCTGGCCAAGAGATATAGCGGTCTATTTCAGTATTTACGTTGTGTTCTGAAAGCGCGGTGTTTTCCATCATATAATCAACCGCTTGTTGACGGCTCCAGCCCATCGTGTGCATACCGGTATCCACAACCAAGCGACACGCACGCCACATTTCGTAGCTTAAGCGACCGAAGTTGTCGTACGGCGTTTCGTAAATACCTGCTTCAATACCTAAAAACTCAGAGTACAGACCCCAGCCTTCACCAAACGCTGAAATATAGGTGTTACGACGTACCATAGGTAAGTCTTCAAGCTCTGCTGCCAACGATATTTGAAGATGGTGGCCAGGCACTGCTTCGTGCAAGGTCAGTGCAGGCAATGCATACAAAGGGCGCTTATCGAGGGCATACGTGTTTACCCAGTAATATCCTGGCTGATCATCGCGGCTAGGATGAATGTAACGGCCCGTTGTATATTTGGGCGCGATAGCGTCTGGTACAGGCGCTACACCGTAGGGTGTTCTTGGCAGATACTCAAAGAGCGAAGGAAGCTTTGCGTCCATTTTCTTTGCAATGAACGACGCCTCTTTTAGTAAATCTTCAGCGCTGGTGGCATAGAATTGCGGGTCTTCGCGTAAAAACGCAATGAAGTCGTTAATGTCGCCATCAAAGCCAAGCTCATCCACAATTTGCTGCATTTGCGCGCGAATGCGTTTTACTTCAGACAAACCTAAATCATGGATTTCCTGAGGCGTCATATCCGTGGTGGTGTAATGCTTGGCTCTATTGGCGTAATACGCCACGCCATCAGGCCAGTTATTCGCGGCAATATCTTCACGGGCGTTGGGAATGTATTCGTCTACCATGAAATCGTAGAACATTTGATATGCAGGCAATACGCTGCTGTTTATGGCTGCCTTGCCTTGCTCCGTTAGCGCTGATTTTTGCTCGGCAGTAAAGTACTCTGGAAAACGGGTAAATGGAGAATAAAAGCCACTGTCCTCGGCATTTTCAACAATGTATGACGCCACCGAGTTCTCAAACCCTTTCAGCACGACTTTAGGCTGCGTGTAGCCTTCTTTTAGCGCCTGTTTCATATACGCAATTTGTTGGTCAAAATAAGGCTTAAGCGCATTTAGGCGGCTAATGTAGGCCTGATAATCTTCTACGCGCTTAAAGGTGGATAAATTAGGAAGCGAGGCCATTGCACCGTGAAAGCCATATTCTGAATTGATAGGCACTAAATGCGCGCGATACGTATATTCGTCCACATAGTTAGCTAAACGATATTGTTGCATCAGCAAGGCAATATAAGCATCAGTAGAGATGTCTTCTTTTTTATACTGACTTAAGGCCTTTTGAAAAGTACGCCATTGTTCATTTTGTGCTTTCAGGGCTTTGGGAGAGTTGTCTGGTAATACGTGAGCGAGTGAAGTATCGCCTTCGCGAGAAGCTAGAAGCGGGGAAACCGAAAGCTCGTATTGCCAAATGTCATCAAGTAGTTGATACAAGCTTTCATCGTTAAGGTCCTTTGCAGATGAGCTAACGCTGCAAATAAATAATAATGCTGCTAAAACATAGCGATACATAAGGGTCTCCGGCAACCTTCACCGGAATGACCCGGCGGTTACTCTTTCGTTGGTGTATATATTGGACTAGGGAAAGCAGTTACTTTATCAGATTTATTTTCTAATTTAGTAATTTTGGCTGAACCTTTTTTATTTACGGCGTCAATGCGCAAAATGTTGTGCATCGGTACATAAGTTTTTGTTACTTCAGAAAATTCGGTTTTCAACTTTTCATGACTAGGGTCTACAACAACACTTGTGTGAGTATCCCACACAAAGTCACCTATCTCGATAAAGCCAAACAAAGCGCCCTGCATAAGGCTTTTTACGTATAACTCATAGCGCTCACCGTTGCTGATGAACTGAACGCGGTAAAGAATGTCGTCTTTTGACATAGATGCTGCTCTTCACTAAAAAATATAAAAACACCCGGAAGCTGAGCCGGTATGTGGTTAACAATTTTACCTTGCTCATAAAATGCGAGCAACGGTAGGAAACACATGGTAAACGTTAGTAGTTTAATGGTATTCCGCCTATCAACTGCGTTACCATGATGCACACTTAGTTATATGGTGAAATTAGAATGATAAAAAAACTCCTTATAGGTAGTGCAATGACAGCAATGACCTTTGCTGCTACTGCCCATAACCACGCATCGACAGACAATGCTTTTAACCCTGATACACAGCGAATCAAATCGCACCTGTTTTTCCTAGCAGATGATTTGCTTGAAGGTCGTGACACGGGCTCTCGTGGCCATGAAATTGCGGCGCTATATATTGCGACCGAATTTGCTAAATATGGTTTGAAGCCAGCGGGTACAGACGGCTACATGCAAAACGTAGCGTTTCGCAAAGCGAATCTGGTTCAAGAGTCTCCCAAGTTTACTTTCACGCAAAACGGCGAAACCGTCGAGTTTGACTATCCGAAAGAGTATTTAGCTAGCCCAAGTTTGCTTAGCACTGAAGCTAATGTAAAAGGTGAAATGGTCTTTGTGGGCTACGGCATTGTGGCTGATGAGCTATCTCACAACGATTACAAAGACTTAGATGTAAAAGGTAAGGTTGTTGTAGCGCTTGCTGGTAAGCCAAGCGACTTTCCATCAGAAGAGGGCGCTCACTTTGCGTCTGGCTATCAAAAGCAAAAGTATGCGGTAGACAATGGCGCTATTGGCATGATCACTATCACAACGCCTAAAAATGAAAAGGTACGCCCTTATCAAAGCCGTTTGAACTACATCCATACGCCGCGTATGGCATGGTTAGACGACAGTGGTCAGCCTGCAAACAGCTTTTCTCAGCTTAAAGGTGGCGCTTACATGAGTGAAGGCGCTGCGCGTAAGTTATTTGAAGGCGCAGAAAAGAGCCTTGATGACGTTTATGCACAGCTTGAAGCCGACAAAGTACCGCAAGGCTTTGCGTTAAACGGTGTGGTTGATATCAGTAAGACGAGCGTACACGACACCATCACTAGCCCAAATGTTGTGGGTGTACTTGAAGGTTCTGACCCAGAGCTTAAAAACGAGTATGTGGTTTTCTCTGCTCACTCTGACCATATTGGTTTTGCCAAGACCGTAAAGAAAGACAACATTAACAATGGCGCCATGGACAATGCGTCTGGTACGTCAGTGATGTTAGAAACTGCACGCCTGTTTAGCGAAATGGAAGAAAAGCCAAAGCGCTCAATTCTGTTCGTATCGGTAACGGGTGAAGAGAAGGGCCTGCTAGGTGCAGACTATTTTGCTCGTAATCCAACTGTACCGGTTACTTCAATGGTGGCGAACGTAAATCTAGATATGCCAATTTTGACTTACGAGTTTGCAGACGTTATTGCGTTTGGCGCGAACCACAGTGATTTGCAAGAGTCAGTGGAAAAAGCGGCGGCGAATGCCAACATTGAACTAAGCCCTGACCCATGGCCTGAGCAAGCGTTATTCACTCGCTCAGATCACTATGCGTTTGTAAAGCAAGGTGTGCCTTCAGTGTTTATGGTGCCGGGTCTGAAGTCTAAAGATCCTAACGTAGATGGCAGCAAGGTGTTTGGTCAGTTCTTATCTACGCACTACCATAAGCCTAGCGACGACATTAACCAGCCATTCAACTGGAATGCGGCAGAGACTTTCACCAAGGTTAACGCGCAAATTGGTTGGACACTAGCAAACCAAAAGAACAAGCCTAAGTGGAACGACGGCGATTTCTTTGGAAACACGTTTAGCAAGTAAGTCCATATTTATTTAAACATTAAAAAGCAGCATTTTTATGCTGCTTTTTTTGTGCCTGTAGCTTACGGACAGTGACTGAAATAATGAATTATGTGCATGTTGGAACGCTGAGGGCTGAGCTCGGCAGCTATTTGATTTCATCACACTTTTCACATTAATTTTGAAAGGTGTCAATGCAATATAGGATGGGAACAAGCAAGAAAAAAGGCGCTTGAAAGCGCCTTAGTCGTAACCCTTAGTCGTAACTTAGTTGGGTTCTAAACAAACATTTGCTTGAAAGCAGCCCATTGTTCATTGAACTGCTCGGTTGGCTTACGCGTAAATCCACTGCGGATAAAGCCATTAATACGGCCATCGGTGTAGCAAATCATCATGTTGGCGATAATCGCTTCATCTGCAGAAAGGGTTTTACCTTCCCGTAGCTTGCGCTCTCTTAGCACTTGTTTAAGCTGCGTTTCTAAACGCTCGAAAAGCTTTGCTATGCGCGCGCGCAACCGGTCTTGTTCACCCATTAACGCATCACCATTTAATATTCGAGTAATACCCGGGTTCTTCTCAGCAAAGCCCAAAATAAGATGAAGAATAAGCTGACAACGCGTAAGCGAGTCTTTCTCTTCATTCACAATCTTATTGATGCGCGTGAAAAGTGTTTCTTCAATAAACTCGATAAGCCCTTCAAACATTCGCGCTTTACTTGGAAAGTGACGGTAAAGTGCCGCTTCAGACACTCCCACTTTTTCCGCTAATTTAGCAGTAGTGATACGTTGACCTGGGCTGGTTTCTAACATTCCAGCAAGTGCTTGCAGAATTTGAGCTCTGCGATTTGTTTTTTTGACAGCAGGCATACGAAAGTATTTCCTCCGCTACCGAGTTATAGCAACTCGGGCTCCATGTTAAGTTGGCTTACACCAAAGCGTTTATATTTATCGTTTTTATTATCGACACTTAATAAGCATCTGTTAGTTTTTATTGTTTAAAGTGTAGCGCTCTGCAATAAGTGCAAGTAATTGACCCGCTAACTCGCTTTTACTGGTTGCAGGTAATCGTTTATCACCATCTTGCCATATTACGTGCAGTGCATTTTTATCACTGTTAAACCCCAGACCCTCGGCAGTAATATCGTTAGCCGCAATCATGTCTAGCTTCTTTTTGGCTAGCTTCGAGCGCGCATAATCTTCTACATTTTGGCTTTCGGCCGCAAAGCCCACACAAAATGGTCTGTCTTGGCTGGTGGATATGTTCGCTAGAATATCAGGGTTTTTAACAAAAGTAAGTGTTAACTCATCACCGGTTTTCTTAATTTTATTGTCGGCAACGCTCACGGCCTTGTAATCTGCTACAGCAGCCGTACTAATAAATATATCTGTGGAGGCTTTAAGCGTTTGACAAGTATTAAGCATTTCCTCTGCGGTAGTGACATTAATACGGTCACAGCGTTCGGGCGTTTCAAGCGACACAGGACCTGCCACTAAGGTTACATTTGCCCCCGCGAGTGCTGCTGCCTGAGCGATGGCAAACCCCATCTTTCCTGAGCTGTGATTTGAAATATATCGTACAGGGTCCAAAGGCTCTCTGGTTGGTCCCGCTGTTATCGTAATATTCTTTCCCGATAACGCCTTTAGCGACGAAGAAAGGGATAAAGCGTCTCTCTCTGCGTCATTTATTACATTGGCAATATCAACAGGCTCAACCATTCGACCTGAACCCACATCGCCACAGGCTTGTTCACCACTTGCCGGGCCAATAAAGGTTACGCCGTGCTCTTTTAAAATATCGATGTTGCGCTTTGTTGCTACCGCTTTCCACATTTGTTGATTCATGGCAGGAGCAATAAAGAGTTTCGCTGTTGTTGCAAGGTACAGTGTAGTCAGCAAGTCATCTGCCATACCGTGAGCAAGCTTAGCAATGGTGTTTGCGGTTGCGGGGGCAACAAGTAAGATATCAGCCCACTTTGCCAATTCAATATGCCCCATTGCGGCTTCAGCAGCAGGATCAAGCAGCTGACGATGCACTGGATTTCCTGACACAGCCTGAAGTGATAATGAACTAACGAATTCTGCGGCAGAGTCTGTTAGAACCACACGCACGTTTGCGCCTAACGCAGTAAGCTTGCGCACAAGATCAGGTGCTTTATAAGCGGCAATCCCGCCAGTAACACCTAGCAAAATATTTTTGTTAGCAATAGACATAGAAGAACACAAAATCTCGAAATTAGCGTTAGCCTACCATGGTGACAAAAAATCGGATAGCTGAACGAAAGTAGGTCTTGTTTCAACTGTGGCAGATAAGCAGTGCCTACAGGTGTCAAAAGTCAATGATAAACCCGCCTTTTATACAGTCGTTTCTTTGTCACCATTCATCTATAAACAACCTTTTATAGAATAGTCGGGCTAGATGAATGTCGATAAAAGTATGGCCAAAGAATGAAAGGCCAAGAGAAAAACTATTGCAGCATGGGGCTGAAAGCTTAAGTGATGCTGAACTCATCGCTGTCTTGCTGGGAAAAGGTGTGAAAGGAAAAAGCGCTGTGTCTGTGGCACATGAACTTCTCAACGAGCTAGGCTGCTTACGGGGTGTGGTAACAGCAACGAAAGAACGGTTTGCCAAAATAACGGGAGTTGGACCGTGCAAGTATGCGCAGTTTCAGGCGGGCTTTGAAATATTTAAACGCAATTTGGAAATAAAGCTGAAGCGTCAGGACGTTTTTAATAATGTAGATGATACTAAACGTTATCTACAGGCAAAGCTAAGAGACTGTGAACGTGAGAAGTTCGCGCTTTTAATGCTTGATAGCCAACATCAGCTTATTGCTTTTCGTACTATGTTTAACGGTACGATAAACAGTGCAGCGGTCTATCCAAGAGAATTGATCAAACAAGTAATGATCGATAATGCAGCCGCGATCATTTTGGTTCATAATCATCCTTCAGGCGTTGCTGAGCCTAGTCATGCGGATATAAGATTAACCGCAGAGATCAAAAGCGCAATGGCGTCGATCGATGTGCCAGTTTTAGATCATTTTGTGGTTGGTGATAAAGAAACTGTTTCATTCGCACAGCGAGGCTTGTTAAGATAAGAAATCTAAGTCATTTGTCGATTATAATCTAGTCAAATGGTTGAAAATGATTTAGCATAGGATTTAGTGGGTTATTTTATTAAAGGACTGTTATGAAGAAGTCAATCATTGCATTATTTGCAGCTGCAACTATGGTTGCAGGCGTTAACGCACAAGACGGTGAAGGTGGTAGTGGTACTACTGGCATCGGCGGCGTAAGCGGCGGTGTGATCGCGTCTGGTGTTGTTGTTGCGGGTATCGTTGCGGGTGTTGTAAACAACAACTCTGCTGATGCACCAGGAAATGGCGGCACTACTCCAGGTCAACCTACTTGTGAAGGTGACGACCAAATCGTTGATGGTGTGTGCGTAGGTACAACCGAAACTGTTACTGTAACTACCTCTGGTTCTGTAACAAAAACCATCACCGTACCTGTTACATTTACTTACGCACCGACCGTACAGTAAATTTAAGAGTATTCGAAAAAGCCGCTTTTTTTAGCGGCTTTTTTTATTTTTATAGCAAAGTTCATTTGTTTTTAGTTTTTGTCGGCGCATTTTAATGAAACTACACACTTTATTTGCCCTTTCGGGTGTTGTTTGCCTTTTTCTTTCCGGATGTTCCACCACGTCACTAGCGTATTACAACACGCTGAAGCTCGCGCTAAAAGATAGAACAGTTAGTTATACCGTTGAAGAGATTGCTGCTAGTAAAGCTGATCTTATGCAAATTAAAGCGGGCGGAAGAGATGCAGCCTCGCTTGCCCTTGCGTATATCGATGGTGAAAAGTACCGGTGGGTATCTGGTGATAAAGTCATCTTCACCATGCACCACGGTATTATCGTTAAAACTGAAGGTTTGGATCACGACCTATACTACACGGGAAATCTTCAGCACAACCCGCTTGCCACCAACAATGTTCTGCCATTCAATTGGAAACGCAAAGTTGATATTGCTTCCATCGGTTACGGTGTGCCGGTTGACTCTTCTTGGCGAATAGAAGGGGAAGAAACTCGCGAATATTTAGGTTTTTCTGTTCCGGTAATTAAGGTTATCGAAACCGTAGAATTTTCTGAATACACGCCATTTATCGACGTAGGGTTGTCGTGGGAAAACACGTATTTCTTGCACAAATACTCGAAGGAACTTCTGGCCTCAAAGCAGCAGTTCAGCCCTGAAGGAGACGTTTACGATATGGTTTATTTAAGCCGAGTAGTACGTGAGATGAAGACACAAGGAGCAACGCAATAATGAAGTATATCTATACGCTTTTTATTGCCCTAGGCCTTACTGCAGCTACCAAGTTATATGCAAATGATAACCTTGTTAGTGTCATGATAAACAAGCAAACCTATCAGTTCGACAGGCCAATACGACTATCAAGCGTACTGTCCATTGTCGCTGATAATGGTGATTGGTACTGGCCTTCAGCTTCAGCCTTTGATTTAGCTAATCCTAAAGCTGAAGAAGAGAAAGAGATAGCGCTATCTCAAATTAGCGGACTGCTCAATCAATTTGATGCCGATTCTGAAACACATAAAGCCCTTCAAAATCTCTATGATCAGGTAAGCTCATGGACGGTGTCTACACGCATAGACATGCCAATTTCCTACAATCGAGCAAGGTTGTTTTTTGAAGACAACCCTATGTTTCAGCCAGGTAAATACTGGATTCGACTAAATGGAAGACCTGACGTTGTGCATTTCTCTGGCGCTGTTGTAAAGCCTGGTGCGTACAAGCATCAAAGCGATACGTCGGTTTATACGGCTGTTCACACGGTGAAAAAAGCGGTTGATGCCGACAGAAGTCATGTCTACGTAATTGATCCAATGGGAAATATTGAAGAAAAGGGTATTGCTTATTGGAATTTAGATTTTGGGCAGCTTATGCCGGGCAGCCAAGTCTATGTTCCTATCTCATCAGAACTCTTTAGCAATAAACTTAAGCAATTAAATGAGCGCGTAGCCGCTTTAGCAGTACATAGGGTTTTACCTCAATGAGTGCGCCACTACTTTCTAAGAAAAAAACACTCGCGCTTGTAATTGGCAGCGCGCTTTCTTCTACCGCTTTTGCTGATACTCAAGTTCGCGTTACTCCTTCGCAGATGGTGCAGGGCGGAAATGGTCTTATTCAAACACCAACGGCTCGTATGCGAGACGAAGGTGGAATGGCCATTAACTATACCGACAACGGCGAATATCGCTTCTGGTCTGTTAACATTCAGCTTTATGATTGGATGGAAGCAACTGCCCGTTATACTGACGTGCGCACAAGACTTTACAGTCAAGTTGAATCATTCAGTGGTGATCAAACGCTGAAAGATAAAGGCTTAGACGTTAAATTCAGATTATGGAAAGAAAGCTACTATTTGCCAGATATCAGTATCGGCTTCAGAGACTTTGGTGGAACAGGCTTTTTTGAAAGTGAATACGTCAACGCCAGTAAATCTATCGGTCCATTCGACTTTCACCTTGGCTTAGGCTGGGGATACCTTGGTACAGCCGATGACATCAGCAACCCGTTTTGCGAGCTTAAAGACAGCTTCTGTGAACGCCCAGGGGGCTTCTCTGGCCGCGGTGGTAAGGTAGACTACGACCAGTTTTTCAAAGGAACAACCGCATTTTTCGGTGGTGTGGAATACCAGACACCATGGGAGCCGCTAACGCTAAAGCTTGAGTTCGAAGGGAATGATTATTCTCGTGACAGAGCTGGACAGCTAGAGCAAGATTCTCGTTGGAATGTTGGTGCAGTGTATCGTTATAAAGACTTCGATTTCACGTTGAACTATCAACGAGGTAATACCGTTGGTTTCGGCGTTACTTATCGCTTTAATATGAATACGGCTTCGCAAATAAAGTTCGATGAACCACCTAAGAACCTGATGGGTAGAAAGGTGCCACAAGACGTGAAAGATGTTGATAAATCCCGTCTTTACAATGACCTTTACCGGTCGGGGGGCTTTGTACTGTCTGATGCTGAAATTAAAGAGGACAGCGCTACGTTTTACGGTACACAGGTTGCCTATCGTGACCAGGATGAAGCCATTGAGCGAATTGGTCGCGTGGCGGCCTCAGAGCTTCCAGATTCCGTAAAAACCTATCATGTAGTAGACAATCGCGCAGGTCTTCCTTTAGTAGACACGCAGGTGGATGCCGAGGCCTTTATTGCTGCAGCGCGTTACGAATCTGTTGACGCAGATATCACTGAAACCTATGTCAGAACATCACCTTCAAAAGAAGTGCTCGACGCCTATGATCCTGCCAATACATCTGGCTTCTACTACAGCGCAGATTTCTTCTTTACCCAATCATTCGGTAACCCAGAAGATTTCTATCTGTATCAAACCGGATTATTGCTAAACGGCGGTTATGCCTTTAACGAAAACTTCGCAATCATGAGCAGCGCCAGGGTTACGCTTCTAGATAACTTCGACAAGTTTAACTACTTGGTAGACAACGAAGAAGTGTCGCTACCTCGCGTGCGTACTCGAGTTCGTGAATATGTGTCAGCAAACGATGTATGGCTAGATACAACATTCTTACATTACAAAGACACCATTGCAGAAGACCTCTATGCTCAAGCGTACGCGGGTTATCTAGAAACCATGTTTGCTGGTGTAGGCGGTGAAATACTGTATCGTCCCGTTGATAGTAATCTAGCTTACGGACTTGATATCGCTTACGTAAAACAGCGCGATCCTTACAGTCAAACAGGTCTGGAAGACTACACAGCGGTCACTGGACACGCCAGTGTCTATTGGCAGCCAGAATTCTTAGACGACACGCAAATTACCGTAAGTGCTGGACAATTCTTAGCCAAAGATAAAGGCGTGAATATCGATTATGCGAAGCGTTTCGATAGCGGTATCATTGTTGGTGCTTATGCGGCATTCACTGATGTATCGTCAGAAGAATACGGCGAGGGAAGCTTCACCAAAGGCTTCTACATTTCCATACCTACAGATCTGTTCTTGTTAGAACCTACTAAAGGTCGCGGATTATTCCCATGGGTGCCGATTTCTCGTGATGGCGGTCAAATGCTGCGTCGACCCACTCGTTTGATTGACATGACTGAAATAAGGTCACCATTTTTTGATTAAATAGAAATACGCCGCGTTCGCGTGGCGTTTATTCTCGTGCGGATGTCTTAGATGCTGCAATGCGAATATAAAATTAAAGCGTAGATTGCGTATTTATTCATAGCCTAACCGCTTAGGGAAAAGTACAATACGGGCCGTGAAAAATGAGAGCTGGTAGTTTTTCGAGCAAAAAAAAGCCAAAAAGTAACCTTTTTGTACTTTCTTATTGAAATGATCCTGCCTTTGCTGTATAAAATGCGCCCTCTAATTTATAGTAATACGTCATTTGACCCAACCACTGTTTGAGCGCTTGGGATTAACTGACGCGACAGTTATCGTTGTTCTGGAGACAAATACAATGTCAAGAGTATGCCAAGTAACAGGTAAGCGTCCAACGGTTGGTAATAACCGTTCACACGCAAGAAATGCGACTCGTCGTCGCTTTTTGCCAAACCTTCAAACACACCGTTTTTGGGTTGAGAGCGAAAACCGTTTTGTAAAACTACGTTTGTCTGCAAAAGGCATGCGTATCATCGACAAGAAAGGTATTGATTCAGTACTAACTGACATCCGTACCCGTGGTGAGAAAATCTAAGGAAGCCGACAATGCGTGATAAAATTAAACTAGTTTCTTCAGCAGGTACAGGTTTCTTCTACACTACTGATAAAAACAAGCGTAACATGCCTGGCAAAATGGAGATCAAAAAGTATGATCCCGTTGTGCGTAAGCACGTTATGTTCAAAGAGGCCAAAATCAAGTAATTAGCTTGCTTTTGTCTCCACGAAAACCCAGCCCTTGCTGGGTTTTTTGCTTTTTGAAGAAGATATTTCTACTTCATCACGTCACGATCCCACCAGATCCCATATTCGACTGTCCACGATCCCTTGAGTTTGTCTTGCGATCACTGCTTTCTCCCACTTACTTTTTTCCAGCAGGTCCTAGGTTTTCTTTGAATTGAATTAGCTTATATATTGGCTAGGTATTACTATATTCCTAATTTCAGGACTCATATTTAACGGAAAGTCAGGTGGCTAGAATTTCTCAGCGAGCAATGAATAACGTGGTCATTATTGCCATGCTTATCATGATTGCACTGTTCAACTTAGACAGTCTTGTACCTAAGAAGGACGTTGTTCAATCTCGCAGCCTGCTACCTGAAGACGCTTATGTGTTAAAAATAGAGCACGATGGCCATAGCTTAGAGCGAGTTGGACAGCAGTGGCGCCAGTCAGGCCAAAATACAGTCCTCGCCATCAAGCCGGATGTTCAGTTTTCACATTGGCAGCGGGCAAGGCTTGAGCCGGCCACGGACGTACCCGAAGCGATTACCAACGTACAGCCTTATATCGTCGTAGTATGGCTCGCAGGCAATAATAACGGCAATGTTTACGCCATCTATCCGAATACATCACCCGTTGTGATCAAATTTGAAAATAATTGGTACACATTAACCAACACCGAACTTGATAATCTTTTACCTTGGATACTGTAAATGCCTGAACTACCAGAAGTTGAAGTAAGCCGTTTGGGCGTTTCTCCACATCTTATTGGCAATACCATTACGCAGGTGGTGGTGCGTGAGCGAAGAATGCGCTGGCCCATTCCACAAGAGGTAGCGAACGTTGAAGGGCAGAGCGTTATTGCTGTAAAACGCCGCGCTAAATATCTACTTATTGAAACAGCCAAAGGCACGTTAATTTTACATTTAGGTATGTCGGGTAAGTTACGCGTTATCGATGCGTCGACACCAATTATTAAGCATGACCATGTAGACATTGTTTTAAACACAGGTAAGTGCTTACGTTTTAACGACCCAAGACGCTTTGGTGCAGTGTTATTTCAGGCCCCTGATATGCAAATAGCCATGCTTGATAACTTGGGTCCAGAGCCGCTTACAGACGACTTTGACGATAAGCGCTTATTTAAACTATCGCGCAATCGAAAAGGCCCCGTTAAAAACTTCATTATGGATAACGCCATTGTGGTAGGTGTAGGAAACATCTACGCGAACGAAGCACTCTTTTTAGCTGGTATAGACCCGCGAAGAGCCGCAGGCAACATCAGCGCTGCTCGCTATCAGTCGTTAACTGCAACCATTAAGCAAGTATTGGCCAAAGCCATTGAACAAGGCGGCACAACATTAAAAGACTTTGCGCAAACCGACGGTAAGCCTGGGTATTTTGCACAGCACTTGAATGTGTATGGGAGAAAAGGCGAGCCTTGTGAAGTGTGTGGCAAAGCCATTGAAAGTAAGGTTATTGGGCAGCGAAATACCTTTTTCTGTACTCACTGCCAACGCTAATACACTTACTATTGGTGCTTAACCTTTCTTGCTCAGCCGGTCTTTTAAAGCTTTCTCAACTACTGGGTGGCAAAAGCCACTCACTGCACCGCGGTGAAGAGCGACTTCTTTTACTAGGGTGGACGAGATAAATGAATTCTCCTCTGCAGGAGTAAGAAAGACACTTTCTAGTTTGGGATTTAAACGGCGATTCATATTTGCGAGTTGAAACTCGTATTCGAAATCAGAAACTGCGCGTAAACCACGAATGAGAATTGTGGCATTTTGTTCGTCAGCAAAATCAGCCAATAAACCAGTAAACCCCACTACCTCGACATTTGGTAAGTCAGCAGTGACTTTTTTTATCATTTCTACGCGCTCTTCTAACGTAAACAGTGGCTTTTTACTTGGGTTAGAAGCAATCGCTACAATCACATGAGAAAATAACTGAGATGCGCGTTCAATAAGGTCGGCATGACCGTTAGTGATCGGGTCGAAAGTACCAGGGTAAAGTGCTCTAGTGTGCATAAAGTCGAATCTTTTCGTTGTAGAGGGTTTATGTGTTCAACGTGGCTAATGTAACACATTATTAGCGTATACCAATCCGCTTACCACATGTGCTTTTATTACTTCACTGCCTCGCGGTAACCATTCATACACGCTGACCAGTCGCTCTCTTGCCAGTGAAAGACAGGGTTCTTTGCTTTCTCTTTATGTAAAGAGCGCAGCAGCCGGTCTAAATTACCCTGTTTCCAGCTGTTACCTTGACGCTGCTCGCAGCGATCGAAATCGATAAGCCATATTTGCTTATCGCTATCAATCATGATGTTTCGAACGTTGGCATCATGATGGTACACCTGACAATTGTGCATAGCTGCCAGCGCTCGGCCAACCTCATACCACTCATCTTTATCCAGTGGTTTATCGCACAGTGCGTGGTGTAAATCTTTGCTATTTGGAATACTTAAAGTAATTAAATCGCCGCGGTAAATCAGGCCTCGGCGGTGTATACGCGCCGCAACAGGAACAGGCACAAGAAGACCTTGTGCTCGCATATATTCGAGCAGCCTGAACTCTTCAAACGGGCGAGAACGCTCAACACCAATAAACAGATATTGGTCGCTCAGTACTTTGCCCACCAAGCCACCACGTTTGAAATGGCGTAAAACCCAGCGCTGACCCTCATGCTCAATGAAAATGGTTGTACCACGTCCCTTGGCTTGACCTGTTATTTTGTCTTGAAGCTGCCAAAAGTCGGGGGTAAACATCTCCGCGTTGGGATGACTGACTAAAGTGTCGTCGAAAATAAAGTGGTGCCCAGCACCTATGTCTCGTCGTATTGTCGCCATGTCGCCCACAACTTATGGTAAATTCTTTATTCTAATGATTTATTTTGGTTTTTCAGCAACGACCGCGTTTCAGAGGTAAAAAAGTCTGTTTACGCGCTCATAGTTTTTACGTACTAAGATTATTTGTTGAAATAATGAATCTAATTCAACGTCTTAAGTATAAAAACCTAAGTCGTTATGCTCATACGCGAGTATCGTTGACCATATTCATCATTTTGGAATGAGCATGTTAAATTGCGGCGGCCCGGAGAGTTCTATCTGAAAAATAAGCATTTATTTGGCGCGAATAGGTAATACTCGAGCAAATAGGCTTCACCTAGCGCATGCCAATAGATACGAACAATAGGAAAAAATACTGTTGATAGACCAGGGCACCATCACAAGCTAATTGTCGCTTAATTTACTTAATTGTAAGGTAAAACTATCAACTATTATCTACACTTAGCGTTGCGAAGTGTTCCTTTGAAATAACAGGGAGTCGTTACTGAATGAAAAAGCCCGCTTTGCGATGGCTATCCACTGTTCTTGCTTATACTCAATTTAGACTGGTGCTATTACTGAATATTGCACTGTTTTCAGGCGTGCCTGCCGCACACGCAGCAGAACTAAACGTCATGGTTAATGAGAGTGTCATGGTTTCAGAGCTAAACCGCTCTGAGCTTCGCCAGATATTTACCGGCCATCGTCAATATTGGAGCGATGGCACTAAAATCACGGTATTTGTATTGCAAGATAACGATGAGCTCCACAAGCAGTTTTGTCGTGAAGTACTTCAGATGTTCCCTTATCAATTATCTCGCTTATGGGATCAAATCACCTATTCTGGGCAGGGCGTTACACCCGTTAGGGTCACGTCTTACCAAGCGTTGATCGAGGCGTTAGAAAGTACCACAGGCGCTATCGGCTATGTTGAACATACCGAAATTGTTAAATTAAGACGCGTAGAG
The DNA here is from genome assembly GCF_947311905.1 of Alteromonas sp. CyTr2. Taxonomy (NCBI): domain Bacteria; kingdom Pseudomonadati; phylum Pseudomonadota; class Gammaproteobacteria; order Alteromonadales; family Alteromonadaceae; genus Alteromonas; species Alteromonas sp. CyTr2. Next base: position 9,526 of record NZ_CAMZMZ010000040.1, on the reverse strand, counting down.
GTAGGAACAGAATGAATAAATACATCGCTCTCGCGTTTGGAATGATAAGCATGCCTGTCCTTGCTTCACAAGGAGATTTTTCGTGGCACGGTTATGTCTCTCAAGGTGTTACTCAGTCAAATGGAAGTAACTTTATAACTGACGATAACGCAATAACAAGTGAGCTCACCGAAGTTGGGCTAAATGGTTACTATCGAATAGCGGAAAATATCTCTGTTGCAGGGCAAATTAATTATTTAGACGGCGGGAATCGTTTTGAGCAGGGCGCTCGTTTAGATTATTTGTTTATTGACTGGAAATTGCCTGACTTGCCCGGTAAGTGGCAAGGGCAAGTCCACCTTGGGCGCTTCAAAAACCGCCACTGGCTGCATTCAGTGACCAGAGATGTGCCACAAACACGTTACACGTCTGTCCTTCCCCAGTCTGTGTATTTTGACGGGTTTCGCGACGTTGCTTTGGGAAGCAACGGTATCCAAACCAGTTTGTCACACTATGGTACTCAGAACATCTGGGAATTAAACTGGAGTTACGGTCGCTCTAATATTAACGACTCCCAGCGAGATTTTTTACTCGGCGACGAAGCAAAAGGCGACATTAAGCAAGACTTTGTTCATCAAGCCAGCGTATTCTGGCAACCGGCTACCATGACATGGAAATTAGGTGCCAGCTGGTTGAGTTCTGATTTCAGCTACACACCTTCTCAGGATGACAACCGTGTTGCAGGTAATGCAGACATAGAGCGTATTATGCTGTCTGCGCAATATTTTGCAGAAAACTGGGAAGTGTCGGCTGAGCTAGTTAGGGAAGTCCAGGATGGCAAAGGGCTATTCTTCCCAGGTTTCGCCTTTAAACGCACGAGCGAGGGCGGTTTTGTTCAGTTTAGGTATTTGTTTAATAAAAATATAAGTGGTCTTATTGGCTACGACACATACATTAACGACAAATCAGATCGAGATGGAAAGCAGTTAGAGGCTATGACAGACGGCGTGATCCCCGCCTACTTTGGCTACCAAGATACATATACCCTAGGCTTGCGTTGGGATATTGCACCGAAGTGGCGACTTCAAAGTGAGTATCATTGGGTTGAAGGTGCGACAAGGGTAGTGAGCTTACTGAACTTAGATGTAGCGTCTCATGCCGATAAACATTGGGAAATGTGGTCAGTGCAATTGATGTATTGGTTTTAAGGGCATTAGATGAAGGTTCAGGTATCTTTCACCACTAAAACCATCACAATTTTGTTGGCTATGGTATTAACGGTAACTGTGGTTATATCAACGGTTCTTATTCAGGAGTCTGACGCCCGAATTCTGCTCCAGCAACGGGAAAACCAAGTCAGTAATCAACGACGGGTTCAGCTTTTTGAAGACATTCTGCACGGCAGAATGATCACGCTTATTGATATCATCAGCCATAAGAGTGGAGGCAACGCAGATAGCCTTGAATCGCTACAACAAACGCTTAGCGGTCTTAGTGAATACCTGACCCTTAACTTTCAAGTTGAATCGCTGTACTTGTTTGACGAACACGGTGTTGTTGGCAACCCGCTACAGCCAGTAAATAAAACCATTGAAAAGTTAGTGAATACCACTCGGGCGTCGTTTGAAAGCCGCTCACTATTGTCCTGTGACTCGGTATGCACGCACTACATTTCAATTCCAATTATGGCAAACGGTGAAACCTTGCCTGTCATCGTTGTGTCCACGTCGATGAGAGAACTGCTATACCTGTTTAGTCGCGCTACCGATGTGCACAAAGTTGCTGTCGTCCAGCACAAAGAAACCTCATCTGAGCTGTCAGAATTAAGGGTGGCAAGCCAAGTGTCTGCGGCTAATCGACAGTACTTACAATCTCTATTTGATGCGTTACCCGATAATTGGCGAATTGACGATTTAGTTATTAGAGGCATGAACGTTGCGCTGGAAAATCAGCAGTTGCTGGTTAGTTTATTGCCTTTTAATCACGCATCAGGTGATCATCCTTACTTGCTTATTGTGCAAGACGTGTCGGCCATGGTGCGTCAAAACGAACAATACCAGTACATCGTTATTTCTAGCGCTGTTGCGCTATTTTTTATCTTCTCTTCGCTGCTTTACCTTTTCCTAAATCAATACAGAATACGCTTGTTAGATGTAAGCGAACGTTTGCCTATGCTGGCCGAACACAAGTTTAGCGAGTTTTACACCATTGCAGCTAAACGAAGGAAGTCGCCTATTTTCAAATTCACAGATGAATTGGACGTAGTTGAAGACGCGGCAAATAATCTGGCGCGCCAGCTAGAAAGTTTTGACGGACAAATGGCTATTAACACAGCGAAGCTTGAAAAAATGGCGATGTTCGATGTGTTAACCGGACTTCCCAACCGTAATATGCTGACGTTTCAAATAGAAAAGCAGCTAGCTGGTTCAATTCGCGACGATAGGTTAGTGGCACTGATGTTCATGGACCTTGATGACTTTAAAAAGGTTAACGACAGTCACGGTCATGACGTCGGCGATAAACTCTTAAAAGCTGCTGCTATGCGTATTTCTAAGCCGATTAGAGAGTCTGATATTGCATCTCGATTTGGCGGTGATGAGTTTGTTATTTTACTTTCAAATATCGAAAGCAAAAAGCACGTAGATACGGTAGCCAAAAAGCTGATAGAAGAGTTTAAAGAGCCAATCATTGTAGATGGCGTAACCTTTTACGTTTCTATCAGTATCGGTATTGCTATTACCAACCACTCTCGCGCCACGCCAGTAGAACTGCTGCGTCATGCTGATATTGCGATGTACGAAGCCAAAGCCAAAAAAGGGGCGGAGTATCGCGTGTATGACGCCACCATGAACCTTAAAGTAATGCAGAAGGTTGAGCTGGAGTCAGAGGCGCGTGAAGCCCTAAGAGACAACCAGTTTAGCTTAGCGCTTCAGCCCCAAATTGAGATGCACACGGGAAGGCTGGTGGGCTTTGAAGCGCTATTGCGTTGGCAACACCCTAAAAAGGGTAATATTTCCCCAGCCGATTTCATACCGCTTCTTGAAAACACGTCATTCATGCTTGAGCTTGATTACTGGGTAATTACGCGCTCAACTTATTTAATCAGAGAGCTTAAAAATAGCGGCTACTCCGACGTGAAGATGGCGATTAATTTGTCAGCGGGTCAGTTCTTAGACCCGAGTTTGCCTGAATTCTTGCAGCAGCAAATTATCAAAAATGACATAGCGCCCGACCAAGTTTGCTTAGAGTTAACCGAAACGGTATTGGTATCAGATATCAAGCGTGCAACCACCATCATGCAAAATATTCGCGACATGGGGTGCATGCTGGCTATCGACGATTTCGGCACGGGCTATTCGTCGTTGAGTTATCTTAAATCGTTACCCGCCGACTACATCAAAATTGACCGCTCGTTTGTGGCAAATATCGCCAGCAGTGCTGATGATAGAAATATTGTTCACTCTACGATTTCTATGGTGCGCAACATGGGAATGCAAGTGGTGGCAGAAGGAATTGAAACCAGTGAACAGTACGAGTTGCTGTGTCATTTCGACTGCAACCTGGGTCAAGGCTACCTTATCAGCAGACCTATTCCTGAGGTTAACATTTGGGACGTGTTAAGCGACAAAGTAGAGTTTGGTTTTTGGAAAGAATCCGCCTAGGGCGACTTTACCGTTTCAAAAGGGGCACGCTTCATCAATGTAGTGTGCTGAATAATTTACAAACTTAGTCGACAAACCCATTAAATACAGCGCAAGGGTGTGTACCCTTTACCGCGCTTTCATTAAACTAACGGTTTTAATATACCTACACTCGGAGAATGGCATGTCTGCGGCATTTATTTCTCATTTGCAATCGCAAATTGAAGCCACGAAAGAAGATGGTTTGTACAAAAAAGAGCGTGTTATCACGTCGCAACAACAAGCGGATATTGGTGTTGCTAACGGCGAGCACGTTATTAACTTTTGTGCCAACAACTACCTTGGTCTTGCAAACAATGAAAGCTTGATTGAAGCAGCAAAGAAAGGCCTGGATAGCCATGGTTTTGGTGTAGCATCTGTACGATTCATTTGCGGTACACAAGACATTCACAAGCAGCTCGAAGCCTCTATCAGCGACTTCCTCGGTACAGAAGACACCATTTTGTACCCATCGTGCTTCGACGCGAATGGCGGTTTATTTGAAACGCTATTAGGGCCTGAAGATGCCATTATTTCTGATGCGTTAAACCACGCCAGTATCATTGACGGTGTGCGCCTATGTAAAGCTAAGCGTTATCGCTACGCCAATAACGATATGGCAGCATTAGAAGAGCAGTTAAAGCAAGCTGATGCCGATGGCGCACGTTTCAAAATTATTGCCACTGACGGTGTGTTTTCAATGGACGGCGTGATTGCCGACTTAGCCTCTATTTGCGACCTGGCTGATAAGTATGACGCCATGGTAATGGTAGACGATTGTCACGCAACGGGCTTCCTTGGCGAAAACGGCAAAGGCAGCCATGAGTATTGTGGCGTGATGGGTCGTGTAGACATCATTACCGGTACTCTAGGTAAAGCACTAGGCGGCGCGTCTGGCGGTTACACCTCGGGCAAAAAAGAAGTCGTAGAGTGGTTACGTCAACGCTCGCGTCCTTATCTTTTCTCAAACTCGGTTGCGCCACCTATCGTTTCAGCATCGCTTAAAGTGTTTGAAATGATGAAAGAAGGTGACGAGCTTCGCGCTAATCTATGGCGCAACGCCAATCATTTCCGTACGCGTATGGAAGAGGCGGGCTTCACATTAGCTGGTAAAGATCACGCTATTATTCCTGTTATGCTAGGCGATGCCCGTTTAGCTAGCGAAATGGCAGACAAGATGCTTGAGAAAGGCATTTATGTTATCGGTTTCTCTTACCCTGTTGTGCCGAAAGGTCAGGCTCGCATTCGTACGCAAATGTCAGCAGGTCATAGCCTTGAACATGTTGATAAAGCGGTAGATGCATTTATTGAAGTTGGCCGTGAATTGGGAGTAATTTCATGAAGTCGCTAGTTAAAGCGAAAGCAGAAAAAGGCATTTGGCTACAAGACACGCCAGAGCCTGAAGTAGGACACAATGACCTACTGATTAAAATTCGCAAAACCGCTATTTGCGGCACCGACATGCACATTTACAACTGGGACGAATGGTCACAGAAAACCATTCCGGTACCTATGGTTGTAGGCCACGAGTATGTGGGTGAAGTCGTTGGTATGGGCCAAGAAGTGAAAGGGTTTAAGGTTGGCGACCGTGTTTCGGGCGAAGGCCATATTACCTGTGGCCATTGCCGTAACTGTCGTGCAGGCCGTGTACATTTGTGTCGCAACACTGAAGGCGTAGGCGTAAACCGCCCGGGCGCTTTTGCTGAATACTTGGTTATTCCTGCATTTAACGCGTTTAAAATTCCAGACAACATTAGCGACGACCTTGCGTCTATCTTTGACCCGTTTGGCAACGCTGTTCACACTGCACTAAGTTTCGACTTGGTGGGTGAAGACGTGCTAATAACAGGTGCCGGCCCAATAGGTATTATGGCTGCTGCAGTTGCAAAGCATGTAGGTGCTCGTCATGTCGTGGTTACCGACATTAATCCTTACCGTCTTGAGCTTGCTAAAAAAATGGGTGCAACCCGTGCCGTTGACGTAAGCAAGGAAGACTTGAAAGACGTAATGAACGAACTTGGTATGACAGAAGGCTTCGATGTGGGTCTGGAAATGTCTGGTGTGCCGGTGGCTTTCAGAGACATGCTGAACAAGATGAACCATGGCGGCAAAATTGCCATGCTGGGAATACCTCCACAAGATGTTGCCATCGATTGGAACCAGGTTATTTTCAAAGGCTTGGTGATAAAAGGTATCTACGGCCGTGAAATGTTCGAGACATGGTACAAAATGGCGAGCTTGCTGCAGAGCGGCTTAGATCTATCGCCTATCATCACACACACCTTTTCTATTGATGACTTTCAGAAAGGGTTTGATACCATGGGGTCTGGACACTCAGGTAAAGTTATTCTGGACTGGCAATAATGACAACATTCTCACACATTAGCGTAAACGACGTTGCAAACTTTCAAGGTGACGTAACCATTGTGGATATTCGCGATCCTCAATCGTTTGCTAATGGACACATGCCTAACGCAGCGCAGCTGAACAACGACAACTTTGCAGCGTTTATCGACCAAACGCCCAAAGATATCCCAGTGGTTGTAGTGTGCTACCACGGCGTAAGCAGCCAGCAGGCGGCCCAAGTGATTGCACAGCAAGGCTTTGAAACCGTTTATAGTATGGACGGTGGCTTCGAAGCATGGCGACTGGCAAATCCGGTAGTCACGGCATAGCGATTTGATAAAGGTGCACAATGTGCACCTTTATTTTTTGCAGCTACTGCAGTATTTCAGTATAAAGAGGTTATATACCGCGCCCTTGGTATATGTCATATCGCATTCATATTCTTCTGCTTCGGGGTAACAACTAGCTTATGGCTCATCCTTTAATTGCGTTCAATCAGCAAAGTCCTGCACATCTTCTCGCCAATTATTTAACCAGTCAGCACATTCAGGCCGCTGTAGTACAGCACGATAAAGAGTTCGTGGTGGTATTAGATAATCACGACCATCTCGACCGCGCAAAAGTTATTGCAGATGGCTTTTTGGCAAACCCTACCGATCCGAAGTACCAGCAAGCAGCATGGGATAATGGCAAGAACGTACGGCTGGCGCCTTCGGGTAATGGCTTTTCCGTGGGTAATATCATTGCCGATGCCGTGAAAGCGCCTTTTACCTCGGTGGTATTTATTCTGTGTGTTGCGGTTTATTTACTGTCGTTGTTTGGACTGTTTGCCCCTATCGCACAGCATTTATTGATGCAGCCATTTTCCATTTTGTCGCAAAATCACGAATGGTGGCGATTACTAGGCCCTGCGTTCATTCATTTTTCGGCGCTGCACATTATATTTAACCTACTGTGGTGGGGCATGTTGGGAGCTAAAATTGAACGCACCCTTGGCATGAGCATGCTGCTTATTGTGTTCTTAGTGTCGGCCACTATTTCGAACGCCGCACAAGCGCTGTTTAGTGACCCTGTGCAAGGCAACCTGTTCTTGTTTGGCGGCTTGTCTGGTGTGGTGTATGCCGTAATGGGCTTTGTGTGGTGGCTAGGCTGGTTGCGACCAAGTTGGGGCTTGTCGCTGCCAAATTCAATTGTAGGCTTTATGTTGGTGTGGTTGGTACTAGGTTATGCCGATATTTTGTGGGTAAACATGGCGAATGCTGCACATACAGCCGGGCTTATTTCTGGATGTTTGCTCGCCGGGGCCTTAAGTCTTGGGTCGGGTAAACGCTAGTGGCGTTTTATGTAGCTAAAAGGCGTACGTTAGCCTTTTAGCCCGTTATCTACTTTTAACCGCCTTGGTATAAGTATTTGGTGAAGATAACGTTCTTCACCACTTCGCCGCCTGTCTCTTGCTTCATGTGCTCTTGCAACGCTTTAAGAATAGCGCGGCGAATGTCTTCACGACCAGTTAGTGACTTAACCTTCTCTGCCGGTTGCTGGCCGAATATTTCAATGGCAGTAGAGCGAAGTAACGGCATATGGTGTTCAGCAATTTCAAGCTGATTAACATCGTGGATCATCAATTCAACTGACACGCGTACATAGCCTAGCTTTTGTGCGCTATCGCTAATGTAGTTGGTAACAATCTCTGGCTCTAAGCCCAAATAAGCATAGTTGGCCTTGTCTTGCGCCACTGCTGTGTTACAACCAAGAACGAAAAAACTAACCGCAAATACGCGTAAAACTAAAGACTTAAGCATAGTGAAGTCCGAAACACCAAAGTAATAAATTCACTTGGTAGTGTAGCAAAACTCTGATTAAACACACTACTGCAAAAGTTTAACCGAATGAAAATAATTGAACATGACGTGTTATCATACTAACAGATTCATTATTCGGGCTTTTCGTGTGAGTTTTAATGCCACTTTTCCAGTGGGTTTGGCGGTTGACTGGCAAGCACCTTCTGGCATCACAATTCCAAATGCACAGCTAAAAAACTGGCTGTTAGACACTGGGTCGTTAACCGAGCGAGTACAGTCTTTAAGCAACCACTTTTCTCTAGAGCTTATTGGCCAGCACGAGCAGATTCCTCACGACAATGAACTGTCGTTGTTACTCGACAACGGTGAAACCCATTATCAAGCGCGAGAAATTCTCCTATGTGGCGATCATAAGCCGTGGGTGTTTGCACGTTCTATCATCCCTCAAGCCTTTGTTGACAGCGAGCTTTCAGATCTTGGTCGAGAGCCTTTAGGAAAACGTTTGTTTAACGATAAGCGCTTTACACGCTCAGAGTTTCAACTGTGTACAGTGCCAGCTTCGCAATTTGGTATTAACAGCAATCAAACCTTGTGGGGCCGGCGCTCGTTGTTTACGTTAGGCAACTACAGCATGATAGTAGCAGAGGTATTTCTTCCGTCCTCACCGGCCTATAGCCGCTCTGCTAAAAACGAAAAGGAAAGCGAAAAGCAATTATGAAGCACAATTGGAACGCCTATGCGCGACTTATGCGCCTTGATAAACCTGTAGGTATTTACTTGCTGCTGTGGCCTACGCTGTGGGCGCTTCTTATGGCTGCACAAGGTTTACCGCCTTTAGGCATTACGCTCATTTTTGTGGCTGGCGTAGTTGTCATGCGTTCAGCCGGATGTGTGATTAACGATTATGCAGACAGAAAAGTAGACGGTAGCGTAAAGCGCACTGCCCAGCGTCCTCTTGCAACCGGAGAAGTATCGGCCAAACAAGCACTACAACTTTTTGCAGCGCTTATCGCTTTAGCATTTGTCTTAGTGTTATTCCTTAACTGGCAAACCATTGCGTTGTCAGTGGTAGCCTTACTCTTGGCAGCAAGCTACCCCTTCATGAAGCGTTACACCAATTTACCGCAGGTGGTATTGGGTGCCGCGTTCGGTTGGGCCATTCCTATGGCATTTATGGCTGTGATAGAAACAGTTCCAGCTTACGGCTGGTGGTTGTTTATTGCTAACTTATTATGGACGGTAGCTTACGACACCATGTACGCCATGGTAGACCGCGATGACGACCTACAAATAGGCATCAAGTCTACGGCCATATTGTTCGACAAAAACGACGTGCTCATAGTCATGCTGCTACAGGCCGCTGCCCTTGCCATTTTGTGGTGTATAGGCTGTGCTATTAACGCAACTTGGCCTTACTACTTAGCCGTGCTGTTTTCGGCTCTGCTATGCGTGCGCCAGTATCAGCTTATTAAACGCCGCCAGCGTGAAGGCTGCTTCACCGCGTTTATTGAAAATCACTATATTGGTTTAGCCATCACGCTAGGAACGGCACTGCATTTTTATTTGGTGTAACAGTAAAAGTAACTAGCCCAATACAAACCATTGTCTATGGTATTCAGCCACAAAAAAAGCGCCATAAAGGCTAATGCCGTTCACTTAAGGTGAGCGGCATTTTTCTTTCTGCTGTATCGCTGTGGTCTCTTCTTAACTGTTCGGGGG